>NZ_QWFA01000037.1 GCF_003501885.1 Streptomyces globisporus
CTACTGACCAATTGGTCCACTTTGCAACGCGGCAGGACGGTAGGGCGGGGGTGGGAAGGCGTTCTGGGAGGGGGATCCGCGGTCATGGACCCCGTACCGCCGCAGCGTTGCGAACGCCGAACGCCGAACGCCGGTCGAAGCGTCCGGTCGGCCTCAGCTCTCCTGCCGGTCTCGCTGACCTTGCTGACCGGCGAGCGTGCGCAGCCGTTCGCCGGTACCGTCGCGTCCGGCCCGCCACACGCCGTGCTTGGCCAGGATTCCGTTGCCCAGGGCCTGGACGGTTCTGTTCGGCGGGGCGGCCAACGCCGTGGAGGTGTGGGGGGCGTAGCGAGCCTCCGTCCCGCCCTGGGCCGTCAGCCAGCCGGTGAAGGTCATCATGGCCAGACCGACGTTCTGCGGGCGGAAGGAGTGCGCGAGCAGGCCTGCGCGTCTCCCGCCGGGCGGAAGCAGACCCGGAGGTGACAGCAGCCGGAACCCGGTGTGGTCACGCCCGACGATCTCGACGGGCACCACGACGGGGTACCCGTCCGCTCCCCGGTAGGCCAGCAGCCGGTACGGAAGGGGGTTGATCTTTCGTGAGAGCTCGGCGACGTCGACGCGAGGTGCTGTGCCGTTCCTGGGCGCCCGCTGTTCCGCGGGTGCGTCCGGCCAAGCGGGTCCGGTGACCTCCTGCGGCCCGCAGGCGGCCAGGTCGGGCCAGGTGGTCATCCTCCTGACGTCGACATCGACGTACACCCGGGCTCGTCGGTACTCGTGCAGCAGCCAGTCCCAGGCCCTGCCGCTCTTTCCCGGGCCGAAGAAGCGATCGGACGCATTCAGGACGTCGTCCAGCCGCTGGGGCGAAGGGCGCATGTCCACCACGGCGTCGCCCTGGGCGAGGACGAAGTCCTCCGGGCTCGCGAATCCGTGTTCGCGTGTGTGGTAGGCGAGCGCGACACGGGGATCGCGGAGGATGCGCTCCAGCTTCTTGGGGAAGCCGAGCGAGGTCGTGAAACCGATCCGGCCCGCCGCTCGGTCGGTGAGACCGAGCGGGGAGACGCTGACCACGACGGCGCCGCCGGCCGGGGTGACGTAGGCGACCGCGACGTTCAGGTCGCCCGACAGCACCTCGTGTGCCGTGTCGGACCAGCGCAGGGGAGTGGAGGTCATGAGTCGAGCCCTCGCGGTACGAGCAGGTCCGTCGCCACCCCGTGCATGTCGTGCCCGAGGCGTGCCTTCGGAGCCGCTCCGGACTCGTGTCCCGATGTCTCTTCCATCGATGAAGCCTTTCCTCGATCGGATCGTGCAGGTCGGATCCGCTCACGCCCGTTCACGGGCGGGGAACGTTGCGCAGATTCGCGCGAGCCAGGTCGAGCATCTTGCCGACGCCTCCTTCGAGCACCGTCCGGCCCGCGGCGAAGGCGAACCCCTTGATCTGGGCGGCCGAGATGTGCGGCGGAATGGAGAGAGCGTTGGGGTCGGTCACCAGGTCGACCAGGAACGGTCCGTCATGGCGGCGACATCCCCGGGGCGCTCGATGCGGATCGACTCGATGCCCACGCTGCGGGCGACGGCCGCGAAGTCCACCGGCTCGTGGTCGGTCTCGTGCTCGGGCAGCCCTTCGACCAGCATCTCCAACTTGACCATGCCGAGCGAGGAGTTGTTGAAGACGATCGTCTTCACCGGCAGATCGTGCAGCTTCACGGTGAGCAGTTCGCCCATCAGCATGCCCAGTCCACCGTCACCCGACATCGAGATCACCTGGCGGCCGGGGGCGGCGAACTGTGCGCCGATGGCGTGCGGCAGCGCGTTGGCCATCGTGCCGTGCACGAACGAACCGATCACCCGGCGCCGGCCGTTGGGGGTCAGATAGCGCGCCGCCCACACGTTGGACATCCCGGTGTCCACGGTGAACACCGCGTCGTCGGAGGCGAGCTCGTCCAGAATCGATGCCGCGTACTCGGGGTGGATCGGCGTGTGCCGCTCGACGTCGTGGGTGTAGGGGGAGACCACCGCCTCCAGCGAGCGGGCGTGTTTACGCAGCATCCGGTGCAGAAAGGCGCGGTCCTTCTCCTCCTCGACCAGCGGGAGCACGGCCCGCAACGTCTCCCGTACGTCACCGTGGACGCCGAGCTCCAGAACGGTGCGACGGCCGAGGCGGCCGGCATCGTGGTCGATCTGCACGCTTCGTGCCTGCGGCAGGAAGTCGTTGTACGGGAAGTCGGTACCGAGCAGGACGACCAGGTCGGCCTCGTGCATCGCGTCGAAGCAGGCGCCGTACCCGAGCAGGCCGCTCATGCCGATGTCGTAGGGGTTGTCGAACTGGATCCACTCCTTGCCCCGGAGGCTGTGCCCGACGGGGGCGGCGGTCTTCTCGGCGAGCGCCATGACCTCGGCATGGGCGTCCCGTACTCCCGCGCCGCAGAAGAGCATCACCTTCCGTGCCGCGTTGATCTTGTCGGCAAGCTCCCGCACCTGTGAGGCCGGGGCGACGACCCGGCCCCGCTCGGTGACCAGGTGGCCGGCTCCCGTCGGGTTGACGGCCTTGTCGTGTGCGACATCGCCGGGTATCACCAGGACCGACACCCCGCTGTTGCCCAGGGCGCGTTGCATGGCGATCCGCAGAACCCGGGGCATCTGCCCGGGAGTGCTGATCATCTCGCAGTAGTCGCTGCAATCGGTGAACAGCCTTTCCGGGTGGGTCTCCTGGAAGAAGCCGGTGCCGATCTGGTGGGACGGGATGTGCGAGGCGATGGCGAGGACGGGCGCACCCGAGCGGTGTGCGTCGTACAGCCCTTGGATCAGGTGCGTGTTTCCGGGGCCGCAGCTTCCGGCACACACCGCGAGCCTGCCGGTCAGCTGCGCCTCCGCCGCCGCGGCGAACGCGGCCGCCTCCTCGTTCCGTACGTGTATCCACTCGATGCCGTCCGTACGGCGCACCGCGTCCACCACCGAATTGAGGCTGTCGCCCACCACGCCGTAGATCCGCTCAACCCCCGCCTGGCGCAGAACGTCCACCATTTGCTGGGCCACGGTCTGATTCCGCATCGCCTGACTTCTCCCCTCGGACTGCACACCTGTGTCGTGTGACGATCGGCAGCCAATATAGTTGATACGTCTACTTCATCGTGGCCCCGCGAGTCGTACTGTCGACGGAGATGGGGAAAAGGGTTGATGTATGTGCAATAGGCGCGTGTGTGCCTCGCATCGCTGGAAGGTGTCGAGCGGGGCACCCGAGGGGACGGCCCTGCCTGCCGACGGCCGTCAGCGCCCCCGCCTTCCGGCGTCGACGGGGGAGGGCGCCGACCGTGCCGGTGTCAGGCCTCCTTCACCGGGTGTCCGCTCATGATCGACACGCGGTTGAACGCGTTGATGCTGATGGCGACCCAGAGCACGGCCGAGATCTGCTCGTCGGTGAGATCGTCGCGTGCCGCGGCGGCCGCGCCGCCCCGCGCGGATCCGTTGAGGCTGGTCGTCGCCTCGGCCAGGGCCAGCGCGGCGCGCTCCGTGGCGGTGAAGACCTCCGTCTCGCGCCAGGCCGCCAGGAGCCCGAGGCGCTGCGGGCTCTCCCCGGCTTCGAGCGCCGCGCGGGTATGGGCGCGCAGGCAGTAGGCGCACCCGTTGATCTGCGAGACGCGGAGGTTGACCAGTTCCACCAGGGTGACCGGCAGGCCGACGCGGGCGGCCGCAGCCCCGGCGGCCTGTGCCGTCCGTGCGAGAGCGCGGAACGCTTCGGGGTCGAACTTGTCGATGAACACCTTCTTGTTACGGCTCGATGCCGAGGTGATGGTCACTGTTCGCTCCTTGCGATCGAAGTATCGTTGAACAATAAACTATATGTCTGGAGAGTTGAGTATGAGCAATGTCGAACGTGAACCCGTCAGCACGCGGTGCACGCGGGGACCGGAGGCGGTCGAACCCGCCCACCACCGCGTCGAGATCCTGACGCCGCGTGATGTCCCCCTGGGCGGCCCGCGGTCCATGAACGTGCGCCGCACCCTTCCTCAGCGGGCTCGCAGTTTCGTGGGCGCCTGGTGCTTCGTCGATCACTACGGACCCGACGACGTCGCCCTGCGCGGAGGGATGGATCTCCCGCCGCATCCCCACACGGGCCTGCAAACGGTCACCTGGCTGTTCGACGGCGAGGTGGAGCACCGGGACAGTCTCGGCAGCCATGCCCATGTGCGCCCCGGCGAGCTCAATCTGATGACGGGGGGCCGCGGCATCTGTCATTCCGAGGTCTCCACTGCTCGCACCACCGTCCTGCACGGGGTGCAGCTGTGGGTGGCGCTGCCGGACGAACACCGCGAGGCGGAACGGGACTTCCAGCGATACGTGCCATCGCTGATCCGGAAGGACGGCGCCGAGATCAGGGTGTTCCTCGGTTCTCTGCTGGAAGCGGTCTCGCCGGTACGCACGTTTACGCCGCTGCTCGGCGCGGAGCTGATTCTGGAAGCCGGCGCCTCCCTGACCCTGGGCGTCGACGCCGCGTTCGAGCACGGCCTCCTGGTGGACGAGGGAGACGTCGAGCTCAACGGGACGGCTTTGAGCCCTGCCCAGCTGGGATTCCTGCGTCCGGGCATCGGTTCGTTGACTCTCCGCAACGTGTCTCCCGCTCGGGCCCGCGTCATTCTGCTGGGCGGACCGCCTTTCGAGGAGGAGATCGTCATGTGGTGGAACTTCATCGGCCGCAGCCACGACGACATCGTGCGGGCCCGCAAGGACTGGGAGGAGGCGTCCGAACGCTTCGGCGCGGTGGAGGGGTATGCCGGAGGCCGGCTGCCCGCCCCGGAGCTGCCCAACGCGACGCTCGCGCCCCGCCGCAATCCGCCCACCTCCTGAAACCCACCGCCCGCAGGAGTGGTGTTCTTGCGGGCCCCGGCTCGGGATGCGCTACGCGAGAGGCCCGTCGTAGCGCATCCAGAAGTCGACGGCATCGGGACGAGGCCTGGGTGCGACGGTGCCGCCGCCGTCGAACCTCATCACCTTCCCGGCTTCCTCCCGCAGGGTGGGCCAGGACGGCAGCCCCGGCCCGTTGGGGTCTCCCGTACGCGCGAAGTTGATCCAGAACCCGCTCATCTGGTCACGCAGGGTGTAGTAGCGCCGCCCGTAGGCGGCGTCGCCGTCCTTGCCGAGATTGTCGTACGCGTACTTCACCTCCGCTCCGTGATAGGCGCCGAACCTTCTCAGGGCGGCTTCCGGAGGGACGTGCGCGAAGTAGTAGGAGTAGACGTCCGCCTTTCCGGTACGCGTCTGCAAGGTGCCCCACTGGCGCATGGCCCGGGTCATGATCTTGTCGGTCTCGGCCTGGAGGAGGGAATCGAGCACCTGCGCCTCCGTGTCGCCGGGGTAGAGGCGGAGGAAGAGATCCGCGTCCGCACCGTGTTCCTGACGCGCCTTCTCCCGGTAGCCGGCCACGTCGGCGTCCGGGGGGCTCAGCAGGGCGAGGGAGGCCTCGTCCGCGTTGCTTCCGACGAGCGTGGGCACATCCAGCTGATCGCCGGCGGCGTATATCTCCGCAGGAGTCCGGTCCAGAACGAGGCCGTCGACGGACGGCCGCCAGTGGCTCTTCAGCGACTTGGCCGCGTCCACCACTCGTTCCACGGGCATGCGGCGCATATCTTCCACGGTGGCGCCCCCGAGCTTCTCGCTCAGGCGCCGCCCCGCTTCCTCGGCCGCCGGCCTGGTGTCGTACTGATCGCCTCGCTCGGTGTTGCCGCGCGTCCCCATGCAGGCCCCGCCACCGCCGATGATGCCGTCGACCAGCCCCTTCGCACGCGGCGTCGCCCCGAGGACGCACACGCTCTCGCCACCGGCGGACTGACCCGCGATCGTCACCCGGTCCGGGTCGCCGCCGAAGGCAGCGATGTTCTGACGGACCCACCGCAGAGCGGCGATCTGGTCTAGGGCCTGTCTGACAAATGATTACCCCGTGGACTCGCGGAGCCAGAGGATCAAGGAAGCCAGGACAACTCCGGCGCGGTAGCGGTCGCCGAGCTTGTCGAACCGGGTCGCGATCGCGCGGAACTGCTTGAGGCGGGCGAAGCATCGTTCGACGACGTTGCGGTCGCGGTAGGTGACCTTGTCGAAGGCCGGCGGCCGGACGCCGAGGGCTCCGCGTCGGTGGCGGTTCGCCGCCTGGTCGCGGCGCTCGGGGATCGTGGCAGCGATGCCCCGGCGCCTCAGCAGATGGCGGATGGACCTGCTGGAATACGCCTTGTCACCCAGCACACGGTCCGGTGTCGTGCGCGGGCGGCCCGTGCCAAGGCGCGGGGTGCGGATGCCGTCGAGGACCTGGCCGAACGCCGTCGCGTCGTTGACGTTGCCGGGCGTGAGCACAATCGACAGGGGCAGGCCCCGGCCATCGACGGCGAGATGGACTTTGGTGGTCAGTCCGCCTCAGGAGCGGCCGAGGGCCTGGCGCGCCTGCGAGCGGCCCGGATCTTCCAGCTCGTCCCCGTTCACATCCCCTTTTTGCGGGCGCCGACTGCGTGCTGGTGGGCTCGGTTGATGGCGGAGTCGACGGAGACGGTCCATTCCACCAGGCCCACCGCGTCATCGCGGACCTGAACGTGCTCCAGCAACCGTGCCCAGGTGCCGTCCGCCTCCCAGCGGGCGAACCGCTCGTAGACGGTCTGCCACGGCCCGAACCGGTCGGGAAGATCCCGCCACGGAGCCCCGGTCCGCAGCCGCCACAGCACCCCGTTGACCACCTGCCGGTGATCACGCCACGGACGGCCCCGTCCGTCCACCTGAGGCAAAAGGGGCTCTATCCGCCTCCATGCCGCATCCGTCAACTCACCTCGACCTGCCACAAGATCAATTATCAGACCGGCTATAGAGTCCCTGCCCGTGGCGAATCATCAGGACGAGACCAGGACGGCCTACGACGGTGTCGTCGAGCTGTACGCATCGCTGTTCGCAAACCGGCTGGAAACACAGCCATTCTCCCGGGCCATGATCGGCACCTTCGCCGAACTGGTGCGCGCGACGGGCAACCTGCGGACAGCGGACGTCGGGTGCGGGCCCGGACATCTGACAGCCATGCTGCACGAACTCGGCCTGGACGCCTTCGGACTAGACCTTGCCCCCGGCATGGTCGACCACGCCCGGCAGGCCCATCCGGCGCTGCGCTTCCAAGAGGCGCGGATGGAATCCCTGCCGATCGAGGACGCCGCGCTCGGCGGCGTACTGGCCCACTACTCAATGATTCACACCCCTCCGGGGGAACTACCGGAGCTGCTCGCCGAACAGGTACGCGTCCTGGCACCGGACGGTCTGCTCCTGGTCTCCTTCTTCGGGACCGACGGACAAGACCCGGTCCGGTTCGACCACAAGGTGGCGCCCGCCTACAGCTGGCCGGTGGATCGCCTCGCCGAACTGCTGGGCGATGCTGGGCTCGATCCCTTCGCCCGGCTGCTCCACGATCCATCCTCTGATCGGGGCTTCCTCGACGCCCATCTACTGGCCCGCCGTTCGTAGCCACTGCCCAGTCCCCCCAGCCGATCGGCGCACCTCCGGATTGCCAGCTCAGCCGAATCTCGCTGATCAGACCGGAATTGTCAGACACCCCCTAGCCGAGGAAGGCGCGAAGGGCCGCGTTGACCTCGTCGGCATGCGTCCAGAGCAGCCCGTGCGGGGCGCCCTCGACCTCCACGTACTGCGCATCGGGCAGCTCACGGCGGAAGCGGCGGGCGGTCGCGTCGATGGGCAGGATCTGGTCGGCCGTTCCATGCAGGATGAGGGCCGGCTTGCCGCTGTCGCGGACCGCCTCGACATCGGCGCGGAAGTCCTCGATCCAGGCGGGAACGACCGCGTAGGCCGCCACCGGCGCGCTCGACGTCGCGACGTTCCAGCTCGCGGTCACGGCCTCCTGGCTGATGCGGCTGCCGAGGTTCTCGTCGAGGTTGTAGAAGTTGGCGAAGAACTGGGTGTACCAGGTGTACCGGTCACCCTTCGCCGCTGCCGCGATTCCGTCGAACACCGCTTGCGGTACCCCGTCGGGGTTGTCGTCGCGGGCGACGAGGAAAGGTTCCAGCGAGGCCAGGAATGCCAGCTTCGCGACTCTCTCGTGCCCGTACCGCGAGACGTAGCGAGCAAGCTCGCCCGTGCCCATCGAGAAGCCGACGAGAACGGCATCCCGGAGATCGAGGTCTTCCAGCAGAGCGTTCAGGTCGGCGGCGAACGTGTCGTAGTCGTATCCCGTACCGACCTTCGATGATCGACCGAAGCCGCGACGGTCGTAGGTGATGACGCGGTATCCGGCCTCCAGCAGGTCCCGGGTCTGACGCTCCCAGCTGTGACCGTTCAGCGGATACCCGTGGATCAGCACGACGGGTTGACCCGTTCCCTGGTCCTCGTAGTACAGCTCGATCGGCGTGCTGTTCTCCCTGCCGACGGTGACGTACCCCATGTTCTTCTCCCTATCCGAGATGGACGAACGTGCTGGTCAAACGATGTTTCTGCTTCAGACCACCGGGTTGCCGCTGACGGTCAGGTCCGCCTCGACGTACGGCTGGACGACGTCCCAGTGCTCGACGACACGGCCGTTCTCGAAGCGGAAGATGTCGACGATCGCCGCGTCACCGTCGGGATGCCAGCCGCTCACCCGGCTGTGCGCGATGACGAAGTCGCCGTCCTCGAACACCCGCTCGGGATTCCAGCGGAAGCCCTCCAACGTCGGCACCGCGGCGCGGAGTCCGTCCAGACCGTCAGGCAGGTTGGGGCTGTGCTGGATGTACGGCTCGGCCCAGTAGCGGTCCAGAGCGGTCACGTCCTTGTCGTGGAAGAGCTCCCGCATGGCTGTGAGCAGGGTTTCCTTGTTCGACAAAGCTGGACTCCTTGAAGGTTCCGGTCGGCCGGTACGGCCGACCGGCGAGGGCCACGATCGAGTACGGCGTCATGCCAGGGAAAGAGAATGGTCTGCGGGAGAATTTTCACGAACTCTACGTCAACCGTTCCGATGTGACCGTAGGTCGTCATTCCGCCGTTGGCCACCGTGAACGTCGTTCGCATGTCGGATTCGTCGGCCGCCCCCATCCGCAACGCGCTGGGTATGCCGCGAACGTCCTGCCGGAGAGCTGACGTGCGGCACGACTGAATTCCTCTTACGAGGGTGGCCAGGGAGGTGAGTTGAACTCGCAACTACTTGACGGGCCCAATAATACGAAGGCTTCGCGGTTTGGCAAGCCGGAAGAGGTGGAGGAGGTGGGAGGCCGATCTCGTATTGTCGCAGCTCGGCGGGCAAGGTCGACTCCGTCCTTCCGTTGAAAACGCTCGCCGAGAAGATCATGGCCAACCCGACGCCGACAGGAGCGACCAGGTCACCCGGCGTGAGCAAGCATCTAGTTGACACGTCAATTTTCGGTGCTAGTGTACGGCGGCATAGGCAAGTCGCGCCGGACTCGGCGCACCGCCGACGCCCGAAGGGAGCCTGGCCGGTCAAGCCGTTCGAGGCGATTTGCAGCATTCGGCGACGAAAGCCTCTCCGTCTGGACACGGGAGACAGCATTGCCGACGGTGATGGGGAAAGCCCCGGTTCGGCGTGAGGGTGAACGGGGGCGGCCCAGGGTTTTGCAGGTTCGGTTCCAGGGAACCTCCGGCCACGACGTCGGCCCGTTAGAAGAAGAGTCGCGGCACGCGTCGTGTCGCCCCCGGACCTGCTTTCCGGAAAGCTTGTCTTTTCCTGTGCGGAGGCCCTGGAAGTGGAGTAGGCCAGTAGTGGCGCACTATCTGTTGCCGACCTGCCACCCCGGATACGAAGAAGTCGGCTTCAGGGCCGGCAGCACCGAACACCCGGAAGGACCACCGCGATGAACGCTCCCGTGACAGAGAAGCCCGACTTCAGCGGGCTGAGCGCGATGTACATCAACTGCACCCTAAAACGGTCTCCCGAGGTCAGCCACACCCAGGGTGTGATCGACCGCAGCGTGGCCATCATGGAGGCGAACGGAGTCAGCGTGGACCAGATCCGCGCCGTCGACCACGACATCGCCACCGGTGTCCGCCCGGACATGACCGAACACGGATGGGACACCGACGAGTGGCCCGCGCTCCTTCGGCGGATCCTCGCCGCCGACATCCTCGTCATCGGCGGATCGATCTGGCTCGGAGACAACAGCTCGGTGACCCGACGCGTCATCGAACGGCTCTACGGCTACTCCGGCGTGCTCAACGAGCAGGGCCAGTACGCCTACTACGGACGTGTCGGCGGCTGCCTGATCACGGGCAACGAGGACGGCCTCAAACACTGCGCCATGAGCATCCTCTACAGCCTGCAGCACATCGGCTTCGCCGTCCCGCCCCAGGCCGACGCCGGCTGGCTCGGCGAGGTCGGCCCGGGCCCTTCCTACCTCGACGAGGGATCCGGCGGGCCGGAGAACGACTTCGCCAATCGGAACATCTCGTTCATGACGTACAACCTCCTCCACCTCGCGTCGATGATCCGCGACACCGGTGGCATCCCCGCCTACGGCAACCAGCGATCGGCCTGGGATGCCGGCTGCCGCCCCGACAACGCCAATCCCGAACACCGCTGACCCGCTTGAAGACGCTACCGAGGATGTGAGATGCGATGACCGCACCAGCTGCCACGAACTGGCCGAGCCTGAGGGCCTCCGACTGGACCGAGACCCGCGACACGCTGCACATGTGGACCCAGATCGTCGGCAAGATCCGCATGGCCCACGCACCACTCGTCAACCACTGGTGGCAGGTGACGCTGTACGTCAGCCCCCGCGGACTGACGACGTCGACGATCCCGTACCGCTCCGGGGCGTTCGAGATCGAATTCGACTTCGTCGGTCACCGGCTCGAAGTCCGCAGCAGCGACGGTGGCGTGCGCGGCTTCCCGCTCCGGCCCATGGCGGTGGCCGAGTTCTACGCCCAAGTCCTGCACACGCTCGACGAACTCGGGATCGAGGCCCCGATCCATCCGCACCCCAACGAGGTCGAGCCCGCGATCCCCTTCGCCGAGGACCGCGATCACGCCTCCTACGACGGTGAGGCGGCGACCCTGTTCTGGCGACAACTGCTGCAGGCGAACCGGGTCATGGGGGAGTTCCGGTCGCACTTCGTGGGCAAGGTCAGCCCGGTGCACTTCTTCTGGGGAGCGATGGACCTCGCCTGCACCCGCTTCTCCGGACGGCAGGCTCCTCCGCACCCCGGCGGTGCCCCCAACTGCGGCGACTGGGTCATGGTCGAGGGCTACTCCCGGGAGCTCTCCAGCTGCGGATTCTGGCCCGGCGGCGGTGAGGAAGGAGCCTTCTACGCGTACGCCTACCCCGAACCCGAAGGGTTCTCCGATCATCCCGTCGGTCCGGAAGGTGCCTACTTCAGCCCCGAGTTCAAGCAGTTCCTGCTGCCCTACGAAGCCGTCCGGTCCGCGCCCGACCCCGATCGCGCGGCCGCCGAGTTCCTGCACACCACGTACGAGGCCGCCGCGGTGCTCGGAGAGTGGGACCGTACCGCGCTGGAGGACGACCCCATGAGGTGGGACGGAACCTCCACGCCCCGCTGGTCGCCCAGGTAGCCGGTTGCAGCCTCCGCCTCCTGACATTTGTCATTCGAGGCGATGACAGCAGTCACCGGGAGCCGTGACAGCTCGCCCTGCCGCACGGGTATGCGCAGGGCGATTCTGGACCCATGACTCAGAACGTGATGGAGGCCGGGAAGCCGCGGACAATGTCCGCCGGTGGGACGAGGCTGTTCGCGGCGCCGCCTTCCCGGTCGCACGCGGTCAACTGCGTTCTCCGCTCGGTACGGACAAGGTGGCCGGGATCTCGACCACCAGGCTCCTCCAGAGGCGCTGACCGGAGCCGGTCCTCGCACTCCTCGGCGACTCCGATGCTTTGCTCCTCGACGAACCGGCGATCGGACACGACGCCGAAAGACGCGATGACCATCGGGAGTTGGATCGCGCCCTCCGCGACGGAGCCACGACGCTCCTGCTCATCACGCACCAGGCACCGCTCGCCGGGGCCGGGGTCGAGTGCCTGGCCGACCGGCTCGCCGCGCACCGTGCGGCACGAGGCCGTGGGCCGGCAGAAGCCCCTGCCGATCGCCCCGGTTCCCTCTTGCGCGCCGCTCGCCACAGTGGTGTCGACGGGGGCTTCGCCCTGGTGCGGGGCCTCGCGGTGGCCGAGGAACCACTGCGGTTCGGACACGATCCGCACGATGTGATGGGAAGGAACCTCACGGTGAGAGCGCTCAAGCGCGAGCCGGCCGTGCAGACGGTACGGCGGAGTCCGAAGGCTGTGGACCGGACAGCGGAGGCACGACTCCCCGCGCACGATGTGCGGGGCGAGGTGGAGGCGCCCGGGTCTGCGCGGGTGCGCTGCACCGTCATCGTGGCGGAGCAGGCGGAGCCGCCGGCAGAGGCGACGCTATGAGCGACGAGGGCGGGACCGAGCCGGACGCGCGGTCTGCCGACTCGCAGCCGCTCACCGACGACGCACACTCCGTCCTGTTCACGATGGTCGCCATGCTGTCCCTGGAGGATGACATGACGGTCATCGCCGGCCTCAACGAACGCCTGGCTCCCATGGAGAACTCTCCGGATGCGGAGCTCGGCGAGCGCGACGCCTCCGGGCCGACGGCGCCGGCGTCGTGATCATGCTTCCTTGATGGTTCCGACGAAGTTGTAGAGGGTGCCGTCGACGGTGACGTCGGAGTACACCGTGGCGTTCGCGAAGTCCTCCACATGCGTCACGGTGGCGCAAGTTCACCTTGAGCGGTCCCAGTTCGACCTGTAGCTCTTGCCGACCAACGGATGGGGCATGGCGTCTCCTTCTCTTGAATGCCGGGCCGATGGCGGACCCCCGCCAGGTCGCTGACGTGCGAATACTCTTCGCTGCTCGCCCTCTTTATTGACGTATAAACAATAAAATGACAGAGTTGATGAATCAACTTAATCGGCGGGGAGCGACGGCGCCCGACGGGGCTGTGATCGGGCGGCTCCCCGTGTGGGCAGGCCCGACCTCGGCTCGCAGCGGCGTGCGATCTCGCGCTGAGCCCGCGTAAGCGTTGAAAGAAGGCCCACGATGGATGCTTCGCCCATCGAGTTCGGAATCGACAGCTTCGGAGACCTGCCCCGCAACGACCGGGGCGCGATCGTCTCGCACGCGGAGGCGATCCGCGCCGCGGTGGCCGAAGCGTTCCTCGCCGACGAGGCCGGTATCGAGGTGGTCGCGCTGGGCGGGCACCACCTGCCCGAGTTCGCCATCTCCAGCCCCGAGACCGTACTCGCCGGTTTCGCCACCGTCACGAAGCGCATCCGGCTCGCGTCGGGCGTGACCGTCCTGTCCTCGGACGAACCGGTCGGGGTGTTCCAGCGGTTCGCCACGGTCGACGCGCTGTCCGGCGGACGGGCAGAGGGCTCGCTCGCCACTTGCGCCTGCACGGCGAGGAGTTCCTGGCGGCAGGCGGCGCCTTCCGTGACCCCTTGCCCGATGACATCAGACTGATCACACGCGCCGCGCGAAGTGAAGTGCAGGACTGCGCATCCGACACGTCGGTGATGCGCGGGCAGGATTCATTCGCAACGCCCTGAGGTTGCCGTTTTCCATGGAGGATGACGAATGCAGTCAATAATTCCCGACTACCTGACCGAGGTGTTGGAGGCGGTGCACCCGGACACGTCCGGGGAGCTGGCGGCGTACATACCCGAACTCGCGGCAGCGGACCCCGATCGCCTCGGCGCGGCCTTCGCCATGGTTGACGGAGAGGTCTACGGCTCCGGTGACATCGATACCGAGTTCACGATTCAGTCGATCTCCAAGCCGTTCGTGTATGCGCTGGCGTTGGCGGACCGCGGATTCGACCCCGTGATCGCCAAGGTCGGTGTCGAGCCGTCCGGAGAAGCGTTCAACGAGATCTCCCTCGAAAGCGACACCGGGCGGCCCCGCAATCCGATGATCAACGCCGGTGCGATCACCGTTCACTCCCTGGCCGGCGCGGAGGGACTGAACGCGACCGAGCGGGTGGAACGCGTGGTCGACGGCCTTTCGGCCTTCGCGGGACGTCGACTGAGAACGGATGAGGCCGTATACGCGTCGGAGATGAGACACGCCCACCGGAATCTCGCTATCGCGCACATGCTCCGCAGCCACGACATCCTCGTGGAGGACGCGCGGGCCGTCGTCGACGGCTATACCCGCCAGTGTTCCGTGCTCGTCAGCACCCGCGATCTGGCCATGATGGCCGCGACGTTGGCGAACCGCGGGACGAACCCCCTCTCGGGCGAGCAGGTGGTGCCGGAACCGGTGGTCCGCCAGGTGCTGAGCGTCATGTTCAGCTGCGGAATGTATGACGCGGCCGGTGACTGGGGCACCCAGGTCGGCATCCCCGCGAAGAGCGGGGTTGCCGGAGGCCTGATCGGTGCGCTCCCCGGACAGATCGGCATCGCCACGTTCTCGCCGCGACTGGACAGCCACGGGAACAGCGTTCGTGGGGTGTCACTGTTCGAACGATTTTCTTCGGACATGGGTCTGCATGTGATGGAGGTCCCCGCCACCGCGCGTGCGGCCCTGCGAACCAACCATGTCCTCGGCAGCGGACCGGACGCCCTCCGGGTTCTTCAGCTCCAGGGCGGCATCGGCTTCGCCGGAGCCGAGAGAGTCATCCGGGAAGCCGTGAACACCTCGTACCCGGAAACCAGGGTCGCTCTGGACCTCACACGGGTCCATTCCATCGATGACGTGGCTCGGCGCATGCTGCTGGAGATCGCACGCCGACTGACGCTCGACGGTCACGAGGTCCACCTGGTCGACCCGGAATCGATCATGCCCGACCCCGATCCAGGCGATGGCGGACGAGTGACCGTAGTGGACAGCCTGGACGAGGCGAGCGGCAGCAGGACCCCGCCGACGCCTGCAGCCCGTCGCCGGTCTGGCAGCGCGAGCCCAGCTCGACCTGCCTGAGCCGCCGACGTACGGCCGCCCGGCCGGGACTCCGTGTGAGAGGCACCACAAGCCGCACGGCATGAAGAACACCAACGACGCGAGCAGATCGGCATGTTCCGGGCAATCGCCGGCACCAGCCGAGTCAGCGGTGTGGAGGGCGCGCCGACGCCCTCGATACGCTTGATCCATGAACGCGACACCGCGCTGGCTGACGCCGGAGGAGCAGGCCGCCTGGGACGGTTTCATCCGCATGCAGGAGAAGCTCATCGGACGTCTTTCCCGCTACGTCCAGGCCGACTCCCGCATGTCCGCGGCCGACTTCATCGTGCTGGCCAAGCTCACCGAGGCCGGCGGGCGGATGCGCTTCATGGACCTGACGAACCTGGTGGAGTGGGAGAAGAGCCGTATGTCCCACCAGGTGGGGCGGATGGCGAAGCGCGGCCTTGTGGCCAAGGAGGAGTGCCCCGATGACGGACGCGGTTCCTTCATCGTTGCCACCCCGGCCGGATATCAGGCGATCGAAGGCGCAGCGCCTCTTCACGTCGAGCACGTCCGCCGACTGTTCATCGACGCGCTGACGAAGGACGAGCTGGACACGCTCACCAGGATTTCGAGCCGCGTCGTCGCTCATCTGGATGCGCAGCCCGACTGAGGCTCGGGTCGGGGGAGAGGATGTGCCGGGTCGGTTTCTCCGCGGCGGCGTCGGTGGGCGAGCGGCCGCCGGGTGGAGTGTGACGGTTCGGTCGTGGCCGGGTCCGGCGGTTCAGCCGGCGGTCCGGGTGAAGTCGGAGGCGTGGTCGCGGGCCCACTGCGCGTAGGAGCGGCCCGGGCGGCCGAGGACGTCCTCGGACGCGGATACCTCGGTCGCGAGCGCCGTCGACGAACTCCTGGTCGCGGAGATCGAGCGAGGGCAGCGGGAGGGCGAACTCGATGTCACGGTCCCGGCCCGGTGGATTCAGTGCATGGTGTGGAGCATCGTCCACACCGGCCTCCACGCGACCGGCGACGGACTCGTCGCACGCCACGGCGTGGACGACCTGATCCGCTGGACGCTGCGCGGCGCGGTCAGCGCACGGTGAGGCGCAGGCAGGAGTGCCCGGACGGGCACGGGCTTCCTGCGCCCCGGGCCGAGCGTCGGAAGCCATGGCGACGTAACGTGCCTCGTCGCTGATCCGGGCGTGGCGCCGCGCCCGGATCGCCTTCTCCGACTCCGCCGCCCGACACTGGATTGCCCTCGGCCCGGACGACCGGCTGCCCCTCCCGATCCTCTACTCGCCGTCGGCCGCCTCCGTCGCGGCCTGCCGCTGAGCCGCGAGGGCGGGGACGCCTGCCTGCCGTTGCCTCCGTCACCGCCCTTGCCGTATCCGGCGCTGCCCGACGGGCTGGCCCCACCGTTGCCACCCGCGCCCCCCGTGCCGCCCGACCTGCCGCTCTCGGCCCCACACACTGACCGTGATCCGCTCTACCCGTCGAGCACCGTCAAGGCCTGCTCGTCGGGCTGGTCGAACGTCACCGTCTGCGAGGCAGCGGCAGGAGTTTCAGGAGTTTGCGGAGCGGTGAAAGCATCAGTGGTGGCGACGGTTGCGACGGCAACGCAGCACCGAGCAGGCGCCTATAACGGAAAGACATTCAGTTCTGTGTTCATGGACAGGAAACGATCTACGTAAGTGGAGTATGCCTTCCGATTCGTTCGACGCCGCCCTTCTCGCCGGCTCCTGCCTGTTCCCCTGTGCCGCCGAACGGCACGCGAGGCGAGTGGGCCGGATTTCAGGCTTGTCCGAAGTCAATCCCGCGATTTTCCCCCGCAGCCCATTGGGGGCGCACCCAGGGGTCTCGCGCCAAGGACATCGAGGCCGGTAAACAGCGGACGGCCGTAGACCTGGGAGCTCGGCCGCCTGGTGGCCGGTATGCGGTTCGGAGCGAGATTGCCAATTCCAGTCCGCCTCACTCGTCCGGGGCGCAACCCAGGGTTGCGGAGATCGTTTGCACGGCATGACCCGTACGCATCACTTTGCGGCCGCCTTGCTGCTCGCCCTTGCCGGCCTCGCATACTCCGCCCCGGCTCAAGCCGCCGACGAGCCTCCGGCTTGCACGGAAGAAGGCTTCTTCCCCAACCCGGACGATCAGTCTCGTTTCTACCGCTGTGTGAGCTTCGAGGACGGCGAGTTCACGCGCTTCGACTTCCAGTGCGGCCCGGGCACGCTCTACCACCCCGAGCTCGTCACGTGCGTCCACCCGTGGCAGATGCCCCAGTAAAATTCGCCGGTGTTCCAGGACGCCGCCTCGACCCACCCAGCCCGGACAGCGGCCTGTTCCAGCGGCGCACGTTTTTCCTGCTCCCGCTACGAGGTCGCTTCTGGCGAGGGGGTCGACCCTCTGGCGATCGAACCTCGGTGGGTGGGCGAGAAGACACCCCGCTCCCAGGGAGAGTTCGCGAGAGCCGGTTGGCTGAAGGCGATGTCCTGGCCCGCAGGGCTCAGGACATCGCTCCTCGTGGCGACCCGGGCGAGCGAAGGCTGAACCGGGCACGCTGCGTCCCGGGTTCTTCAGAGCAGGTCGCATGCGGCGTGGAACAGGTCCAGGTTGCCCTCCGCGGGGCGACCGTCCGGCAGACGGTCCGGGTCTTCGATGCCGACGCGGATGCCGTGGCCTCGCGTGGCCGTCCGGCGGCAGACGTTCCGCGTGGCCATGCCGTACCCGCGTAGTGCACCTGCTCCCATGACACCCTCGCCTCCGTCACGATCCGTTCCATGGCTGCCGCGCTCTAGATGGCCTGAGCGGGGCCCGGGTCCAGCGCCTCGATCACGACACGGCGGAGCAACCGGGGGTACCGCGCCGGACGAAGATCTCGGCGTCGGCGACGGACAGCAGGCACGCCTCGACACTCACTCCCCGCTTGCTCAGCAGGGTGCTCAGCTCGACGATCCCGTCCTCTCCCCGGATCGCCGGGATCCGGTCGGCAAGGGTCGTCCACTTGGGGATCGGTCAGGGAGCTGACCGACGGCGCGACGGGGCGGCGGCCGCCTTCCACGGAGCGCGTTCGCTCATGCTCGCGGTGACAGGTGCTGTCCGAGAAAGGTGCGCATCGCGTCGGCCACGGTGTCGAGGTGGCTCTCCAGGAGGGAATGGCCCCCGTCCGGTATCAGCTGGATCTGGGCGTTCTCCAGGTCCTTCGCGAATGCCCGGGCTCCGTCGGGACCGAAGATCTCGTCCTTTGCTCCCCAGATCGCCAGCAGCGGGACCTGGCGGGTGCGGAAGTACTCGTGCAGCCGAGGGTACAGCGGCGGATTGGTGGCGTAGTCGCGGAAGAGGTCGAGCTGGATCCGGTCGAGCCCGGGGCGTGAGATCTCGCGGTGGTCCGTGGCCCAGGTGTCGGGGTCCACGAGTTCCGGCTCGGCGACGCCGTGCGTGTACTGCCAGCGGATCGCCTCTTCGCTCAGCGCGCCCCGCAGGGCGGCTTCCGTCGAAGAGCCCGGCGACTGCGCGTACGCCCAGACCGGGGCCCAGAATTCGGGGACGAACCCCTCGTCGTAGGCGTTGCCGTTCTGGGAGACGATCGCGGTGACGGCGTCGGGGTTGCGCAGTGCCAAGCGCCAGCCGATCGGGGCTCCGTAGTCCTGCACGTAGATCGCGTAGCGCTCCACACCCAGCTGGCCCAGGAGGTCTTCGGTCACCTCGGCCAGGGCGTCGAAGGTGTAGTCGAAGTCGGCGGCCGGCGGCGTGGCGGACTGCCCGAAGCCCAGGTGGTCCGGGGCGATGACGTGGAACCGGTCGGCCAGTGCGGGCAGCAGGTGCCGGAACATGCGTGAACTCGTCGGGTAGCCGTGCAGCAGGACGACGGTGGGAGCGTCGGCGGGGCCGGCTTCCCGGTAGAAGACCCGGTGTCCTCGCACGGTGGTGAAGCGGTGTCGCACCTCGGCCATGATTAACCCCTTCAATCTGTTTTGCTGGTTAGGTCTCTCCTTTCGAAGGTTGCCTCGCGAGGTGTAACCTGTCAAGCGCGGCAATGTGGTTATGTGTCAAAGGAGGATCATGGCAACCGGTGACACACTTCTCGAAGCGCTCAACAGCACACCGGTGCGCGACGGCGCTCCGGTCGACCTGTGGCTGGACGGACCGGAGCTGAGCCGGTGGGCCATCCAGCACGGGGGAGAGGGTGCCGCCGCGGAGCGGGAGTGGCTCAGGACGATCCGCGACACGCTTCAGGCCGTCGTGCGCGGTGAGAGCGACCCGGACGTCCTCCTCCCGTTGCTGACTGGTGTACGCAAGGTGCCCCGCCTCGCCGACGCCCGTCTGGAATGGGTCGTGGACGTCGAGGCGGAGCGCCGCCTGGCCGTCGAGCTGGTCCTCGAGTGGGCGCGCCTCCAGACGTCGTCCCCGGGCAGACTGCGACCCTGCGCGAACAGCGAGTGCCGTCTGTTCCTGCTGGACCGGAGCCGGGCGAACACCGCACGCTGGTGCTCCATGAAGACCTGCGGCAACCGGCTCAAGGCGCGTCGGCACCACGAGCGGCGACGCCCGGCCCCGCCGCCGGCGTAGTCCGATGCGGCCGAAGCCGGACCGCCCGCCGCCTGGAAGCGAACCGGAGGAGCGAACCGGCAGGGCGGCGGGCCACCGATTCGCCGCCCCGCGGCTCCGTCGGCCGGAGACTCAGCCGCCCGGCGGGGTGCCGCCCGGCCCGCGCGGGTCGACCAAGTCGCGGCGAACGCGAGCGAGCCGGGCAGCACCGGCACCAGCAGCGGTATGGACCAGGCCAGGAGGGCGGCCAGGACCACGGCCCCGGCCAGGACGAACGTGCCGCGCGGATCGCCGAACGAGCGGACCGGCCCCACGCGCACCGACAACCGGTGCCGAGCGTCCAGCACGGTCGTCCGCAGCCCCACCACCACGCCCGCCAGGGCGAACGTCCGTCCCCTCCGCGGTCACCACCGCGCTCAACGAGGTCTCCACCACGAACGCGAGCCTGCTGCCAACCGCCCTGCGCATCCTCGGTGCCCTCAGAACCCCCGACCGACTCCGACTTCACCGACCACATCCGCACCCTCATCGCCACCGACACCACCCCCGCCCGCATCCGCAACCGGCTCCAGCCACGCCCCAAGGCCTCGAAGCCCCTGATCGCGACCGCCCGCCGTCACCGCACCTGGGCATGGGGATGATGGGCAAGGGACGTGCACGGCCCCATCCCCGCGGCGCTTACTCCGGCGGTCGGCGCTGATTCGTCGGGAGCATGAGCGAAGGGCCTGTGCCGCAATGGCGCAAGCCCTTCACCCGCATCTGGAACTATGGAGTTGTGTGTGCCCGGGTTCGGGGTCAGCGGACCATCCAGCCGCGCTCCGCGTCGAAGTAGGTTGCCTGCCCCTTGATGGTGGTGATCCCGTACGGGCCGCCGAGGTTCTGGTACTCGCCGCTGGCCCAGCCGGCCTCGATGCCTGCGTGGCCGCCGGCGTGGGCGTCCCAGTCGTTCGCGGAAGCCGGGGCTGCGGCGACGAAGCCGGCTGCGGCGACAGCCGCCAGGGTGATCGCGATACGACGGATCATGAATGTTCTCCTCGTGTCATAGGCCTGTGCGCGTGCAGCCACCTTGACCACCAGACCGATCGACGGCACACACGGCACGCAGAGAATCCAGGTACAAAGAACCTGATCGGCTGCCCTACGGCCCTGACTCGTCCTCCAGGGAACCGGTCATGCTCACCGCTCTGCCGATCTCATCCAGTGGTCAGTCACCCGCTTCTAGGGGCGGGTGGCACGGGTACTCGGCCGGGCCTCGAAGCGCAGCCAGCATGCTGAACTGGCTGTATTGATCCCGAGCGCCGGCGGCGCGGCCGGACGTCGCCGGTACGAGGTGGTATGAGGTGAGCTCGACCGGGTGAACCGCCCTCGCCGCCCGTGACGGTGGAGGCCGCTGGGCGGGTTGAGCCGTCCATGAACCGAAAGATCATTCCCGCCGCTGCTCTAACCGTCGTCCTGGTCCCGGTGGCCGTCGCTCCCTCTGTGTCGGCGGAGCCGGCCGCGGTGCGGACGTACGTCGACACCCGCGTCCGTGACTGCGCGGGGTCCGGCTCCGGCTGCCGCCCCGGGGTTGTGGTCCACCACTGGCACCGCCGTGGTGCCGACTCCCGTGGGGTGGGCTGGGTGTACGCGTCCCGGGAGGGTGTCCGTTCCGGGACGGCCCGGTGGCTGGTGAAGAAGCCCGGCGGTACCTGGAAGACGGGCGGGAGCTGGAAGCGCGCGCACCGGGTGGGCAGCCACGTGGAGACGTCCTGGGGACGGGACGGGCACACCGGCCCGAAGTACCCGCGCAACACGAAGCTCTGCGTGGAGTTCCGGGGCCTGACCACGAAAGCCTGCGTCACGCTCAAGTGACCCCCGACGGCCGGGGCCGGGCGGACTCGACTGGCCCCAGAATTCGAACATGCGATCTAATTAGTGGATGGACCGCTTCCCCTTCCCCGACGACCTGATCGCAGCCCAACAGCAGTGGCACGCCACCTACCGCGCCCTCGCCGCACCACGCCCGCGTCATGCCACCGAGCTGCGCCGCCGCCTGCTCCTGCTGTCGGTCCGGATCGAGTGGCACCCCTTCTGGTCGACTCCGGCCGGGTGGTCGCCTGCGGCGCGGGTGGAGCTGCGCCGTATGACGGCCGGGGACCGGCGGACGGAGGCGGCGTGAGGCGCGAGCCCCGCCCTCTCACCGCCCGGCAGGAAGCGGTCCTGGCGGTCATCCGGTCGTGGCTCACCGAGCACGGGCATGGGCCCACGGTGCGGGAGATCGGGGCGCGGGTCGGTCTCTCCAGCACGAGTTCCGTCGCCCATCAGCTCGGCCGGCTCGAAGCGCGCGGGCTGATCACCCGGACCGGCCGGGACTGGAGCACGTGCGTCCTGGTCGAGGAGCCGCCCGCACGGCGACCGGGGCTGCGGAGCCGGGGACCCGGCGGAGGAGCAGACCGGTATGAACGACGACCTGCCCCCTGACCTGGCGCGTCTGCGGACGCTGGAGACGTGGGCGGTCCACTACCTGGCGCGTATCCGTACGCGGATCGCGGCCGTCGAGCGGCAGCAGGCGCAGCCCCAGCCGGCCCCGGCACCCACGGCCGCGCCTGCGCCGCCCGCCGCCGGGCCGCGCCGTGCGCGGACGCCTGACTGGGGCATCACCGAGACCGGCGTTGGGACGTCGGCCGCTGAGGTCCACCAGGGCGACTGCTGGGCCACGGGCAGGGCCCTGCGGCCGGTCACCGCGGAGCGCGCCCGCGCCGAGCTGGCCGGAGGTACGCGGGCCTGCGCGGTGTGCCGCCCGGACAGGATCCTCCGGAGGCCGTGACCGCCGGGCCGGTGCGGAGGCCAGGCCGCCGGGGTGGGGGAGGGGCCGTCGCGGGCCGGTGAGGGTCGAATCGGTCGTGTTAGCGGGGGAGGAGGGCGCGGACGGTCTTGCCGCCGGAGGGCCCGGGGGTGACCGAGGTGGTGCGGGCGAGGCGGTTGACCATGGGCCAGCCGAAGCCGCCGGTCCTGCCGCTCAGGTCGGGGGTGCGCATACGTGGTGCCTGCGGGCTGCCGTCGTGCACGGCTACTTCGATGGTGTCCGGGTGTGCGGTCAGGTCCAGGGTGCAGGTGCCGCCGCCGTGGCGCAGGGCGTTGGTGACGAGTTCGGACACGACCAGGAGCACCGTGTCGGCGGCCTCGGCCGGGATCGGGTGTGAGAGACCTGCGAGGAAGTCCCGGGTGCTGGCGCGTGCGCCGGCGGCGGATGTCGATTGCGCGGGTGCGACCGTGACGCTCATCGTGTCCATCGGTCACCCTGCCTTCTGCGTCGTCCTGCCCGGTTGGTTGTCTGCGGGGTGCTCCTGCCCGGCTTGTGGCCCTTGAACCCCGGCGCTGTAGCTGTTGGAGGCCGATTACCTCGCCGCCGAGCACACGAAAATCTATGTTGGCTGGAGTAGACATTGGAGGATCGTGTGGCTATGGTTTCTCTCGTAGTCAAGGAAGTCAGCAGGGCCCGGCAGAGACGAACTGGCGGGCAGCAGTACCAGTAGGTGCAGTTGGCAGGACGGTGCGGTGGCGGAGTTTCGAAGCCAGGGTTGTTGCAGGACGGCGACGGGACTGGCGACCGGACCGGGTGGCCCGCAGTGATCAGGGGCCGCCGTTAAGCAGTACCCAGTAAGTGCAGTACCGCAGTGCAAGCAAGTGAGCAGCACCTCGGTGAAGGCGTCGGCTGCGGGCGCGCGCACCGGGAAGTTCGGCAGTGGGGTTCTAAGCCAGAGCAGACGCGTGACGGGCGACGGGGCTGGCTGCCGAAGTGGCGCTGTGACAGGCCACCAGCAGTTCGCATCACCAGCAGTACGCAGTTCCCGTTTGGTAAGTGATTCATCCAGAGGAAGAACGGAGGAACCAGGCACCATCAGGATCGCCCGGACGCCACGCGAGTCCGGGTACCGCAGGACATCGTTAGTGAGGTGGTCTCCGGTCAAGCAACCGCGATCCCCGCACACCCGGCGAAACTAAAGCTCAGGTCGGGTCGGCGGAAACAGAAGGTCGGCGCAGTACCAGGGCCGGCAGATGGTGTAGCAGTTCCTTCGGGGCCCTGGTGCCACAGGCACCAGGGCCCCTCCACGTGTTACCCAGAGAGGTGCGATGACCGCAGACGACTCGTTCAACCGGCTCGATGACGACGATTACCCTGCCTACACCATGGGCCGGGCCGCCGAAATGCTCGGCACCACCCAGGGCTTCCTGCGCGCCATCGGCGAGGCCCGCCTCATCACCCCGCTCCGCTCGGCGGGTGGTCACCGCCGCTACTCCCGCTACCAGCTGCGCATCGCCGCCCGCGCCCGCGAACTCGTCGACCACGGCACACCGGTCGAGGCCGCCTGCCGCATCGTCATCCTCGAAGACCAGCTTCAAGAAGCACAACGGATCAACGCCGAGTACCGCCGCGCCGCCGAATCGGTGGACCCGCCCACCGCGGCCTGAAACGGCCAGGGCCTCTTTCTCATAAGCATGCCGCCCGGAACGCGCTGCGTTCCGGGCGACTCCGTCTCCAGCGGCCCTTGAACCCGAAACGGTCAGCCGCCGCACGATCGCCAGGGCCGGTCCGTCCAGGTGGGACCACTGGACAGTCGCTGCCGCCGTCCGCCTCCGCCGCGGTCCGCCGCTGGGCTGCGAAGGGCGCGGACGCCTGCCTTGGGCCTCGCGGAGGGCGGTATCGGGTCCCTGTCCCTCAGGTCCACCGGAGTGGCTGCTGGGCCGGGGGCCGGGGCCGGTCGCTGGTGCCGGTCAGTGCGGAGCGCGCCCGCGCCGAGCTGGTCGGCGGTGCGCAGCCGTGCGCGGTATGCCGCCCGGACAGGGTGCTGACCCGGCCGTGACGCGTGTGATCTTGTCCGGCCAGGTGCTAGGAGGATCTGTTGCCGGGCAAGATAACCCTGGTCAGAAGTGCCGGAGCAGAGGAGTGAAAGGCATGGACTGGCAGGGGTTCGCGGAGCAGATAGGCGACATGGCGCATGATCTGCTGGAGCAGCCTTCGGTGGACGCCACGCTGGGGCGCATCACCGAGTCGGCCGCCAAGCTGGTGGCGGGGTGCGACGCGGCGGGGATCCTCGTGCTGAGCGCAGAATGCGTGTCGCTGGCTCCGACGGAGCCGTGGGTGGCGGAACTGGACCAGCTCCAGCGCAAGCTGGGCCAGGGGCCGTGCTTCGACGCTGCCCACCCTTCGACGGGGGAGCGGGTGTTGAGGATGGCGGACTTCACCGAGGCGGAGCCACGGTGGGCCGACTTCGTGGCCGAGGCCCGGAAGTGGGGGGTGGGCAGCATGATGGGCTTCCTGCTGTACACCGAGGACGAGGACTTCGGCGCGCTGAACTTCTACTCCCGCCGGCCCGGAGCCTTCACCGAGGAGAGCGAGCGGGCCGGAGTGATCCTCGCCTCCCACGCTGCAGTCGCCCTGTCCGCCGCCCGCACCCACGCCCAGATGGAACAGGCCCTGGCCACCCGCCACCAGATCGGGCAGGCGATGGGCATCCTCATGGCCCGCCACAACATCCCCGAGAACCAGGCCTTCAACACCCTGCGCCGCTACTCGCAGGACAACAACGTCAAGCTCCGCGAAGTGGCCCTGCTGGTGTGTGAGCAGGGCGCTCTCCCTCAGCCCTGAACCTGGGCAGCAAGGGCGGGCCCCCCGGCAGCCGTTCCGCACCGGGGAGCCCTGGGCCGGGGCCGCCCCCCGGGGGAGCGTCGCCGTCCCGACCTGACCGCCGGAGTTCCCTCTGCTTTCCTCGGTAAACGGGCCCCGTTGGTGTGTCCGTACGCGGGGATAGGGTCGGGGGCAGACCGCGCCGTATGGGTGTGCGGGACAGGCCCGGGTCTCCTGGAGTACGGCTCGGGCCCCTGGTGCCGGTGGCAGCCCTGCCGCCGGCACCAGGCCCCGGCCCACGGACTTCGTCGGGGCGGGCCTGGCGGAGCGTTTCTCCGGTGAACCTCTTCCCCCGGGCGGGTGAGCACCAGGCGCAGGGCCTCACCGGGTGCAGGGTGCGGCCGGTAGAACGCCGGGGTGATCAAGAACCTTGTGCGCGGCTTCGGCGCGCTCTCCCTTGCCCTTGTTCCTCTTCTCTCCTCCCCGGCCGCGCACGCGGCTGCTTCGGCTGCTCCGGTGGCGGAGGTGACGACGCTGGCCGACGCGGTCGGTCTGGTGGAGGTCACCGAGGAGGACCGCACCGGCTACACCCGCACCAAGTTCAAGCACTGGAATTCTGGTGACGACAAGATCGACGGGTGCAACACCCGCAACGAAGTGCTCCTGGCCGAGGCGGTCGTCGCGCCGACGGTGGAGGCCGGGTGCAAGCTGACCGGCGGCACGTGGGTGTCGTACTACGACGGCCAGGAGGTCACGAGCGCCGGCTCTCTGGACATCGACCACATGGTCGCGCTTGCGGAAGCCTGGGACTCGGGGGCTTCGGCGTGGTCGGCGGCGCGGCGGGAGGCGTACGCGAACGACCAGGGCGCGCACACGTCCCTCGTCGCCGTGACCGCGCGCACCAACCGCCAGAAGTCGGATCAGGATCCGGCGGATTGGATGCCGCCGTCCCCGCAGGCGCAGTGCCGGTACGTGGGGGAGTGGGTGGCCACCAAGCTCCGCTGGCAGCTCACCGTAGACGACCGGGAGCTGGAGGCGCTGAAGGTGTATGCCGAGGGGCCGTGCGAGGACACCATCGTGCGTTACACACCGGTCGTCTGACCGCTCGCCTGCTGAGGTGCTGGACGGTTTCAGCTGACCCGGGGCCCCACTCCACGGCGGGTGGGGCCCTTCCTCATGCTGCGGGCTCCTCCGGGTGCCGCACGGCCTGCCTGACGGCCATCTCCAAATCCAGGCGGGAGACACCGGTGGCCGCGGCGTGTTCCCGGTACGCGGCCTGCACCGCGTCCGCAGCCGCGAACGTCAGTGCGCCCTGCTGCTGCTCGGCCCACGCGGCGGACTCCAGATCGATCAGGTGCGGAGGGATGTCGATGTCGGCCATGCCCGGATCGTACGTCCGTGCGCACTCCCGCCTAGCAGCGGCCCGCCCGACGGCCGGTCGGGTCCCGCCCCGTACGCGGCCGCCGGGTCCCTGGGTGGTCGTGGATCAGTCGTCATCGGGTGCGCTGCCGATCCAGGCGACCGGCTCGCCGTGCGGGGTGATGCCCCAGTGCGGAGTGCGGGTTTCGTGTCCGGTGCTCTGTACGCAGATCCGCCCCCATCGGCCGTGTTTCCCCTCGCACACCTGGGTGAGTACGGCAATGTCGCCCGTGTGTACGGCGGTCTCGTACCGGTCCTGGAACACCTGGAGTTCGTCGCGTAGCTCCCGCCCACCCCGGGCCTCCTCGTCCTGGATCAGTGCTCCGATCCGCTGTGCCTCCGGGTCCGACAGAATCGCCGCGATCCTCTGTTCCGCGTGGTCGGTGGTCATACGGTGTCTCCCGGGGTGGTGGGTGTGCGGGTGGTGGCCCAGTCGGGGTCGCGTACGGGGGCGGTTTCCGGCCCGGCGGTGGCCGGGGTGCGCAGGATGCGCCAGCTGGTGCGCGGTGCGGTGAGAACGTGGGCCAGGACGACGGCGGCCTGACGCCCGCGCCCGCCCCTGACCCACGGCCCGGTGTGACGGATCTGGTCGACGGCCCACTCCCCGAGCCGCCGCCAGGGCCGCAGCCGGCCTGCGAGGTAGCCCGCAGTGAGGGCCGACGCGATCACGAGGACGTCCGTCGGGTGCATTGGCATCTCCGAGTTGTGGGTGAGGGTCCGGGCCGGGGGATCGGCGGTGGCCCGGTTCGCGTCCCCGGGCTGTGGGCCAGGGGACGCGGGACGATGGGTTCATGGACCGGGTGTCAGGTGGCGGTGGCCCAGTCGACGCCGAGCGCGGCGAGCTGCTCGCGCTGCTCGGCGCTCAGCTTGTTGCGCCTGCTCTTGTGGTTGGAGAGGAACACCCCCGCCTTGACCTCGTGCTCCTGGCCGTCGATGACGACGGTTTCGGTGTGCTGGCGGGGGACCTTCAGGTGTCCCTCGCGCTGGACGTACTGAGCGAGCGCAGTGATGCCCCGCTCGAACGCCCCACCCTTCCCGCTCTTCCCGGCGCGGGCAGCCGGGGTGGTCTCGGTCCGGCGCTTGAGCCCGAGTGCTTCCAGGCGCTCGCGCTGCTCGGGCAGGAGGGCGTCCCAGACGGCGGGGTCGGTCTGCCGGGTGGTCCAGGTGCCGACGTCGCACCCGTTCACCGTGACGCCGGGCAGCAGCCCGGCCGGGAGGCCCTGCTCCTGACCGAGGAGTTCACGGGTGGCGGCGTAGTGGCGCTGCCAGTCGACCGGCCACCCGGAGGGGTTCCACTCCGGGTCGATGGCCTCCAGCGCCTTGCGGCGTTCCTCGGCGCGGATGGGGTCGGCGCCCAGTCCGCCGGGGCGGCGCAGGTTGCTGACCCACTGCCCGAGCGCGACCCCGTCCCAGACCGCGTTCCGGGGGCAAGCCAGTGTGGAGTGTGCCGCGTAGTAAGAGCGGGCAGCACCGAGGTTCTTCCAGAACCCCGCGTCGCCCACCGACCAGACCATGCCCACCTCGTTCAGCAGGTCGACCCGCCACGCCTTGAGCGTCCCGGCCTTGAACGCCCGGCGCTGCTCGGCGACCCAGCTCCCCAGGGCGTAGGTGTCGCCGACGTCGCCCGTCTTGATCGTGGTGTCGCTGGGGACGCGGGCGTGTCCGTGCTCCTGGACCCAGGTCCGCAGGGTGTTGTAGCCGGTCAGCCAGATTTCGGAGTCCGGGCGCAGGACGCGGGTGCGCAGGAACAGGGCGACGCTCTCAGGGTCGCGGGGGAGGGAGAACCGCAACAGGGGTGTGGTGACGGGCGCGATGCCCGGGACCGCGTCGCCCTGGTCCTCGTCGTCGGTGTCCTGCTCGTGGCCGCCGTCATCGTCGGTGCCGGCCGCCGCGGTTTCCCGCTCGTCGTCCTGCTCCTGGCCGTCGTCCTCGCCGCGCTTGTCGTCCTGGTCGTCGTTTTTGTCGGCTGGGGCCTGCGGGTCGAGGGCGAGGACGGAGGTGATCTGCCCGCGCGCGGTGGTGGTGGGCAGCGCCATGCGCTCGATGACCCGGTCGTCGTGTGCACGCAGGCCCTGCAAGATCGCGACCAGGCCCGTATAGCTGGAGGAGGCCATCATGTCGCCGGGGTCCTCCCCGGGCTCCAGGAACACCGGCACCACGATGCGGGAGACCTTGCCGTCGCCGGGCTCTTGGCGCAGCGCCCGTCCGATGATCTGGACGATTTCGACCGGTGACGAGCGGGTGTCGGCGAAGACGACCGCCTGCACACCCCGCTTGCCCCTGATGTCGACCCCCTCGCCAAGGACCCGGCAGGACGCCAGGAAGCCCACCTCGGTCACCCATCCCTCCGCGTCGAGTCCTTCGGCGTAGCGGGTGAGGACGTCGCGGCGGTGGGTGGCGGGGTGTTCGCCGGAGAGCCATTCCGCCCCGATGCGGGCCGGGTAGGCGGCGGGGTCTGCGGCGTGGAGGCGGGCGGCGGTCTCCGGCATCGCCCGCGCGAAGCTCATCGCGTCCAGGGTCCGCGAGTGGAACGTCATGTAGGAGCGCACGCCGGATTCGTCGGCGTGTTTGAGGAGGGCTGCCTGGAGGGCTGCGAGCCGGCGGCCCCGCCGCTCCTCCAGCGACGCGTCCTCGGCGATAGGGGCGGGGTCGCGGATCTCCAGCACATCCACCTCGAACCGCGCCAAAATCCCGCGCTCGACACTTTCCATGAGCCCGGTTTCGTGGAGGACCGGCCCGTACAGCTCGACGTCGTCCATGGAGGCGACGAGCCGCCCGCCCAGCACCTCCCCGCCGCCCGGGACGTCGGCCGCGCCGAGCTCGTCGCCCTCGGCCTCCTCGCCGTCCGTCGTGCGCGGGGCCGCTTCCCACAGGCGGGGGGTGGCGGTCATGTAGAGGCGCCGCGCGGCGGGGATGCGGTCCTGGTGGTGGACGGACGCCCACGCCTTCGAGCCGTCGCCCGACGTCCGGTGCGCCTCATCGACCACCACCAGGTCGAACGGGGCCAGTTTCTGCCCGTAGGAGCCGAGCAGCGCCCGCTCCAGCACGCCCGGCGCGGCCGCGTCCGAGGAGTCCTCCTCGTCGTCCTGGTCGTCGATGAGGCCCTGTCCGGCGAGGGAGGCGTACGTCGCGAACACCAGCATCGGCCCCGAGCTGGCCCAGAGGGCGAGCTGCGTCGGGTTGGTCGTGCACCGCACCCCCAGCGCCTCCAGCAGCGGGTCCGCGCCCAGCGAGCACACCGCCACGGCCGGGCCCTGATGCCCGGCCCGGCGCCACGCCTCGATCGTCTGCGTCAGCAGGTCCAGGGTGGGGACCAGCACGCCGATCATCCCGTTCGGGCACAGCCGCAGTGCGGCGATCGCGGCGGTGATGGTCTTGCCGGTTCCGGTGGCCATGTGGACCTGCCCGCGCAGCCCCCCTGCGGGCATGGTCCCGCTCGCCGGGAGGGACAGGCCCGACACGATCCGGTCGACGGCCTCGACCTGATGCGGCCGGAGGGTGATCCCGGACCCGTTCGCCTGCGGTGTCTGCTGCATACCCCTATGCTCCTCGCTACGCGCTGCCCAAATGCGATACGGAAGCTGCACAATCTAGCATCAAATCTAGGTCAGTGCTGATACACTTGTCTCATGACTGATCCAGTGAGCGTTGAATCGCTGCTCGAAGAGGCGCGTCTCGCCAAGGCCATGCCGCCCCCGGAGGAGCGCCTGCGGCTGCGTGAGGCGGCCGGGCTGACCCGCGCCCAGGTCGCCACCGCGGTCGGTGTCGCACGCGGCACTGTCCTTGCCTGGGAGAACGGGACATCGACCCCGACTCCGCCCGGCAGGCTCAAGTACCTGCAACTGCTGGAGGGCCTGGCCGAGCTCCACCCCGCCCCGGTCGACCCGGCGGACAACCCGATCGCGGCCCTGTTCAACGACCAGCCCTACGGCACCGCCCCCGCACCGGCCGCCGCCGAGACGCCCGCCGTCGCGGTGCCGGCCGCGCTGACCGGCCTGGAGACCCTGCGGGGGCCGGACGGCCGGGCGATCGAGGGCGACCCGGGCCCGTGCGTGCGGTGCGGTGTTGAGACGACCTACCAGTCGACCGATGGCCGCCCGCTGCACTCCGGGGCGATGTGCCAGCCCACCACCACCGCGCCGTCCCCGGCCGCACCCGCAGCCGTACCGCCCGCCCCGGCCCCGGTCCCGGCAGCCGCTCCGGCGGCTGCGGTGTCGCCGGTCCCGGCCCCGGTGCCGACCCGCCCCCTGCGCCGCTCGAAGTCGGCCGAGCGTGCCGAGGCGGACCTCATGGGCCTGATCCGGGGTGCGGTCGAGCAGGAGGCCGAGCGCGCCGGCGGGGATGAGGACGCCGCGCTCGAGGCGCTGATCGGCCGGGCGATCCCGGACGTGATGCACCTGTTCAACGAGACCCGGGCCACCGCGCGGTACGAGTACACGGCCTATCCGGCGCTGCCCGACATTCTGCACAAGCCCTCGAAGCGGGAGCCGGATCAGATCTGGGAGGCCCGCCCCGCCTACAACAACCCCGCCTACTCGATGCGCGCCGCCCAGAAGGACGTCAAGGTCACCGCCCTGGACGTGAACGCCGCGTACCTGTCCGCGCTCAAGGTGTGGCTCCCGATCGGGAAGCTGGAGCACACCACCGGCATGGACGGGGTCGGCCCGAAGCGCAGCGGCGTTCACCTGATCACCCCGGCCCCCTGGACCCACCCGCATCTGCCCGACCCGCTCGGGGACCGCGACACCCCCGGCGCCCTGTGGGTCACCGACGCCACGCTGCGCCTCCTGCTGCGTCTGTCCGGCCCGAAGTGGGGCCTGACCGAGGCACCGACCGTTCACGAGTCCTGGACGTCCGGGGCCACGGAGAACTTCCTGGACGCACTGCGGAAGTTGCTGGTGGCCGCGCGGTCGGAGGCGATCGAGGCGGGGGACAAGCTGCTGCTGGAGTACGTCAAGGCCATGTACAGCAAGTTCGTCTCCACGATGGGGGAGTCGGTCCACAACCGGGAGATGGTCCGCCCGGACTGGATGCACCTGATCCACGCGCAGGCGTTCGCGCTGCACTGCGGGCGTGCGTACAAGGCGCACCAGGCCGGGCTGGACGTCGTGGCGCTGAAGCACACGGACGAGCTGCACGTCACCGGCGGGGACTGGCGGCAGGTGTTCACCGAGGGGCGGGGCGTGTCCGAACTGAAGATCAAGACCGGTGACGGCAAGGCGTCCGGTGAGTACCTGGTGGGCAAGGTGGGCGGCTGATGGCCGGGCGGTGGATGGAGTTCGGGAAGTACGGCGCGGCCGGCGCACCCGGTGGTGAGGCGCTCGGCATCGCCATGGAGGGCATGGTGCGCGGCATCAGCTCGCCGGTCGACAGTGAGCGCGGTCGCGCCGCCCGCCTCAACTACCTCACCCGCTCCGACGCCGGATACGAGGCGATGGACCGAGCCGGGGTCCACGTCTCCCCGCGCACCCTGATGGCGTGGCTCGCGGAGGAGCGCAGCCCGAACAAGGCGAACCTCGCCCGCCTCGACGCCGCGTACTGGGATCTGCGCCGCCGCAACGTCGCTGCGGATCTCAAGGCCCGGCTGAACAATGACGGGCGGGGGACCCGGGTGGAGATCAACCCGGTGAACCAGCGCGGTGTTGAGCAGAAGTACCGGCGGGATCTGGCCCCCCGCAGCATCAACGTCCGGGGTGTGTGGGACCGGGCCGTCGATGCGTGGATGGACGACGACCAGGACGAGCTGGACGCGGTATGGGACGAGGTCCTGGACCTGATCGGCTCGGACTACGACGGCTACAGCTTCGTGTCCTCGGTCGGCTGGTCCGCCTGACCCCACCCCGGATGAGGCCCGCCCCCGGCACTGGAGTTGCCGGGGCAGGCCGGTCCGAGGGTGCCTGGCGGCCCGTCCGCGTGATGAGCTGCGAGCGGGCCGGGACACAAAGGGCCGGCACCCAATCCGTCCACGGGGGTGAGACGGGTGGCAAGGGTGCCGGCCAACGCAACCCCCGACAGGGGGCCCGCCCGCAGCGTACCGCCCAACGGCCCGGAGACCGGGCCGATACCGTCGTTCGACATCGTGAGTTCTGGAGGAGTAACCCCGTGATCAGAGCAGGCCGACAGCACCTCGTGCGCACCCTGGCGGACCTCGCCGCGCAGCAAGGCGTCGGTATCGACCACTACACCCGCCTCAAGCCGTACACGGCCGAAGGGTTCCCGGCCCCGGTCAGCTCGGAGGGGGCCCGGACGCGGCTGTACGACGGCGAGCAGGTCGACGCCTACCTCCTGGGCAAGCCAGTGCCTCCGCTCCCGGAGCCGGAGGTCGAGGACGACGGGGACCTCCTGGACCGCCGCGAGTGCGCGGCCCTGATCGGGGTGGCCCCGAACTCCTGGGACGTCTACAAGCGCGACCCCGCCCTGACGGAAGCGCGCATCGAGGCGGGCGGGGTCGAGCACTGGCCCCGCCGCGCGGTGAAGGCGTTCCAGGCGGGCCGCCCCGGCGACGCCGCGCAGCGGACCGGCCGCCCCAAGAGCACCGGGGACCAGGTCCCGCGCGACCAGGTCCACGGGCTCGTCGCCGAGCTGCTCGACGCCGACCCCACCATCAGCGCGGCCACGGTCACCGAGCGGCTCGGTGTCCACCGCAACACCGCACAGGACGCCCTGACCCGGCTGCGTGCCGACCGCATCGCCGACCACATCGAGGCGCACCCGACGCTGACCCCGGCGGAGGCCGCCGCCCAGCTCGGCTACCCGGCCGGACAGGTCCGCCGCGCCACCGCACGGGCCGAAACCGTCCTGCGCGCCCGCCGGGCTGCCCCGTACCTGGCCGACGTCGCCGCCGCCCTCCACCGAGCCGGCTGGACCACCACTGAGGCCGCGCCCGACGTCCAGTTCCCCGGGGACGACCGGGTCGTCGCCGCGCTCGTCCTGGACGTCGACCATGCCCCGGCCCCGGCCGTGGTCTGGGACGAGCGGTACGGGTGGCGCACCGCGGCCTCGCGGCGCCACCCGATCACCAAGGGCGCGGTTCCTCCCTCGGAGGGCGAAGGGGTGCGCTACCTGACCGGGGGCATCACCCCGCCGCCCGGCGACGTCGTCGCCGCCCTCACGACCACCGACGCATAGCCAGGAGGCACCCGTGCACGTCTCACCCGACCCGATCACGAACCCCGAGCAGGCCGCCCAGGAGCGGGAAACCCTCCTCGACCTCATCGCGCGCGGCCTGTACTGCACCACTGCCAGCGCCCTCGGGGCCGAACACGACGAACCGAGCGCGGACGCGCTCACCAAGGCTCGGGCGGTGGCCGACGACTACATGGCCGCGTACGAAGAGTGGCTGGTCAAGCTCGCCGCCGACAACGCCACACCAGGCCCGCAGTGACCCGTGGGCCCGGCGGCGCTGTCACCCGCCGGGCCCACGGTCCCCGGGGTGCGGCACGGGCCCGCCCGGGTCAGGGTCGGGGTGTGCAGTTCCCGATCCGGCCCGCCCTGGCCCGCGCCGTCCCGACCCTGCCCACCGGGCCCGGCTGGCATTTTGAGATCAAGCTCGACGGCCACCGGATGATCCTCCGCCGTACCGACGACGGAGTGGTCTGCTACTCCCGTACCGGACGGACCGTCACCTCCCACTGGATGGACCTCGCGGTGCCCGCCATGGCGTTGCCGCCGGGGACCGTGCTGGACGGGGAAGCGGTCATCTGGAACGCGGGCACGGCCGATTTCGGGGCGGTCCAGGCCCGCGCCGCCTCCACCCTGGACCGGGCCCGCGCCCTGGCCGCCCGCCTCCCCGCCACCTACGCCGCGTTCGACATCCTGGCCCACCCCGACCACGGCGGAGATGCCCTGGCCGCCCGCCCGTACACCAAGCGCCGCGCGGCCCTGGTCGACGTCCTGGCCGACGTCGGCCCCCCGCTGCAACCCGTCCTTGCCACCGCGGACCGGGACACCGCCCTCCAGTGGTACGAGACCCTCCAACCGCAAGGAGTTGAGGGCATCGTCGCCAAGCCCGGCAGCAGCCCGTACCCGTTCGGCGGGCGGACCTTGTGGCGCAAGATCCGCCACGCGGACACCACCGACGCACGGGTGGTCGGTACGGTCGGGCCCCGCCGCCGCCCGCGCCGCCTCGCACTCCTCCCGGACACAGAGAGCCGGCCCCGCCTCTCCGCACCGCTGGACGCGGCCCTGGCCGCCTGGCTCGGCGCGCTCCTGGCCGACGCCCCCACCACGGGCGAGCACCGCACCACGTCCGGCGAGACCTACACCGCGCTCGCCACCGACCTGGTGGTCGAGGTGCTGGCCGGGACGGGCCGCCACGGCACGCTGAACGTCGTACGCGCACGCTGACCATTACCCACGCTCCGCTCACTGAGGGGCATGGTGGGGCGCAGCGTCGTACGGAGGGCGCGGCGGTGCTGTGGCTGTCAGCGCTACCCGGCGGCGATCCGACGAAGCGGCTCGCTCGCGCGAAACCCGGACACAGCGTGTGATCAGGCTGGCCACCGAGTGCAGTACGAAGGCGCCGGCCGTGCCGAGCGCGGCTGGCCCCTCCGGGACGAGTCCGGTAACCGTGGCCACGAGCAGCCCGGAGGTCACCACTCCGGTGGACTCCAGAACCGTTGGAAATCGCCACCGTCCCGAAAGAGAGATCGAGACGTCCCGCCATGTGGTGCCGAGATGATCAGTAGGGGTGTGCTCAGGTGTAGCCATTCTTGCCCTCCCGGTCTGCATGCCGGGGTATTCCGGCATGCGACCACTTTGGAGGGGATGCGAAGCGCTTCAAAGTGCGTTCCCGCAGGTCAGGCTGCATGTCGCCTTCACAGCAGGGGATACCCTTGCGGCGGGGTGCCTTTCCGCCGCTGCAAGCCTATCCCGTGATGTCAAGGTGTCACGCCGCCTGATTAATATTCAGGCCATAAGATGGCGGAAATTGGCTTATCGATTAGCTAGAAAACACTCTTAGTTCTCTAGATATCTTAATTCGCCTCAAAATTTCTAGCGGCCCCGCCTGTCCGCGCTGCTGGATAGGTCCTGGCCGTCCTGTTCGGCGTGCTCCTGGCCGACGTTCCCGCGGCAGGGAACACCGCACCGAGGTGGGCGAGACGTACGCCGCGCTCGTCACCGACCTGGTGGGTGAGGCGCTGGCCAGTGCGGGGCGCCACGGGACGCTGACCGTTGTGCGGATCTGCTGAGCCGAGCCACGCGATCGCGAACTGGCCTCTCAGTGAGAGCTGTTGCCGCGTGGATGCATCCGGAAGACGACATTCGGAAGTCTCGTTTACGTGAGTTTGTCTTGTAGCTGGGCCTGGCGAACCGTGGCGAATAGTGCGCCGGAGCCGCTGGTGGCATGTGCCCCCTGCCAAGCCCGGCAGACTCATGACACCGGGACGCTCCGTCGGCCGTTCTCGCGCCGCGACGTCCCGCTGTCCGGCGGGCCGTGCTGTTCCGGCGTGCCCGTAGAGCACCTGTTGAGTAGGGAGCCCGCGCACTCGTGTGCGCAGATCACCATGAATTCCTTCATTGAGAGCGTGGTCTCGCAGTTCATAGTCGGCGTCCTGGTCGCGGTCACGCTGGCCGCGCTGGCGGCCGCGCGTGCGCGCTGGGCCCGGAAGGGCAAGAGCCGAGCTCTCATCCCACCCCCGGCGGGAGGCGAGCCGCCGTGCCGCCCGGCCGGGCACGAAACCCATCACCTGCGGCACACCCGGCGGACCCGTCGGGTGATTCAGTCGTCACACGGACGACGAAAGGAGTCGTCGTCATGACGACACACAAGCCTCGCCGGTCCGACCGCCCGGAAGCCGAGATCGATCGGGAGCGCGCCTGGTCACACATGCTGGAGCCGCCGGGAGGCATCCGGCGCAAGGACCCTCTCGGCATCACCGAGTACGACGAGAAGCGATTACTGGAGATCGCCCGCCGGTACGACCAGATCTGCCGGCGTGCCCAGGGCCACGTCCGGCCCCGGGCGACCGAGACCGACGTCCTTGCCGCGCTCCTCGTGCTCGGCACGCTGCGCGACAAGCTTCTCGACGACGAGCTCATGCTGATCTCGCTGGCCCGCACCTACGGCATCACGTGGGCCCGGATCGCTGACGCCCTGGAGATGAAGAGCCGGCAGTCCGCCGAGCGACGTCACCTCCAGCTCAGCCGGTCCACGCGTGCCGACGGAACCCGCCCCCGTACCCAGAACGAGCGCGTGGAGCACACCCGTGAGCGCCGCCGCCGACGAGCGGAGCGACACTGGGCCCTGGCCAATGCCAGCCTTATCCGCACCGCCGCGCTCGCCCTGACCGCCATCCCGGATCTTCAGGAGCGGGCGAACCGGTCCCGGGAAGGGGTGCTCATGTCGGCCCCCGTCAGCGAGGACGGCGTGGACCAAGGCGCCGTCGACATGACCTGGCCCAGTGCCCTGAAGGAGTGTCTGGCCGAACACCTCCGGTTCCAGGCAGACCCACGGGCCCACCTGAGCGCGGACCGTCTGGCCCCGGGCGACGAGAACTGGGAGCTCCACCAGCGGCAGGCCGACATCGTCCACCGCATGCTCGGCCTGCTGCGCCACGCAGCGGATCCGCGGCACCTGGACCTGTCCGACCACCCCGAGCTCCTAGAGCTCGTAGCCCACCTTGACCAGGACTCCGCGATCCGCACCCGCCGCTGACCGCGCGACCCCGCAGCACGTACGGAGGGCGCGGCGGCGTCGTGGCTGAGCGGGGCGCAGCGAGGCACGACGGGGGCGGGGGCCTGACGGCCCGGCCCGGGGCCTGACGGCCCGGCCCGGGGGCCTGACGGCCCGGCCCGGGGCCTGACGGCCCGGGGGAGCAGCGGGCCTGACGGCCCGTTTCATTACGGGGTGGGGGCGGGGGGTTGACGGGCCGCCGCGTGCAGGGGTGATCCGCTGTGCTCCTCACCCCTGCGGGGCGTGCCCGGTCCGCTGGCGCTCCCCGGGACCGAGCGCTCCGCGCTCTCACGCCCGAGGATGCCGGGGCCGCCGGGCCGCTCCGCGCCCCCGGCCGAGCGCTCCGCGCTCTGACCCCGCCACCCTCCCCGCCGGGTCCGCTCCGCTCCCCACG
>NZ_QWFA01000370.1 GCF_003501885.1 Streptomyces globisporus
CCTGTGGAGTGGCCTTGCCTTTCGGCGGACCCGACTTTATCAGAATCTCACGGGGCAAACGAACAACCCGAGCGAATCGATAAAGGAGAATCATGCGGCCCGGCGAAGTTATCGAGAACTTCTGCACGAGCAAGGTAAACAATACGCGCTCATCCCGAACTTGTCCAGTCCGAGGCAACCGTTCAAATCTACCTCCCCACATCTGCCGTGTCAACGGGTTTTGTGGGCGAGGAGGACACTAGCAGCTCAGCAGGGGTGAGAGCACATCGGTGGTCAGGCTGCGGTGGGAAGTTCGGCGCTGCGTTCGACCGCTGCGAGGTCGCCCGTGTCGCCGGCGCGGGCCGCGCGGCCGCCCAGGATGTAGACGTACGCGAGAAACGCCAGCTCAGCAACGATGCCGATGGTGATCCGGGCCCAGGTCNCAGGGCCAGGCCGATGGCCATGCCCAGTGCGGCGCGGCCCTGCTGGGCCAGAGCGGTTCGGCGTGACAGGGGGCCCGGGTCGATCACCGCCCAGCCGAGGCGTAGCCCCGTGCCCGCCGCGACGAACACGGCGGTCAGTTCGAGCAGGCCGTGGGGCAGCACCAGGCCGAGAAAGACGTCGAGCCGGCCCGCGGAGGACATCAGGCCTATGCCGACGCCGAGATTCAGCATGTTGAGGAAGAGGATCCAGATCACCGGTATGCAGAGGAACGCCCCCAGGACCAGGCACAGGGCCGCGGCCTGCGCGTTGTTCGTCCATACCTGTGCCGCGAACGACGCCGCGGGATGGCTGGAGTAGTAGGTCTCGTACTCCCCGCCCGGCCGGGTCATCGCGCGGAGGTCTTCCGGTGCCGCGATCGCGGCCTGCACCTCGGGGTGCGTACCGATCCACCATCCCAGCAGTGCCGCCACCACGGTCGAGAGCACCGCGGTGGGCACCCACCAGTGGCGCGAGCGGTAGACCGCGGCGGGAAATCCTGCGGTGAGGAACCGGGCCGCGTCCCGCCAGGAGGCCTTGCGGGTGCCCGTCACGGTCGACCGGGCGCGGGCCACGAGCTGGGTGAGGCGTCCGGTGAGGAGCGGGTCGCTGCTGCTCGACTGGATCAGCGAGAGGTGCGTCGCCGTGCGCTGGTAGAGGACGACCAGCTCGTCCGCTTCCGCACCTGTCAGGCGGCGTCCTCGGCGCAAGAGGTGTTCCAGGCGGTCCCACTCCGTGCGGTGGGCGGTGACGAAGACGTCGAGGTCCATGGGCGTCTGTTGCTCCAGGCAAAGGGGCGTACGGGTCCGTACTGCTGCGGCGCGCTGGCGGTCAGCTTGGCAGACTGGGCCCGGCTGGGGCAGGGAAGGTCGGCGAAGGGTGGGGACCGATGAGTGAGCTGGTGACCGGTGACGCGGTCGTTCTGGGCTTGAGGCCTGCTCGGTTGCCCAGCCGAGCCCTGGCCTCCGCCATCGATCTGGCGGTGACGTTCGCCGTCTTCATCCTGGTGTCGGTGGTGCTGGGTATCGCTTCCGCCGCCCTGGACGAAGCGGCGGTCGCGGCGATCGGGGTCGCCTCGTTCCTGCTGGTCCTGATCGGTGGGCCCGTCGCGGTGGAGACCTTGAGCCATGGCCGCTCGCTGGGGAAGCTGGCCTGCGGGCTGCGGGTGGTGCGGGACGACGGCGGACCGATCCGGTTCCGGCACGCGCTCGTCCGTGGAGCCATGGGGCTCGTCGAGATCCTTCTGACCTTCGGTGCCATAGCCTCCATCGCGTCCCTGGTGTCGGCGCGGGGGCGCCGGATCGGTGACGTGTTCGCCGGAACGCTGGTGATCCGGGAGCGCGTCGCCGCAACGGGCCGGTCCGTCGCCGTGCCGCCTCCCCCGCCCTGGCTGGTCGGCCGGTTCGCGGAACTGGATCTGTCGGGCGTACCGGACGATCTCTGGTCCGCGATACGGCAGTACCTCACGCGGATGCAGCAGCTGGATCCCGGCGTGGGCCGGTCGATCGCGGAACGGCTGGCCGGTGAGCTGGTNTGTTCAAGCTCGATGCCGGGGGCCGCCAGGACCACATCGCCGGCGATGTGGACGGTGTGCTGCTCCCCGGTGTCCAGGACGCTGACCTGGTATTCGTCCACGATCAGGGGGCCGTTGTCAGTGGCGTGCGCTTCACTGTTCATCAGGGCCCAGGACTGGTCGGCGGTCCTGGGCGCGAGGACCGGGTCCGTGAAGGTGACCACGCGGACGCGGGTCGTGGGGGAAGCGGGGGTGAGACGCAGGAGACGGGTCATGGCGATGAGGAATGCGGGGGACGTGCCGGCGAAGGCGTGGGCACGGACGTTTCCTTCGGTGGCGTGGCTGCCGGTGGGGTCGGTCCGGACCCAGGTGACCCCTTCCAGGGCCGCTCCCCGTACCTGCCAGCTCGCGGCATGGAGTTCGAGGCGGATGGGCCGGCCCAGCTCGTCCAGGGCGAGGTCGACGGAGCCGAGGTGGTCTCCGGAGGGGGATGTGGTCTGGGAGACGTAGCGCCAGCCGGAGGGGCCGGGGGCGCAGTGGAAGTGTTCTTCGCCGAGGGGGGTGTGATCGTGAAGGTCGTGGAGCGAATACCTGCCGCGGGGCATGGGGTCCTTCGGGTTCCTCGGGCTGTGCGGGGGCGGTAACGGGAGCAGGCCCCCGGCACGGGGGTGCGGGGGCCTGCAATGTACGCCGCCTGCTCGGGGCGCAGCGTCGTGAGCTTGACGCCGAGCGCGTCGAGGTGGAGGCGGGCGACCTTCTCGTCCAGGTGCTTGGGCAGCACGTACACGTCGGTCGGGTACTCCTCGGGCTTCGTGAACAGCTCGATCTGCGCGAGGGTCTGGTCGGCGAAGCTGTTGGACATCACGAAGGACGGGTGTCCGGTCGCGTTGCCCAGGTTCAGCAGGCGGCCCTCGGACAGGACGATGAGGACCTTGCCGTCGGAGAACGTCCAGGTGTGGACCTGGGGCTTGACCTCGTCCTTGACGATGCCGTCGATCTGGGCGAGACCGGCCATGTCGATCTCGTTGTCGAAGTGGCCGATGTTCCCGACGATGGCCTGGTGCTTCATCCGGGCCATGTCCTTGGCCATGATGATGTCCTTGTTGCCCGTCGTGGTGATGAAGATGTCGGCCGTCTCCACGACATCGTCCAGCGTGGCGACCTGGTACCCGTCCATCGCCGCCTGCAGAGCGCAGATCGGGTCGATCTCCGTGATGATCACCCGGGCGCCCTGGCCGCGCAGGGACTCCGCACAGCCCTTGCCCACGTCTCCGTAGCCGAAGACGACGGCGGTCTTGCCGCCGATGAGGACGTCGGTGGCGCGGTTGATGCCGTCGATGAGGGAGTGGCGGCAACCGTACTTGTTGTCGAACTTGGACTTGGTCACCGCGTCGTTCACGTTGATCGCGGGGAACAGGAGGGAGCCGTCACGGTGCATCTCGTACAGGCGGTGGACACCCGTCGTCGTCTCCTCGGTGACACCGCGGATCTCGGACGCGAGCTGGGTCCACTTCTGCGGGGCCTCGCCGAGGGTGCGGTTCAGCAGGGTGAGGATGTGGGCGTACTCCTCGCTGTCCGCGGTCGACGGGTCCGGGGCGGCGCCTGCCTTCTCGAACTCGACGCCCTTGTGGACGAGGAGGGTGGCGTCGCCACCGTCGTCCAGGATCATGTTCGGGCCGCCGGTGGGGGTGTTCGGCCAGGTCAGCGCCTGCTCCGTGCACCACCAGTACTCCTCCAGGGTCTCGCCCTTCCAGGCGAAGACCGGGACGCCCGCGGGGGCCTCCGGGGTGCCGTTCGGGCCGACCGCGATGGCGGCGGCGGCGTGGTCCTGGGTGGAGAAGATGTTGCAGGAGGCCCAGCGGACCTCGGCGCCCAGGGCGACGAGGGTCTCGATGAGCACGGCGGTCTGCACGGTCATGTGCAGCGAGCCGGTGATCCGGGCGCCGGCCAGCGGCTGGGCGGCGGCGAACTCCTTGCGGATCGACATCAGGCCGGGCATCTCGTGCTCGGCGAGGGTGATCTCCTTGCGCCCGAACGGGGCGAGGGAGAGGTCGGCGACCTTGAAGTCCTGGCGGTCGGTGGCCGTCGTCATAACGGGCTGCTCCTCGTGATGGGTCGAGGGTGGGCTGTCTCTGGGCTGACTCTGCGGCGCGGCAGGCACAGGAATGCCCGGGCGGATTCGCAGTGCAGTCCGTCGGAGGCCCTCTGTCCCTCGCCCGGCTCGCTGGTGCCAGCCGGTCGACCGCCATCAGCAGCGACGTCTGTTTTCCGTATCCGAATCTACACCGAACGGCCCAGTGGGCCCCAGCCCGTTCGGGGAGAGGGGCGTGTGTGAGGGGTCACCGGGCCGATCGGGGCTGGTGTGCGGTGGGTCAGTGGCCGGAATCGTTCGGGGTCTCGGTCGGGCCGTCGAGCGTCTTGCCCGGGTTGGTTCCGGTCGCGGCGGCCTCCGCGTTGTAGATGTCCGGCTCCAGGTAGATGACCCGGGCGATCGGGACCGCGTCGCGGATGCGGTGCTCGGCGGCGTTGATGGCCTCGGCGACCTCGGCTGCGGTCTCGTCGTGCCGGACCGCGATCTTGGCGGCGACCAGCAGCTCCTCGGGGCCGAGGTGCAGGGTGCGCATGTGGATGATGCGGGTGACGGTGTCGCCGTCCACCACGGCCGCCTTGATCTTCTCGACGTCCTCGATGCCCGCGGACTCGCCGAGGAGGAGGGACTTCGTCTCGACGGCCAGGACGATCGCGATGAGGATCAGCAGGATGCCGATGCAGAGGGTGCCGATGCCGTCCCAGACGCCGTTGCCGGTGGCGAGCGCGAGGCCGACGCCGCCGAGCGCCAGGATCAGGCCGACGAGGGCGCCGAGGTCCTCCAGCAGGACGACCGGCAGCTCGGGGGCCTTGGAGCGGCGGACGAACTCGGTCCAGGAGCGGTCGCCTCGGGTGAGGTTGGACTCCTTGATCGCCGTACGGAAGGAGAAGATCTCGGCGATGATCGCGAAGACCAGGACCCCGACCGGCCAGTACCAGGCCTCGATCTCGTGCGGGTGCTTGATCTTCTCGTAGCCCTCGTACACGGCGAACATGCCACCGACCGAGAAGAGGACGATGGAGACGAGGAACGCGTAGATGTAACGCTCGCGCCCGTAGCCGAAGGGGTGTTCAGGGGTCGCTTCGCGCTTCGCCCTCTTGCCGCCGAGCAGCAGGAGTCCCTGGTTGCCCGAGTCGGCGAGCGAGTGGACGCTCTCCGCGAGCATCGACGAGGACCCACTGAAGAGGAACGCTACGAATTTGGCCACGGCGATCGAGAGGTTGGCGGCGAGTGCCGCCACGATCGCCTTGGTTCCGCCTGACGCGCTCATGAGTGCGTGGTGTCCCTTCGTCGGTGCGCGGCACGTGCCGTCGCGGTGAGGCGGCACATTGTTGCAGCCGTCCGGACGGCTCGTGGGTCAGGCCGTCACGGTGGCCCGGAAGAGTGTGCCCGGTCCCGTCGCCCCGACACGCTCGTCGGCCGGGACGAAGGCCGACTCCCCCGGTCCCAGCGCGATGTCTCCGACCGTGACCGTGCCCGCCGTGCAGAGCAGGATCTGCGGGGTGGGGGCGGTCAGTTCGGCGGGGGCGGCGCCGGACGCGAGGG
>NZ_QWFA01000371.1 GCF_003501885.1 Streptomyces globisporus
GCCGACGGCTGGTCCAACGGAGGCATGTTCAACGTCGGCTGGCGCGCCGACCACACCTGGTTCAACGGCGGCGTCATGGGCCAGAACCTCGACGTCGCCACCTGCCCCTCCGGCTGCTCGGGCAAGCCCTACGCGTCCGGTGAGTACCGCACCGACGAGCTGTACTCGTACGGCCGCTTCGAGGCCCGGCTCCAGGCGGTCAAGCGCGAAGGCGTCGTGACCGGGTTCTTCACGTACACCGGGCCGAGCGACGGTCAGCCCTGGGACGAGATCGACGTCGAGATCCTCGGCAAGAACACCACCCAGATGCAGACCAACTACTTCACCAACGGTGTCGGCGGCCACGAGACCGTCATCGACCTCGGGTTCGACGCCTCCGCCGGCTACCACGACTACGCCATCGAGTGGTGGAACCAGGGCACCATCAACTGGTTCGTGGACGGCAGGCTCGTCCACCAGGAGAACGGCTCCCGCGGCCCGCTCCCCACCCGCCCGATGCGCATCATGACCAACCTGTGGCCGGGCATCGGGGTCGACGGCTGGCTCGGCCCGTTCACGTATCCGGGCACGCCGCTGACCGCCCGCTACGACTGGATCAAGTACACGAAGTACTGATGCCGGCGAAGGAAGTGAGGACGTAAGGACCCAGAGCAAGAGCCCCTGGCCGGCTCAACGCCGGTCAGGGGCTCTTGGCGGCAGACGAGTCGTGCTGTACGCCGGGTTCTGTCTCCCGGTCGCCTCGCGGCGGCCGGGGAGACGGCCATCCATCTAGGGCCGGCATTGCTGCCGGCCTCGTGCGGTCTACCCGCGAACTCGGGCGAGCAGCCCTCGAACGTCCGCGCAGGGCCGTCCCGTTTCCGGCACGGCCCCTCTTGACCTTGCTCCGGGTGGGGTTTACCTAGCCGCCTGAGTCACCTCAGGCGCTGGTGGTCTCTTACACCACCGTTTCACCCTTACCCGCGACCGAAGTCCCGGGCGGTCTGTTTTCTGTGGCACTGTCCCGCGGGTCACCCCGGGTGGCCGTTAGCCACCACCCTGCTCTGTGGAGCCCGGACGTTCCTCGGGAGAACCCCGAAGGATCCTCACGCGGCCGTCCGCACGGCTCGTCTGCCGTGCCGCACATACTACCGGGAGGAAACACCGGGTCGCGGCGCCCGCAGCGCCGCTTGACCTTGTCGCAGCGTCAACGTTTCTACTGGCCGCATGCTGATCGGAGAGATCGCCGCGCTCGTCGGAGTCACCTCCCGGGCCGTCCGGCACTACCACCACATCGGCCTGCTGCCCGAGCCCGCCCGACAGGCCAACGGCTATCGGGCGTACACCGTCCGGGACGCCGTGCTGCTGGCCCGGATCCGGCGGCTGACGGAGATCGGGCTCTCGCTGGACGAGGTGCGGGACGTGCTCGCCGATGACGCGGGGCGGGAGCTGGGCGAGGTGCTCGCGGAGCTGGACGCCGATCTGGCGCGGCAGGAGCGGGAGATCCAGGAGCGGCGGCAGGTGCTGGCCGTGCTGCTGGAGGCGCCGCTCACCTCGGCCGGGCCGCTCTCCCCCGCCCTCGCGGCGCTTTTGGAGCACGCGCCCGCCACCACCTCCCCCGCCGCCGCGAAGGACCGCGAGCATCTGGCGTTGCTCTGGCGCTGTACGAGCGGCTCGACGAGCTGGAGGGGGCCGGGGTGGACGATCCGCGGATCGCGCCGCTGGCGGCCGAGCTGGCCGCCGCCGTGCCGGACGAGGTTCTGGCGGTCATCCCCGAGGGGGTGCCGTCGGCGACGGGGTTCGGGCGGGTGCTGCTCGACGACTATCCGCCCGCGCAGCGCGCGGTGGTGCGCCGTGTGATGGGGGCGCTGGCCGAGCGGGTGCGGAGGAGGGGGACGTCGTGAGCGCGGGAAGAACGCTGGGGCTGCGGGCGGCTCGGGTCGCGGTGTGGGCGGTGCTGCCCGGGGAAGTGGCGCTGGCGGTCTGCCTGGTGGCCGGGGTGCGGATGCCGGGTGCCGTTCTGCTGGGGGCCGAGGCGCTGGTCGTCGGGATGCTCGCGCTGGAGGCGTACGTGATGTGGCCGCTGTACGCCGCCCGGCGGCGGGCCGGCGGCGGGCGGCGGGAGGCCGGGCTCGCGGCGGTGCGTGCGGTGGTGCCGGTGGCCGTGCGACGGCTGATCGGGCACGAGTTCCGGGCGCTGCACAGCCTCGGGCTGTGGGCCGTACGCCGCCGCCACCGGATTCCGGAAGGGGCCCGGTCCTTCTCGTACACCGAACCGCAGACCGGGATCATGTGGACGATCCTCTTCGTCTCCGTCGTCGAGACCGTGGTGCTGNCATCGTCTCCGCCCGGGTGGAGCGGCGCTACGACGGCGGCGGGCTCGTGCGGGTCGATGAGGACGGGGTCCTCGACCTGGCGGTGGGGAGCCGGACGACGGTGACCGTGGAGCTGACGGGGCCGGGGGAGTTCGTACGGCCTCTGGGGCGGCGCGGGAGTGCGCGGACGCTCCGGTTCCACGCGGACGATCCCCGGGCGGTCGTCGCCGCGCTCACCGCTGCCGGGCGGGCCGCGCCGCGCGCGCTCGCACCGGAGGGGGCCACACCGCCCCGCGTCTCGCTCACGCCGGAGCGAACAGCACCGTCCTCGCCGCCGGCCCCGACCGCGTGAGCCGGACCCGCAGCCGCTCCCCCAGCGGCAGCGGGGCCGTACCACCCTCGATCCGGCCGACGATCGCCGGGTCCCGGAGGTGGATCGTGCCGATGGACGGGTCCCGGTCGTGGACGTCGACGACGTACGCGTCGAAGAGTTCGCCCTCGCGCCCCTCCAGCAGCGCCGCCTCGACCAGATCGACGCAGGCCCGCTCCACGGTGCCCGCGCGGCGCGTCCCCTCGGCCATCTCTTTCGGGAGGGCGGGGAGGGCCTCCCGTACCCACTCGGGCGCCTCCTTCCCCTGTGTCGCGGCGAGGCAGAGCTCGGAGGCGTACCGGTCGACCAGGCGGCGCAGCGGTGCGGTGCAGTGCGTGTAGAGGTCGGCGACCGCGGCGTGCACGGCGGGGTCGGGCAGGTCGCCGCCCTCGAAGACGGTGTAGCCCGCGCCGCGCAGCAGGGTGGTGCACTCCTGCAGGAACGCCGCGTGGTTGCTCTTCCCCGGGTCGAGGGAGCGGACGACCTCGGCGTACGGGACGTGGTGCGGCCAGTCGATGCGCAGGGCGTGGGCGAAGCGGCGCAGCCGGGCGACGGCCCCGTCGGGCGCGAGCGGCAGGGTGCGCAGGATGCCGGTGCCAGCGTCGGCCATGAGACGGGCGGCGGCCATCCCGGTGAGGAGCGAGATCTGCGCGTTCCAGGCCTCGGCGGGGAGCGTGGCGCGGTAGACGAGGTCGTACGAGCCGTCGTGCTCGACGATCTCCTGCTCGGGGACGTCGAGCGAGATGCCGCCCCGGGCCACTTCCTGTTCGGCGCGCAGCCGTCCGATGTCCCGGAGCAGGGCGAGCGGCTCCTCGGCGGTGCCCGTGTCGATCTGCCGCTGGACGCCCGCGTAGTCGAGCTTCGCGCGGCTGCGGACCAGGGCCCGCCGTACGTCGGTGGCGACGGCCACCCCGTCGCGGTCCAGGTCGATCCGCCACAGCGCGGCCGGTCGGGTCTCGCCGGGGAGGAGGCTGGCGGCCCCCTCGGAGAGGACGGCGGGGTGGAGGGGGATCCGGTCGTCGGGGAAGTAGAGGGTGGTGACCCGGCGGTGGGCCTCGGCGTCGAGCGCGCCGCCCGGCCGGACGAATGCGGCGACGTCGGCGATGGCGTAGAACACCCGGTAGCCGCGCCCGTCCCGGCGGCGCTCCAGGTGCATCGCCTGGTCGAGGTCGGTGGAGGCGGGCGGGTCGATGGTGAGGAAGGGGAGGTCGGTGGCGTCCAGGTGGGCCGACAGGTCCGGGGCCCGGGCCGCCTGCTCCGCCTCCGCGAGCACCTCGGGCGGGAAGGCGCCGGGCAGGTCGAGTTCGGTGCGCAGCGCCCGCAGGGCGGCCCCGAGCGAGCAGTCGGCTGCGCCGGTCATACGCAGGTGGCGGCGGGGCATGGCCCGAGCGTAGGCCGGGAGGGGGC
>NZ_QWFA01000372.1 GCF_003501885.1 Streptomyces globisporus
CTCTCGGCAAGGCCACGTCGTGTCGTGGTCCCCCCGCCCCGCCCCCCGGTACACACCCGCCCCAGACATACGCATGCTGCTCTAGCACCCTGGCCAGAGTTAAGGATTACGTCAAGGCCGTTCCGTGCACTAGGCACCGATATGGGGGGTGTTGACGGCTATTCGGAAGCGTGACTGTGACGCATCGGGCACAGATCCTCCCCAACGCAGGAGGGCCCGGACAGTACCTGTCCGGGCCCAACCTCCCTACCGCTGAAGCTACTTCTCCCGCTGCTTGCGCCAGCGGATGCCCGCCTCGACGAAGCCGTCGATCTCGCCGTTGAAGACAGCTTCGGGGTTGCCCATCTCGAACTCCGTACGCAGGTCCTTGACCATCTGGTACGGGTGGAGGACGTACGAACGCATCTGGTTGCCCCAGGAGTTGCCGCCGTCGCCCTTGAGCGCGTTCATCTTGGCCTGCTCCTCCTGGCGGCGGCGCTCGAGGAGCTTCGCCTGGAGGACGTTCATCGCGGACGCCTTGTTCTGGATCTGCGAGCGCTCGTTCTGGCAGGAGACGACGATGCCGGTCGGCAGGTGGGTCAGACGGACCGCGGAGTCCGTGGTGTTGACGCCCTGTCCGCCGGGGCCCGAGGAGCGGTACACGTCCACGCGCAGCTCGGACTCGTCGATCTCGATGTGGTCGGTCTGCTCGACGACCGGGAGCACCTCGACGCCCGCGAAGGACGTCTGGCGGCGGCCCTGGTTGTCGAAGGGCGAGATGCGGACCAGGCGGTGGGTGCCCTGCTCGACGGAGAGCGTGCCGTAGGCGTACGGGACCTGGACGGCGAAGGTGGTCGACTTGATGCCGGCCTCTTCGGCGTAGGCGGTCTCGTAGACCTCGGTCTTGTAGTTGTGCTGCTCGGCCCAGCGGAGGTACATGCGCTGGAGCTTCTCCGCGAAGTCGGCGGCGTCGACGCCGCCGGCCTCGGCGCGGATGGTCACCAGGGCCTCGCGCGCGTCGTACTCGCCGGAGAGGAGCGTGCGGACCTCCATCTCGTCCAGCGCCTTCTTCACCGACTCCAGCTCGGCCTCGGCCTCCGCCCGGGCGTCGGCGTCGCCCTCGGCCTCGGCGAGCTCGAAGAGGACTTCGAGGTCGTCGATGCGGCCGCGCAGGGCCTCGGCCTTGCGGACCTCGGCCTGGAGGTGCGAAAGCTTGCTGGTGATCTTCTGGGCCGCGTCCGGGTCGTCCCACAGGGACGGCGCCGCTGCCTGCTCCTCGAGCGCGGCGATGTCCGCCCTCAGCGCATCCAGGTCCAGGACGGCCTCGATCGACCCCATGGTCGAGGAGAGGGACTTCAGCTCTTCGGAAATATCGACGACTGCCACGGGTCCAGCGTAACGGCTGGGCGGGTGAAGCTTGCCCTCACCCGGGAACCGGCCCGGGAAAGGGGCGCGCTCACCGTGCGCTCACGGGGTCGCCGGGGCCGAGTTCTCGCTGTCCTGGGGCGTCCCGTCCCCGTCGCCGCCGCCGGTGGCCAGCCAGCCGCCGACCGCGACGGCCGCGCAGAGCAGCACGGCGGCGGCACCCAGTGTGATGCGGCGCTTGCGGACGGACGCCGCCTTGTTACGGGCGGACCCGGGGCGGGGCTTTCCGGGGGCGCGAGGGGCGCGGGCCGTGCCGAGGGGGCCGCCCGCCAGCTCGTCCGGGGCCGGGACGCGCATGCTCGTGTGGGTG
>NZ_QWFA01000373.1 GCF_003501885.1 Streptomyces globisporus
CCGGCGGGACGGGCCCCCGCGGCTCCCCGCTCCCCGTAACTCCCGCCCCCGATCCCGAAGGGCCGCACCGTGTCCCTCACCGCCACCGCGAAGGCCGGGCCCCGCAGCCCGGCCGGAACCGGGCCCGGCCCCGACGACGGCCGGGCCGCCGCGCTCCGGCGCACCTGGCGCAAGGCCTCCCCGTACGCCTACATCGCCCCGTTCTTCACGCTCTTCCTGGCCTTCGGCCTCTTCCCGCTCCTCTACACCGCGTTCGTCTCGCTCTACCGGGTCGAGCTGCAGACGAGCGGCGAGATGGAGTGGCGGGGCATCGCCAACTACACGGCGCTGTTCACCGACGAGTTCTTCTGGACGTCGCTGCGCAACACGTTCACGATCGGCGTGCTCTCCACGGTCCCGCAGCTCGCGATGGCGCTGGGCCTCGCGCACCTGCTCAACTACAAGCTGCGCGGCCGGACCTTCATCCGGACCGCGATCCTGCTCCCGTACGCGACTTCCGTGGCCGCGGCGACGCTCGTCTTCGCGCAGCTCTTCGGCAAGGACTTCGGGCTGATCAACTACGTGATCGGTCTGGTCGGCTTCGACCCGGTGGACTGGCAGACCGGGACGGTGGCCTCGCAGATCGCGGTGTCGTCGATCGTGATCTGGCGGTGGACCGGCTACAACGCGCTGATCTACCTGGCGGGCATGCAGTCGATCCCGCACGAGCTCTACGAGGCGGCGGAGATGGACGGGGCGTCCCGCTGGCGCCAGTTCATCCACGTCACCCTGCCCGGCCTGCGCCCCACGATCATCTTCACCGTGATCATCTCGACGATCGGCGCGACGCAGCTCTTCGGTGAGCCGCTGCTGTTCGAGGGGTCGATCTCGGGCGGTATCTCGCACCAGTACCAGACCCTCGGCCTGTACATGTACGAGCAGGGCTGGGGCTTCTTCCACCTGGGCCGGGCCGCGGCCATCGCCTGGGTGATGTTCGTCCTCATCGTGGTGCTCGTCGGGGTCAACGCCCTGATCGCGCGCCGCCGCGCACGCAAGGAGGCCGGCCGATGACCGCGCTCGCCGCACCGCCGACCGCGACCGAGAAGGGCGATCCGCCACAGACCCCGCCGTCGGGCCGGCGCATCGGCAAGGGAGGCGCGGGCCGCACGATGAAGGGCGGCTGGCTCTCCTACCTGATCCTCGGCTTCGCCCTCCTCATCTCGGCGTTCCCGTTCTACTGGACGATCGTCGCGGCCAGCCGGTCCAACGCCGACATGGCGAAGGTCCCGCCGAGCCTGCTGCCGGGCCCGAACCTGATCAAGAACTTCGAGCAGGTCCTCGAAGAGGCGGACATCGGCAAGGCGCTGCTGAACTCGCTGATCGTGTCGGGTTCGATCACGATCGGCACGGTCCTGTGCTGCACGCTGGCCGGCTTTGCCTTCGCCAAACTGAAGTTCAAGGGCCGAGGCGCGCTGCTGACGCTGACGATCGGCACGATGATGATCCCGCCGCAGCTCGGTGTGATCCCGCTGTTCATGCTGATCGCCGAACTCCAGTGGGTGAACCAGCTCCAGGCGGTCATCCTGCCGGGCCTGGTCTCGGCCTTCGGTGTCTTCTTCATGCGCCAGTACCTGGTGCAGTCGCTGCCGGACGAGCTGATCGAGGCGGCCCGGGTGGACGGCGCGTCCACCGCGCGCATCTTCTGGTCGATCGTGATCCCGATCGCGCGGCCGGGGATGGCGGTGCTCGGGATGCTCACGTTCATGACGGCGTGGAACGACTTCTTCTGGCCGATCATCGCGCTGTCCTCGCAGGAGCCGACCGTGCAGGTCGCGCTGCGCCAGCTCGGCGGCGGGTACGTCAACGACCAGTCGGTGATCATGGCCGGCACGCTGCTCGGCACGCTGCCGGTGCTGCTGGTCTTCGGCCTGCTGGGCCGGCAGATCGTCGGCGGCATCATGCAGGGCGCGGTGAAGGGCTGACCCGAGCGCCCTCCTCCTCTTCTTCTTCTGTCCCCCCTCACCCTGGAGTGTCCGCCTCATGACCGCTGTCGATGAAGCCCGCCCGGCCACCTCCCCAGGCGCCCGTCCCGAGACCGGTACGGTGCTCCGCTTCCCCACTGGTTTCCGGTGGGGTACGGCCACCGCCGCGTACCAGATCGAGGGCGGGGCCGCCGAGGACGGCCGTACGCCGTCCATCTGGGACACGTTCAGCCGGACGCCCGGCAAGGTGCGCAACGGCGACACCGGTGACATCGCCGCCGACCATCTGCACCGGATGCCGGACGACGTACGCCTGATGAAGGAACTCGGCGTCACGGACTACCGGTTCTCCGTCTCCTGGCCCCGGGTCCAGCCGACCGGCCGGGGCCCGGCGGTCGAGCGCGGCCTGGACTTCTACCNGGCCGGGATCAGACCGGTGGCGACGCTCTACCACTGGGACCTGCCGCAGGAGCTGGAGGACGCGGGCGGCTGGCCGGAGCGGGACACGGCGCACCGGTTCGCGGAGTACGCGGGTCTGGTGGCGGGGGCGCTGGGCGACCGGGTGACGACGTGGACGACGCTGAACGAGCCCTGGTGCGCGGCGTTTCTCGGGTACGGGAACGGGGTCCACGCGCCGGGCCGTACGAGCGACCTGGCGGCCCTGCGGGCAGCCCACCACCTGAACCTGGCGCACGGTGCGGGCGCGAAGGTCCTGCGCGAGCACCTGCCGGAGAGCGCGGAGGTCTCCCTCACCCTGAACCTCCACGCGCTGCGCCCCCTGGCCGACACCGAGGCGGACCGGGACGCGGTGCGCCGGATCGACGCGGTGGCGAACCGGATCTTCCTGGACCCGGTGTTCCACGGCCGGCTGCCGAAGGACCTGGTGGCGGACACGGCGGCGGTGACGGACTGGTCGTTCGTGAAGGACGGCGACCTGGAGGTCACGTCGACCCCGATCGACTCGCTGGGCATCAACTACTACTCCCCGAGCGTGGTTTCGGCGGGTACGTCGGAGTCCCCGTCCCCGTGGGCGGGCGCGGAGCAGCATGTGGCGTTCACCCCGGCGGCGGGCCCGCGCACGGCGATGGACTGGCCGGTGGACGCGGACGGCCTGTACGAACTGCTGACCCGCCTGCGCGACGAACTCCCGTCCGTGCCGGTGCTGGTGACGGAGAACGGGGCGGCGTACGACGACTACGCGGACCCGGAGGGCGATGTGCACGACCCGGAGCGGGTGGCGTACCTGGACGGGCACCTGGGCGCGGTGCACCGGGCGATCGCGGACGGGGCGGACGTACGCGGCTACTTCCTGTGGTCGCTGCTGGACAACTTCGAGTGGGCGTACGGCTACAGCAAGCGGTTCGGCATCGTGCACGTGGACTTCGCGTCGCAGCGGCGGACGGTGAAGGACAGCGCGCGGTGGTACGCGGAGGCGATCAGGCGGGGCGGGCTGGAGCGGGGCTGATCCCCAACTCACGGAAGGGCCCCGGGGTGTGCACGCTCGCCCCGGGGCCCTTCGGCGTACCCGGCGGCTGATTCCTCCCGGATTCGGCCGGGTGGCTTTCGGCCGGATGGAAGATGAGGGTGCGCAGGGGCGGGGCGAGGAGCGGCCGTGATGAGCGGCGGGGCGCCGGGGTGGCCGAAAAGCCCATCGGCCCCGGTGAGCCGAGGGTGGACCACGCCGGACCTCGCGGAGGTCGCACCCCGCCCCCGTACGGCGACCGTGCGAGCAACCGCTTGCATCCAGGGAAGCAGCATGGCGCGAATACACCCGTTGCCGCGGGGGCTGCGGAACGCGCCCCTTGACGACCTCCCAGCCCTCGTCCGTATGGTCTAGACCAAGCCGCGAAGGCAATCCGGCCACGTCGATCACGTACCGGCCCCGCCCTCGCTCCCCGCCCCCCACCTCCAGGCGCGCACCGCCCCGCAC
>NZ_QWFA01000374.1 GCF_003501885.1 Streptomyces globisporus
GTTTCCACCCCCGGGCCAGGCCGCGCCCCCTCCACCCCAGCGGTAGGCTGACGACGCCTGATCCACGCGGATCGGAACTCGCATGCTCGAAGGGACTCACCCCATGGCGCTCGAAGCCGGCCTCCTGGAGATCCTGGCCTGCCCGGCCTGCCACTCCCCGCTCGACGACCGTTCGGCGGCCGACACCCCCGAACTGGTCTGCACGGGCGACGACTGCGGCCTGGCCTACCCGGTCCGGGACGGCATCCCGGTCCTTCTCGTCGACGAGGCCCGCCGCCCCGCCTGACCGCGAGCGACACCCGTACGGGACAGGACGGCAGCAGTCCGCGGGCGAGGCGAATCGCCTCGGCTCCGAGCCAGGCCAAGCCAGGCGAGGGCGCCCCGTCCCCGTACCCGCAGCCCGCACCCCCCGGTGATCGGAGGCCCACCGCCATGCTCGACGAGTCCTTGCTCGACGCCCCGGAAGCCCTGGCCCGAGCCGACCGCCGCGATCTGCTGCGCGGCGCGGCCGAGGCCGGCGCGCGGGTCCGTACCGCCGCCCGGCACGCAGCCGAGGCGGGCATCGACGGCCTGACCCCCGAGGGCCGTCCGCGGGCCGTCCTCGTCGCGGGCCCCGGCACCGCCGCCTCCGGGGTCGCCGACCTGATCGGCGCACTGGCGGGCGCGGCAGCCCCCGTCACCCGCATCCACCCCACGGGGGTCGCCCCCGCCCCCGGTGCCCTGCGCTGGGCCCTGCCCGGCTGGGCCGGATCCGTGGACCTGCTCCTCATCGCGACCGCCGACGGCTCCGAACCGGGCCTCGCCCTGCTCGCCGAGCAGGCTTACCGCCGCGGCTGCACCGTCGTGGCCGTCGCCCCCACCCGCTCACCGCTGCGCGAGGCGGTCGACGGGGTGCACGGCCTGGTGGTCCCGATGGCGGCCGCCCCGCACGGCGAGTACGACGCGGAGACCTCGGCCGCCGGCCCCGGCACGCTGTGGGCGCTGCTCACACCCCTGCTGGCACTCCTGGACCGGGTCGGCCTGGTGACCGCGACCCCCGAGGACCTGCAGAAGGTGGCGGACCGCCTGGACCGCACCGCGGAACGCTGCGGCCCGGCCATCGCCACGTACAGCAACCCGGCCAAGACGCTCGCCGCCGAACTCGCCGACAGCCTGCCGCTGCTGTGGACGGAGGGCGAAGCCGCGGGCCCGGTCGGCCGCCGCTTCGCCGCCGTACTGTCCGAACTGGCGGGCCGCCCCGCTCTCACCGCACAGCTCCCCGAGGCGCTGCCCTCGCACGGCACGCTTCTGGCCGGGGACTTCGCGGCCGGCGCGGACCCCGACGACTTCTTCCGCGACCGGGTCGAGGAGGGCGAGACGCTGCGCGCCCGGGTCGTCCTGCTCCGGGGCCGCCCGACGGGAGGCCTCAGCGCCTACGCGGCGGCCCGGGAACTGGCGCTCGGCCACGACACACCCGTCAGCGAGCTGGAGCCGGAGGCGGGCGACGAACTGGAAGCAGTCGCCGAACTGCTCGCGATCACCGACTTCGCGGCGGTCTACCTCTCGCTGGCGTCGGCGCCCCAGCCCTGACACGGACCCAGGAGGGCCAAGCCACACGGGACGAGACAAGCTACACCTGACAAGGCGAGCCCCAGGCCCTCAAGCCCCAGGGGTCCGAGCCCCTCCGACGTACCCCCAGGCCCCCAAGCC
>NZ_QWFA01000375.1 GCF_003501885.1 Streptomyces globisporus
GGGCGGGGTGGGGCCGGAGTCCGAGGGGCCCGAGAGCGGGCCGGACGGCGGTCCTGCGGGGCGGCCGGAAGGCGGCGGTTGGACACTCACGGGCTCTGCTCCCCGTAGTCGGTATCGCCCCGGAGACCCCCGCGACCCGATTCCGTACGGGGTCCGAGGGGTGGCAATCCAGGGCATTTCGCACCATTGTCTGCTCCGCCCCGGCGGTCCTCGCAAGCGGAGGGGCGAACCGTTTCCTCGGGGAGCGAAGTGTCCGGTCCCTGCTTAGCGTGAGGGCGTGAACGTCCGGGCGAGCAACGACGAGAACAGCGCACGCACCCCGCACGGCTGGCGCGACGCGCTTCTGGCGGTCCTCATCGGCGTGCTGGCCATGGTGGTGACCGCGGCGCTCGGTCTGTGGGCCGCCGGTGCGGCCGGGCTGCCCGGCGGCGCCTTCCCGGCCGTCGTCGCCGCGGTGGTGGTGATGGCGGCGGGCGGCTCGGTCGGGCTGTCCGGGGACGCCGGTTCCCTCGTGGGGACGCAGGCCGACCTCTCGGTGCTGCCGCTGTCGGTCACCCTCGTGGGCGCGCTCCTCGTCGCCCGGGGCTTCCTCCGTCCGCTGCACCACCGGGCCGTCGCCGGGGGCCGCGAACTGGCCGGCTGGGCGGGCCGCATCGCCGCCCTGTGGATCGTCGCGCTGATCGTCCTCTCGCTCATCGCCCGGCACACCTTCACCCTCTCGGCCGAGGACCTCACCGGCAGCGAGGCCGGGGACCTCCTCGGCGAGGACCCGAAAATCGGATTCCGGGCGGAGATCCCCCTCACCCTGGTCTTCGGACTGGTGTGGCTGGCCGGGGTCCTCGTGCTGGCCCTGATCGTCTCGCGCCGCGCCCCGCTCCCGGCCCGGCTGCTGCGCTTCCAGGAAGCGGTGCGCCCGGCGGCGTACGCCATGGTCGTGCTGCTCCTCGCCTGCGTCGCGCTCGGCGTCCTCGCCGGAATCATCGTGATGATCACGCGCGGCCACCCCGCCGAAACCGCCGCGGTGATCCTGCTCGGACTGCCCAACCTGGTCTGGCTCGCGCTCACCCTCGGCCTCGGCGCGTCCTGGGAGGGCAAGGTCGAAGGCCCCTTCGGCCTGCCCGTGCCCCAGGTGCTCGACACCGTCCTGCGCACCCCCGACCTCTCCACCCTGAACCTGAGCACCCTCGCCGAACAGGACGGGCGCGTCCGCTGGCTCGTGGTCGTCGTCGCCGTGCTCGTGCCGGCCGCCGCGTTCCTCATGGCAGCCCGGTCGCCCGCCCGGACGCGCCTGTGGCAGCACGCCGTCCACATGGCGGTGGCGCTCACCCTGACCGTGCTGTTCATCTGCCTCACCGCCCGGATCTCCGCCCACTACGGGCTCTCCCTCCTGGGCCTGGGGGACCTGGGCGGCGGACTCGGCGGGGAGGTGTCGCTGCGCGCGAAGCTGTGGACGGCGCTCGGGTTCGCGGTGCTGTGGGGGCTGGTCACCGGCTTCCTCGGCGGCCTGGCGGCCACGCGGGTGCACCGGCGCGGCGAGGTCGTGGACCCGGGGCCGGGACCCGGCTCGGGCTCCGGCCCCGACGCCTGAAGGGCGGTCGCTCCCGCGCTCAGCCGGTCCCCGGGAACACCGGGGCGGCCCAGCGTGGCGGGGCGGGGGGCGGTT
>NZ_QWFA01000376.1 GCF_003501885.1 Streptomyces globisporus
GGGTTGGGAGCGGGGGCGACGTCGGGGCCGGAGGCGAGTGCGGCACCGGGCCCGAGGGCACGAGCGGCCTCGGAACTGCGGGCGGCAGCGGGGTCCGTCGCCGGGGCCGGTCCCGAGGCCGGCCCCGGGGCTTCCGGGGTGGGCTGTTCGGCGGGCTCCGGCGCCAGGTCGGCCGTGGGGGCGGCGCAGGCTGCGGCCGCGCGGTGGACGCAGGCCGGGGCGAGGAGGCAGCCGCAGGTGATGCCCTCCACCTTCGCCACCACTCCGCCCGGGGCGTGCAGGCGCAGCCCGGTCTCGTCGTCGACCTCGATCGTCGTGGTGTCCCCGTCGCGGTGCGTCGGGCGGGCGGCGAGCTTGGTGACCGCCCCGTCCAGCCGCTTGCGCAGCCGGGGCGAGAGACCCTCCACGAGCGAGGCCGTGACCTCAGGTGCGACGGGCGGCAGCTGAGCGGCGTTCATGCGGTCTTCTCCCCTATCCAGCGGGCCAGTTCGAGTGGGCTGAGGGCCGCCACGGGCATCCCGGCGGCCACGAGCTGCCCGGCGACGCCCGTCGAATACCGCGGCCGGCCGGCGTCGTCGAGGCTCGCGCACCCGAGGACGTGGCAGCCGGTGTTCACCAGCGCCCGCACCTCGGCCAGCAGTCCGGCGAGCGGCCCTCCCTCCTCGAAGTCGCTGATGACGACGACGAGGGTGCGCGAGGGCACCTCGATCAGGCCGCGGGCGTGCCGGAGCCCGGCGGCGATGTGCGTTCCGCCGCCCACGCTCACTTCCAGCAGGAGGGAGAGGGGATCGCGCACATGACCGGTGAGGTCGACGACCTCCGTGGAGAACGCCAGGAAGTGGGTGCTCAGCGTGGGCACCCCGGCGAGCACGGAAGCGGTCAGCGCGGACCAGATCGTGGAGGCCTCCATGGATCCGGAGACGTCGGTGACCAGGATCAGCCGCCAGTCGGCCGACCTGCGGGAGCGGCTGCGGAAGACGGGCCTCTCGGGAATCACCTGAACCGTGCCGTCGGCCGTCCGGCGGGCTGTGGCCAGATTGGTGTGCAGGGTGCGCGGCAGGTCGAGCCGGCCGCCGGGGCGGCGGGTGGGCCTGGCCGTCATCGTGCCGGTCAGTGCGGGTCGGAGCCGGGTGGCGAGCTGCCGGGTCAGTTCGTCGACCAGGTGGCGCACCAGCGGGCGGAGCGCCGCGAGGCGGGCTTCGGGCAGACCGCCGGCGTACTGCAGGATCGTCCGGAGCAGTTCCACGGAGGGGGTGGCGGCCGCCGGGTCGAGTTCGGCCAGGACGTCCTGCCGCCCCGTCACGGCCGCGGCGGCGAGGACCTCTTCGCGGATGCCGGGGCCGAACAGCGCGGCCAGCTCCTCGGACCACTCGCGGACACCGGGGAACGACGGCTCGCGGCCGCCGCCCGCCCCGGAGCCGTCACGCCCGGGGAGGCCGCCGCGGGAACCCTCGCCGTGTCCCGTGCCGTAGAGCTCGTCCAGCGCGGTGGCCAGACGCGCGGCCCCGGCCGGCAGCCGGTCGGAGCTCCGCCCGAGCACGAGGCGCCATCGGTCGGCGGGTGCGAGGGTACGGGAGCGAGCCTGGGCGGGGGTCGGCTCGGTGGGGAGCGCCGGGACGAGGGCCGCCTCGGTGGGGGGTGCCGTGGCGGGGTTCGCC
>NZ_QWFA01000377.1 GCF_003501885.1 Streptomyces globisporus
GGGCATCACCCTTCGGCGGGTGGTGCGGGGGGCGTTCACGCGGGAGGGCGGGCACGCGGCGGCCTGTCAGCTGCTGGCCGCCGGGGGCGCGCGGCCGACCTGCGTGTTCGCGGTGACCGATGTGATGGCGGTCGGCGCGCTGGCCGCGCTCCGGGAGGCCGGTGTGCGTGTCCCCGAGGACATGTCGCTCGCGGGCTTCGACGACATCCCCGTCGTACGGGAGGTGTCGCCGCCACTGACCACGGTGGCGCTGCCGCTCACGGAGATGGGCGAGCAGGTGATCGCCCTCGCTCTGCGGACGCCGTCGGGGGCGGGGCGTTCCCGGGTGCTGCGGATCGAGGGGAACGTGGTCCTGCGGGGCAGTACCGGTGCGCCGCCCGGGAGTTGATCGCCCGGCCGCATCGCCGGGGGCGGGGACGGCGGTGTCAGACGGTGCGGTGGCCCTCCCGGTCGTCGATCTGGCGGACGAGTTCATGGGCGAGCGACTTGATGGTGTCGAGGCCGGCCCGCCCCCAGGGCCGTGGCACGGTGTCGACGGCGCAGACGGTGCCCAGCGCGATGCCGGTGCGGTCGATCAGCGGTGCCCCGAGGTAGGAGCGGATGCCTATGTCGTCCACCACCGGATTGCCCGCGAAGCGCGGGTAGTCGCAGACGTCGTCGAGGACGAGGGCCTTGCGCCGGACGAGGACGTGCGGGCAGTAGCCGTGGTCGCGGGCCATGTAGCGGCTGCTGCGGTTGCTGCGCGCCGCGGCCGAACCGAGGTCCTGGCCACCGCGGTTGCCCGCCGGGGTGTGCAGTCCCGCGAAGAACTGCCGGTTCTCGTCGATGAAGTTGACCATCGAGAAGGGCGTGGCGGTGACTTCGGCCACCTTGTCGGCGAAGGCGTCGAAGTTGTCGTAGGAGGCGTCGGGGCGTTCGCCGAGGTCCAGTTTGCGCAGCCGCTTGGCGCGGGCCGGGCCGTGCCGGTCGGTGGGCGTGAGGAGCATCCGGCCGGTGGCGAAGGATGTCACGGGTGGGCTCCGAAGGTCTGGAGTGGGGCGGGTGCCGCGGTGGCGTTGATGAGGTGCTGGACCAGGGTGACGAGGGCGCCCGTGCCGGAGCTGGCGATCCGGGCGTCGCACAGGACGACGGGCACCTCGGGCCCGAGGTCGAGCGCGGCGCGGATCTCGTCCGGCTCGTAGCGGTAGGCGCCGTCGAACTCGTTGACGGCGACGATGAATCCGATGCCGCGCCGTTCGAAGAAGTCGATCGCGCCGAAGCATTCGGCGAGGCGCCGGGTGTCGGCCAGCACGACCGCTCCGAGCGCGCCCTGGGAGAGCTCGTCCCACATGAACCAGAAGCGCTCCTGGCCCGGTGTGCCGAACAGGTAGAGCACGTGCTGCTCGGAGAGGGTGATCCGGCCGAAGTCCATGGCAACGGTGGTGGCCGTCTTGGACTCGACCCCTTCCAGATTGTCCGTGCCCACACTGCTCTGGGTCAGCAACTCCTCGGTGGACAGCGGGGCGATCTCGCTGACCGCGCCCACGAACGTCGTCTTGCCGACGCCGAATCCTCCGGCGACCAGAACCTTGAGGGCCACGGGAAAGAACTCGGCGGTTCCGGTGCGGTCAGAGCTGTCGTCGTAAACCATCGAGCACTGCCTCCAGCAGGGATCGGTCGGTGGGCATGTCGTGGAAAGCGGGNGGATGTCCGGCTCGATGCCCGTGGCCATGATCAGGGACAGCAGGTCGAACGCGGTGGACGGCCGGGTCCGGCCGTTGCTGATCGTGTACGGGCGGATCAGCCGGCCGGCCGCGTCGTCGAGCAGGGGCCCGTCCTGCGGGGCCGGCATCCTCAGATCCCCGGGGTGAACGGCGCGCCGGCCGGCTGCCGCAGCGGGGTCGTCAGGTAGGGGCGGACGCTCTTGACCAGCATCGCCATCTCGTAGCCGAGCACAGCGGCGTCCGCCTCGCGCCCGGCGAGTACGGCGAGACAGGTGCCGGATCCGGCGGTGGAGACGAACAGGAGCGTGGAGTCCAGTTCGACGACCACCTGCCGGACGTCGCCGTTGTCCCCGAACCGGGCTCCGGCGCTGCGGCCCAGCGAGTACAGACCGGCGGCCAGGGCCGCCATGTGGTCGGCGCTGTCGGGGTCCATGCCGTGCACGGATTTCACCAGCCCGTCGGCGGAGAGCAGCACCGCGCTGCGCGTGTAGGGCACGCGCTGGACCAGCCCGCTCAGCAGCCAGTCCAGGTCCGAGACCTGACCGGACGGCATATCGCTCGTCATGGTGTCTACTCCTTGAAGGTGGTGTCTTTGCGGGGTTCCGGGACGGCCTGGCCCGGCAGGAAGGGCTCGGCCGCGAACGCTCCGGGCTCGCCCGTCCCCCGGCCGTGGGCGCCTTCGGCATAGCTGCCGCGGGCGTACGCGGCGGTGTCGTGCGGGTACGCGTCGGGCGGGTAGCTGTCCGGTACGGGCAGGCCGCCCGCGGGCAGCGCGTGGTCTGCCCGCGACACCCGGGCCGGTCCCGCACGGTCGTGCGGGGCGGTGGCTCCGCGTACGGGCAGGGGCGAGAGGGATTCCAGGGGAGCGTCGAGCTCGGTCTGTCCCCCGCCTCCGGTGGTGCCGCCCGGGTTCCCGTGTCCGGTCCCGGGGCCCTCCTCCTCCGCGGTCTGGGCCTCGGCGAGGTCGACGCCGCGCCGGAAGGCGGCCATGAGGCCGGGGTCGTGCAGGGCGTGCTCGTCCTCGACACGCGGGGCGGGTGCCTCGCGCAGCTGCGGGACGAGGCTTTCCTGGTTCGTCCGCTTGGGCAGTTCGGGCCGGGTGGGAGAGGGCGCCGCGTGGTCGCGTTCGGGTACGGCCGCCGGGGCCGGCCGGTCGTCGCGCTCGTGGACGGCCGCCGAGCTGAGACCGCCGTGCTCGGGCGGGGAGGCGGGCGGTGTGGGCCGGTCGATGCGCTCGGCGCGCAGCGGGAGGGGCGGGGCCTCGCCCGCGGGCGGCCCGGGACGTCCGTGCGGCGCGGGGCCGGAT
>NZ_QWFA01000378.1 GCF_003501885.1 Streptomyces globisporus
GGCCGCGGGCCGGGGCGGTGAGGAGCCCGGAGATCTGCTTGACGCACCGGCCCGAGGTCACCCGGCGGGCGCCCGCCTGGCCGAGCGGCACGACGGGTGCCCCGGAGGCGTGCGCGAGGCGGGCGAGGCCGCTGCGGAAGCCCTCCGGCGGGGCCTCGGCCGCGTCCAGGCGGCAGGGGAGTCGCCCTTCGCCGTAGATGAGCAGATGGCGGCCGTCCCTGAGCGCGTCGGCGGCCGCGTCGAGGGAGCCCGCCGCCCGGTGGGTGTTGCGGTGGACGGGCACGTGGCCGCCCTGCTCCAGGAGGCGGCCGAGGACCGGGATGCGCCACAGGCCCGCGGTGGCCATGACGACGGGTTCGACGCCGAGGCGCAGCAGTGCGGCGAGGACGATGCCGGGGTCGGCAAGGGAGGTGTGGTTCGCGACGATGATGCTGCCGGCGGCGGGAGCCGTGGCGTGGTCGGACGTGACGGTGAGGCGTCCGAGCGAGGGGACGACGGCGGCGGCGATGCGGCTGAGCACGGTTCTCCCTGGGGCCGGCGGGCGCGGCCGTCCCGGTGGACGGCGGTGCGGTGCCGGGCCCGCCTTCCCGGCTTCGCCCGCCACGCCCTCATCGTCGTGGCGGGCGAAGCCGGAGGCCTGAGTGCGGATACTCAGGCCGCCTGGGNGTGCGGGGTGTTCGGCGAGGTTGACGGCGCAGACCAGGTGCCCGCCGCGGGCGAACACGAGGAGCCCGGGCTCCTCGCTCAGCCAGCGCAGCGGTTCGGTGTGCAGGGCGGTCAGGGAGCGCCGTCGCCGGAGGGCCTCTCGGTAGAGGGCCAGCATGGAGCCGGGGTCCCGGTCCTGGAGGTCGGCGGCGCGGGACGGCCAGTCGGCGGGCAGCGGAAGCCAGGGTTCCACGGTGGAGCCGAAGCCTGCGAAGGGTTCGCCGGTCGCCCAGGGCAGCGGGGTGCGGCAGCCGTCGCGGCCGGGGGCCCGCCCCTGGGAGCGGAAGTACATGGGGTCCTGGATGCGGTCCAGCGGTACGTCGGCCTCGGGCAGGCCCAGTTCCTCGCCCTGGTAGAGGTAGACCGAGCCGGGCAGGGCGAGCGAGAGGAGGGCGGCGGCGCGGGCGCGGCGGGTGCCGAGCTCCAGGTCGCTGGGGATGCCGAACGCCTTGGCCGTGAAGGCGAATCCGGTGTCCTTGCGGCCGTATCGGGTGACGGTGCGGGTGATGTCGTGGTTGCAGAGGACCCAGGTGGCGGGGGCGCCGACGGGGGCGTGTTCGGCGAGGGTGTCGTCGATGGCGCGGCGCAGCAGCCCGGCGTCCCAGGGGCAGCTGAGGAAGGTGAAGTTGAAGGCGGTGTGCAGTTCGTCGGGGCGGAGGTAGCGGGCGAAGCGCTCCGCGTCGGGCAGCCAGACCTCGCCGACGAAGATGCCGCCGAACTCGTCGGCGATGGCCCGCCAGCTCCGGTAGATGTCGTGCAGTTCGTCACGGTCGACGTACGGGTGGGGCCCCTGGTGTCCTGCGAGGTCGGGGAGGGCCGGGTCCTTGGCGACGAGGGCGGCGGAGTCGATGCGCACCCCGGCGACGCCTCTCTCGAACCAGAAGCGCAGGACGTCCTCGTGTTCCTGGCGTACGGCGGGGTGCGCCCAGTTGAGGTCGGGCTGCTCGGTGGCGAACAGGTGGAGGTACCACTCGCCGTCCTCGACGCGGGTCCAGGGCACCCCGCCGAACTCGCTCTCCCAGTCGTTGGGGGGCAGTTCGCCGTGTGCGCCGCGGCCGGGGCGGAAGTGGAAGAGTTCGCGCTCCGGGCTGCCGGGGCCCGCGGCGAGTGCCGCCTTGAACCAGACGTGCTGGTCGGAGACGTGGTTGGGGACGATGTCGATGATGGTGCGGATGCCTGCCTCGCGGGCTTCGGCGATGAGCTTCTCGGCCTCGGCGAGGTTGCCGAAGGCGGGGTCGATGGCCCGGTAGTCGGCGACGTCGTATCCGCCGTCCGCCATCGGCGACAGGTACCAGGGGGTGAACCAGAGCGCGTCGACGCCGAGTTCGGCCAGGTAGGGCAGCCGGGACCGTACGCCCGTCAGATCGCCGGTTCCGTCGCCGTCGCCGTCGGCGAAGCTGCGGACGTAGACCTGGTAAATGACGGCCGAGCGCCACCAGTCGTCGGCGGCGGGCTGGCTGCCTTCCATAAGGCGGGTTCCTTTCGGGCGGGCGCGGTCGCCGGCGGGGTGGGCCGGTCCGCGCGACAGGGAGGAGCGAGGGAGCTGGCGGGTCTGGCGCCGCCGCCCCGGAGCGGGGCGGGAAGGCCGGGGACGGCGGCGGGTCCTGGGTGGCTGCGCCACCG
>NZ_QWFA01000379.1 GCF_003501885.1 Streptomyces globisporus
GCCCCACACCGCGTACGCCCCCGCCCCCGCACCCGCCACCAGCAGCAGCACCGCCGCCGCCACGACCAGCCGGGCCCGCGGCAGCCACCGGCGGCGGACCGGCGGCACGGCCCGCACATGCGTGTCCTCCTCCGAACCGTCCCGCTCCCCGTCCGGCACAGCCGGTACCGCCGCCGCGACCACCACCCGCCGCCGCTGCGCCGGTACGAACGCCTCGGCCTCGTACGACGGAGGCCCCAGCGCCGCCATCACCTCGTCCGGCGTCGGCCGGTCGCCCGGGTCCTTCGCCAGGCACCGGGCGACCAGCGGGGCCAGCTCCTCGGGCACGCCGCCCAGATCCGGCTGATCGTGCACCACCTGGTACGCCACGATGTACGGGCTGTCCGAGTCGAACGGCCCCCGGCCCGTCGCCGCGTGGACGATCACGGCCCCCAGCGCGAACACGTCGACCGGCGGCCCCACCTCACGCGGCCGCTGGAACTGCTCGGGAGCCATGTAGGGCGGCGACCCGATCAGCTTGCCGGTCTCGGTGCGCAGATCACTGTCGTACGGCCGCGAGATCCCGAAGTCGATGACCTTGGGCCCCCCGTCGGTCAGCAGCACGTTGCTCGGCTTGAGGTCGCGGTGGATCACGCCCGCCCGGTGGATGTCCCGCAGCGCCTCGGCCAGCCCGGCGGTCAGCCTGCGCAGCGCGGCGGGGGCCATCGGTCCGCTCCGCTTCACCTGCTCGGCGAGCGTGGGCCCGGGCACGTAGAGGGTCGCCATCCAGGGCCGGTCGGCCTCCGGATCGGCGTCGACGACGGGCGCGGTGAACGCCCCGCTCACTCGCCGCGCGGCCGCCACCTCCTGCCGGAACCGCGCCCTGAACTCGGGATCCGCCGCATACGGCGCGTGCACGACTTTCACCGCGAGCTGCATCCCCGAGGCCGAGCGCGCCAGATGCACGACCCCCATGCCGCCCGAGCCGAGACAGGCTTCGAGACGGTAGGCGCCGGCGTACTGCGGAAACTCCGCTTCCGGATGCGCTCCGGGATCTCGCAGCGGCGGCATCGCCCACCCCCGTGTGTTCAGCGCATGCGACGCACGGAGCCTAGTCGATGGTGCGTGCGAGAGGCACGGCGCTTGCTAGCCTGCGCGTCGTACGCACCGGCGCGTACGGGACATCTCAACGGGGGAGGCCCACATGGGCGTTGGAGAGCACACGCAGGAACCGGCGGCGGCCGAGGAACTCACGGTGGAGACCACCGCGTCCGGCACTCGCTACCCGATCGCCCCGGGCTACCGGGTCAACGTCCGCACAGGACCGGGCACCAACTACCGCATCGTCAGGACCCTGCCGTACGGGCAGAAGATCCCGATCTACTGCCAGAAGCCGGGGGAGCGGGTCACCGGCCCGTACGGCACGTCGAACCTCTGGGACAACATCGCCAACGGCGAGTTCGTCGCGGACGCCTACGTCTACACGGGGCGTGACGGCTACATCGCACCGCGCTGCGACTGACGGCACCAGGCGGGATACCGGGGGCGGCGGGGGATAATCGACCCCGTGAGCGAGAACAGCGCAGCCCCCGGCACCCCGCCCGTCACGGCCCCGGGGCCGCAGCCGCCTACGAGGGACTGGAGATCGCGGAGGTCGGCGGGATCGTCGGCATGCTGGTCATCGCGATGTTCTCGATCTGCAGCGCCATCGCGTTCCGCAAGACCTGGGAGGGATTCGGCGCCCGCCCCCAGGACCCGTCCCGCGAGGACGCCCTGCGCGGCCTGAAGTCCATCGGCTTCATCGGCTCGCTCCTCGCCTACTTCGTCCGCTCGCTCACCGAGGCCCCGGGCGAGAAGCTGCGCCGCACCGAGTACGAGACGGCCCGCGCCCAGTTCGAGAAGCGCCGCTCGACCCGCACCGGCAACCCGGCGGCCCGCAAGGCCGCCGGCCGCAGGCGCCCGAAGCGCGGCTGAGACCCGAAGCCCCGCCGACCGCTACCGCACGAACGACCCGGCCCGCCGACACCACGTCGGCGGGCCGGGTCGTTTTCCGTCCCTTCCCTTCCTTCTTGACGAGCAGCCCTGTCGGGCCAATAATTCATCACATGATGAATTATGAACCCGGGGCGGCACCGACCGCCCCCACGACGCACCCGTCCCCGGCCGCGCCCCCACC
>NZ_QWFA01000038.1 GCF_003501885.1 Streptomyces globisporus
CGGGCGTGGGCATGCGGTGTTTTCGGGGCTGGGGGATCAGGTGACGGGTTTCGTCCTTCTGCGGGTGCGGGCTCATCGCCTGTTGCTCTCCGCGGCCGTCCTCGCCGTCCTGCTGACCACCTCCGTCCTGGCCGCGCTCACCGCGCTCGTAGGTTCCGTGGGGGACGCGGCCCTGCGCCACACGCTCACCCACCGGTCGGCCGCGTCCGCCGCCCTCGTCGTGTCCGCGTCGGTGGACCACGAACAGCGCGCGGAGGCCGACGAGGCCGTCCGCAAGGTCTCCCTCGACGCCTTCGACGGGCTGCCCGTGACCGTGGGGAAGCTGGAGAGTTCGGGGTCGTACGCGCTGCCGCGGAGCCTCCAGGAACCGGCCGCCCGGCGCGGCGATCCGGACCTCACCCACTTCGCCGCCCTCGACCGCGACCGGGTGCGGATCACGGAGGGCAGGGCGCCCGCCGCCTCCGCGGGTACCGGGCCCGTACAGGTCGCGCTGCCCGTCGTCGCCGCCGAGGCGCTGAAGCTGAAGCCCGGCACGCGGTTCACCGTGACCGACCGGCTGCACGACGACAAGAAGCAGCGGGTCCTGGTCACCGGCGTCTACGAGGCGGCCGACCGGTCCGACCCGTACTGGCAGTTGGACCCGCTCGGCGGGCGCGGGGTGCGCAAGCTCGCCTTCACGACGTACGGCCCGCTGCTCACCGACCCCTCGGTCCTCGCCTCGGGCGCACTCGGCGGCGGGCAGACGTCCTGGTTGGCGGCCGCCGACTTCGCCACGCTGACCACCGGCTCCATGGAGGGGCTGCGGGACGCGTCGGCGGGCGCCCCGAAGGCCCTGACGGCCGCACCGGTGTTCAAGGCCGGTGTCACCGCGCGGATGTCGCTGCCGACCGTGCTCGACCAGCTCGACCGGGCGCTGCTGGTCTCCCGTTCCACGCTGATGATCGTCGCGGTGCAGCTGGTACTGCTCGCCGCGTACGCCCTGCTGCTCGTGGCCCGGCTGCTGAACAGCGAGCGGGACGGCGAACGCGAACTGCTGCGGGCCCGGGGCGGATCCCGGGGCCGGATCACCTCGTTCGCCGCGATCGAGGCGCTGCTGCTGGCCGTGCCCGCCGCCGTGGTCGCCCCGCTGCTCGCGGGGCCGCTGACCGGGCTGCTGGCCGAGCGCAGCGCCCTGTCCCGGATCGGTCTGGAGGTCGGCGCGGCCTCGACCGGGACCGTGTGGCTGGTCTCCGCGGCCGTCGCGCTGGCCTGCGCCCTGGCGGTGGTGGCCCCGTCGCTGACGGCCGGGGCGGCTGGGCGCCGGACCAGGGCCGCGTCGCTGCCGGGACCGGTGCGGGCCGGCGCGGACCTCGGGCTGCTGCTGATCGCGGCGGTGGCGTACTGGCAGCTGGACCGGCAGGCCGGCGGCGGGGCGCTCACCGGCGACCGGGCGGGCAACCTCGGCATCGACCCCCTGCTGGTCACCGCCCCCGCCCTCGCGCTGCTCGCCGGCACGGTCCTCACGCTGCGGCTGCTGCCGCCCGCCGCGAGGCTCGCGGAACGGCGTGCGGCCAAGGGCCGGGGGCTGCCCGCGGCCCTGGCCGGCTGGCAGTTCAGCCGCCGCCCGTTGCGCGGCGCGGGTCCGGTGCTGCTGCTCGTCCTGTCGGTCGCGATGGGCATGCTGGCGATCGGGCAGAGCGCCTCGTGGAACCGTTCGCAGTCCGACCAGGCCGATTTCGGCTCCGGCGCGTCGGTCCGGCTGGTGGGCGGGCACGGCAGCGGTCCGGCGTCGGCCGGGATCTACAGCGGCCTGGACGGGGTGCGGCAGGCGGCCCCCGCCCACCGGACGACGGTGGAGGCCTCCGGGGGGCGCACGGCCGAGATCCTCGCCCTGGACACCGCCCACGCGGACGAGGGGATGCTGATGCGCTCCGACCTGGCCGGCGGAAGCCCGCGCCGGGTGTTCGACACCATCGCCCCGAAGCGGGCCCCGCGCCCCGGGCTCGTCCTCCCGAAGGACAGCACCCGGGTCACGATGGACCTGCGGATCACCACGGTGTCGCCGAAGCGCTCCGAGGCAGCCTCCGACACATCGCCGCCGGTGGTCACCGTGCTCCTGGAGGACCGTTACGGCCTCCCCTACCGGTTCCTTGCCGGTCCGGTGCCCGTGGACGGCCGCCCGGTCCCGGTGTCGTTCGCGGTGTCGGCGGCGGGCGGTCTGGCCGTGACCGGCATCGAGGTGGACGACGAACCGCCCTACGGCCGGGCGGAGAAGCGCCGGGTCACGCTGAGCGACGTACGCGTGGTCCCGGGCTCCGGCTCCCCCGGAGGATCTGAAAGCTCCGCAGGCTCCGAAGGCCCGGAACGCCCGGTGCCGGTCTCCGGATCGGTGCGCTGGGACGCGTCGATGGCGCTCACCGAGACGGGTGACAGCCGGCCCGGCACGACGCCGGTGCGCAACGGGGCATCGGGCCTGCCGGACTTCACGTACGACACCGGGGTGAGCAGCGAGGACACCTGGGAGCCGACCACCAGCACCCTCCGGATCACCGCCGCCCGGCCGAAGGCCGCGCCCCTCAAGGCGGTCGCGACGGACGCCTATCTGAAGAGCGCGAACGCGAAGCTGGGCGACGAGATCGACCTCACCCTGGCCGGGAACACCGTCCGGGTGACCCTGGCGGATTCGGTGCGCCGGCTGCCGACCACCGGGGCCGCCGAGCTGTCCGGCACCGCGGACCCGGCGCAGAACGGCGGCGCGCTGCTGCTGGACCTCAAGGCCGTCACCGAGCTCCTGGCCCGGCGGACGACGGCCACCATCGAGGCGACCGAGTGGTGGCTGAGCGCCGGCCCCGGCGACGCCCCGAAGGTCGCCGCCGCCCTGCGCGCGCTGCCGGACACCGACCCGGCCCAGGTGCTGGTCCGGGCCGAGGCCGCCCGGCAACTGGTGGACGACCCGCTGGGCGCGGGGCCGCAGTCGGCGCTGCCGGCCGTCGCGGTGGTCGCCGCCGCGCTGGCGGCGGTCGGCTTCGCGGTCAGCGCATCGGGCTCCCGGCGCGAACGGGCGGCGGAGCTCAGCGTGTTGCGGGCGCTCGGCGCCCCGCGCCGCCAGCTGGCCCGGATGATCGCCGCCGAACAGGGCGTGCTGATCGCTCTCGCCCTGCTGATCGGGCTCGGCATCGGCACGGTGCTGACCCGGGCCGTCGTCCCGCTCATCGTCCTGACCGGGCAGGCGGACCGGCCCGTTCCGCCGGTGCTGGTCGAGCTGCCCGCCGGGCAGGTCGCCGCGCTGCTGGCCGGGGTCGCCGCCCTGCCGCTCGTGATCGTCGCGACGATGGCGCTGCGCCGCGGGGACCCGGCGGTCACACTGCGCCACCAGGGGGACCACTGACATGAGTGACGGCAAGCGGGCGGCGAGCGCCCCCTGGATACGGACCCGGCTGCGTACCGCACCCGGCGCCGCGGTGGCCCTCGCGGTGCTGGTGCTGGTGACGGCGTTCCTCGCCGCGGCGTTCCCGCGGGCCGTGGACGCGTACGAGACGAAGGGGCTGCGCCACGACATCCGGCTGGCCGACGCGGGGCGCAGCGCCGTGGAGGTCTCCCGGCCGCAGCCCGGACTCGAACTGCCGCGGGAGCAGCGGGACGCCGAGGCGCGGAGCCCCGAGCTGACACGGGTCGGCGGGGCGCTGCTGAAGGCGCTGCCCGCGCCGCTGCGCGCGGACCCGTCGTCCGTCGCGTACGGCATACGCACCATGAAGCCGGTCCTCGCGACCGAGCCGTGGCTGCCGAGGCCCGACACGGTGCCGCCGCAGCTCTCGTACACGGCGCAGACGGGGCTGAAGAAGCACGCCCGGCTGGTCTCGGGCGCCTGGCCGACGACGCCCGACGCGGTGACGTCCACCTCGCGTGCGGTGCAGGGCGCGGTCACCGAGGAGACGGCGGCCGCGCTGCACATGAAGGTCGGCTCGACCCTCCAACTGCCCACCGCGGTCGGGGGTCCGCTGACGGTGACCGTCACGGGCATCGTCGCCCCCCGTGACCCGCGCGGCAGCTACTGGTCCGCCGATCCGCTGGTGCGCACCCCTTCCCTGGTCCCGGACCCCGCGAGCCCCTTCCCGCAGAACTACTGGACCGGCACCGTCCTGCTGGCCGAGGACGCCGGGCCCGCGCTCCTGGACACCGCCACCGAACCGTCGCTCTTCTGGCGGTTCCCGCCCGACGCCTCCGAGCTGACCGGCCCCGACGGCTCCCGGCTGACGTCCGTCGTCGACTCGCTGGAGAGCGGCCCCGGGCTGCTGAAGGTGCGGGAGATCGCCGGGGACACCGCGGAGGTCCTCACCGGGCTCGGGCACATCGTGCAGGGCAACGCACGGATGCGCGACGCGATCAGTCCCGTGATCGCGGTCGCCGCCCTCGGCATCGGCTCCGTGGCGGCCGTCGTCCTGGTGATGACGGGCGCCCTGATCGCCGCCCGCCGCAAGGCCGAACTGGCCCTGATGCGCTCGCGTGGCGGCTCGCTGCGCGGCATCGGCGGCCGTCTGCTCGCGGAGACCGCGGTGACCGTGCTGCCCGCGAGCGCGCTCGGACTGCTTCTCGCCGTACTGGCCGTGGGCGAGGGCCGCTGGTGGCCCGCGGCGGGGGCGGCGGCGGGCGTCGGGCTTCTCGTCTGCGTCGCGCTGCCCCTGCGGACGACGCTCCAGCACATCCGGCCCACGCTGCACGGCGCCCGCGAGGACATGGTGAGCGCCCGGCCCTCGCGTCGGCGGACCGTCGCCGAACTGACCCTGCTCGTGCTGGCGGTCGGCGCGGTGACGGCGCTGCGCCGTCGCGGTACGTCCGGGGGCGGCACCGATCTGCTGGTCAGCGCGGCACCCGTGCTGGTGGCGCTGATCGCGGCGCTGGTGCTGGTGCGGCTCTATCCGCTGCCCCTGCGGCTCGCCGCGCGCCCCATGGCCCGGCTGCGCGGGGCGATCGGCTTCCTGTCGCTGGCCCGGGCCGGCCGTTCCTCGGCGGGCGGGGCGTTGCCGCTGCTGGCCCTGCTGCTGGCGCTGGCCACGGCGGCGTTCGGCGGCTCGGTGATCGCCGGGATCGGGGACGCGCGGGACGACGCGGCGCTGGCTTCCGTCGGCGCGGATGCCCGGGTCAGCGGCAAGAGCGAGCGGGCGACCCTGCCCGACGGACTGGTCCGCACGGTGCGCGACCTGGACGGAGTGCGGAGCGCGGCCCCGCTGCGGGTCGAGTTCGGCGTGACCATGCCGGAGACGGCTGCCGATGACGCCCGTGCGGACGGCAGCGGTACGGACACGGGCGCGGACACCGGTGGCGGCGACGCGGCCGGGGCGAGCGGAGCGAGGGCCATGGCCATGGTGGGCGTCGACCCGGCCTCGTACACCCGGCTGGCTCGCGCGACCGGGCTGCCGGACTTTCCGAGCGGCCTGCTGACGGCCACCGGCCCCTCGGCACCGCTGCCCGAAGGCGCGAAGTCCGGACCGGAGCGGGTGCTGCCGGTCATCGCCTCCCCGGCGGTGGCGGCCCGGCTGGGCAGGGAGCAGCACGCGGTCGACACGCTGTCCGGCGACTTCAAGGTCCAGGTGGTGGGGACCGTCGAGCGGGTGGCGTCCCTCGCCTCCACGAACTTCCTGATCGTCAACTCCGCCTCCCTGGAGGAGCGGGCGCCCACCACGCTGCTGCTCACCGGCGCCCCCGACCCGGGGGAGCTGCGCGCGGCGGCCGACGGGAACGGCGGGGAGTTCGTCGTACGGCTGCGGTCCGAGGAGCGCGCGCGGTATGTGAACACCCCGATGCAGGCGGGGGCCGGGCGGATCTATCTGGCGGCCGTGGCGGCGGGTGCCGGATACGCGCTGCTGGCCGTTCTGCTGTCGCTGCTCCAGACCGCGCCCGAGCGCAAGACGCTGCTGGCGCGGCTGCGGACGATGGGGCTCACCACCGGGCAGGGCAGGCGGCTGCTGGCCTTCGAGGCGACACCGCAGGCGCTGCTGGCGGCGGGCGGCGGCCTGCTCACCGGCTGGGCGACCATCGTCCTGCTCTCCCCCGGCATCGATCTGGTGCCGCTGGCGCTCGCGGGCGTCGCCGGGTCGGACACGAGCCCCGTCACGCTGCGCGCCGACCTCTGGTCGCTGGCGCTGCCGGCCGCCGGAGTCGTGGCGCTCGCCGCCGCGGTCGCGGGCGTTCAGGCGTGGTGGGCGAGCCGCCGCGGATCGATCACCGAACTCAGGGCAGGAGACTCCCGATGACCTCGTCCACCGAGACGGCAGGCACGGCCCGCGCGGCCGAGACGACGCTGGCAGAGCTGGAGCGGCGGGCCGTGCCTGCCGTCTCGGTGGACGAGCCCCTCCTACGGGCACGACGCGCTGATCGCCTGCGACCGGGTGGTGCGGATCTTCACCACGGACGGGGTGGAGGTGCAGGCCCTCCAGGGGCTGGATCTACTGGTCACCGAGGGGGAGTTGATGGCCCTGGTGGGGGCGTCGGGCAGCGGCAAGTCGACGCTGATGAACATCCTGGCGGGGCTGGACGTGCCGACGGCGGGCTCGGCGAAGGTCGCGGGGTGCGATCTGCTGTCGATGGGCCCGAAGGAACGGCTGCGCTACCGGCGGGACGTGGTCGGGTTCGTCTGGCAGCAGACCGCCCGCAATCTGCTGCCGTACCTCACTGCCATCCAGAACATCACCCTGCCCATGCAGTTGCGCGGCGGCGGGAGCAAGCGCGAACGGGCCGCCCGGGCCGAGTCGTTGCTCGCCATGCTCGACATCGCGGACTGCCGTGACCGGCGGCCCCAGCAGCTCTCCGGCGGGCAGCAGCAGCGGGTGGCGATCGCGGTGGCGCTGGCCAACAACCCGTCCGTGCTGCTGGCGGACGAGCCGACCGGTGAGCTGGACTCGGCCACCGGGGAGCAGGTCTTCGCCGCGTTCCGGCGCGCCAACGAGGAGTTGGGCACCTCGATCGTGATCGTCACCCATGACCAGGCGGTCGCGAACGAGGTGCGGCGTACGGTCGCGATCCGCGACGGCCGTACGTCCTCCGAGGTGCTGCGCCGTACGGAGGTGGACGCGGCGACGGGCCAGGAGTCGCAGGTGGCCCGGGAGTACGCGATGCTCGACCGGGCCGGGCGGCTCCAGTTGCCGGCGGACTACACGCAGGCGCTGGGCATGGAGCACCGGGTGCTGCTGGAGCTGGAGCAGGACCACATCGGCGTCTGGCCGGACGCGCACGGGGCGTCGCAGGACGGTCCGGCGGAGGGCGGTTCCCCGGAGGGCGCACCGGAGAAGTAGCGGCGGTCGGGCCTGCGGCCTGCGGGGCCGAGACCGGCGAGTCCGAGGATTGAGGAGTCCGGCCGGCTCAGCCGCGCCCGGCGACCCCTCAGCCGCGTCCGACGGAGAGGCTGAGCCCGCCGAGGCCGCCGGCCGGGTCGCGGCGCAGCGCGATGGAGCCGAAGGGCGTCCGCAGCCGCAGCCAGCCGCCCGTGCCACCGGCCGCGAGCAGCGAGACGGGGAAGTCGGGGTCGGGACGGAGGAAGCCGAGGGACTGGGCGGCGTGGACGGCGCGCAGGGGTAGGTCCGTGGTGCCGACCGGCCGGGACCAGATCTCGCGGCCGATCCGGTCGCGCTCGGCGCGGGTGCGCGACTCCTCCGGCAGCGCCTCGTCCCGGGTACGGAATTCGGCGACGGCCTCGTCGAGCGCGACGCGCAGCGCGTCGGGGGCGGGCAGCCCCGCCTGCTCCTGCCAGGGTCCCCGGGGCGGCAGGACGCCGGTCCAGGGCGGCCCGGTGACGGGCGCGGGCAGCGCACCGCCCCGCTCCCCCGGGCCCTCGCCGTCGCCGGAGACATCCAGGGACTCCAGCAGCTCCCCGGCCGACACCGTGACGTCGAGCGTCTCGGGGCGGGCCAGGCGGGCGGTGCGGATGGCGAGGACCTCGAAGGAGGGCGGGCGGCCGAACACGGCCAGCGCGTCGCCGCCGCCCGCCTGCAACCGGACCGCGGCGGCCCGGTCGTAGTGGAGCAGTCGGCCGAGGAAGGCGGCGAGATCCGCCGCCTCCCTCGGGTCGGCGAACAGCAGCGACTGCACGGGCACGGTCATGCCGCGGCGGGCTCCTCTGCCAGGTACTGCTGGAGGAAGAGCTTCTCCTCGGCGGAGATCCGCCGGGGCCGCTCCGCCGCCAGGTCGTACGGCACGACGACGGTCGAGGCGCGTACGTACACCTGCTCGGGGTCCTTGATCTCATAGGCGATCGTCAGGGACGCGGCGCCGATCTTCGTGACCCACGACTCGACGGTCACCGGCTCGTGCCGGTGGACCAGCGGCCGTACGTAGTCGATCTCGTGCCGGGCCACGACGGACCCGCCCGAGAACGACGGGGAACCGTCCCCGGGCGCCAGCCGGAACATGAAGTCGATGCGCGCCTCCTCCAGGTAGCGGAGGAAGACCACGTTGTTGACGTGGCCGAAGGCGTCCATGTCCGACCAGCGCAGGGGGCAGCTGTAGAGGTGACGAGCCAAGACGATCAGCCTCGCGTGAGCTTCTTGTACGTGGCACGGTGCGGGCGGGCCGCGTCCGGGCCGAGGCGGTCGATCTTGTTCTTCTCGTACGACTCGAAGTTGCCCTCGAACCAGTACCACTTGGAGTCACCCTCGTAGGCGAGGATGTGTGTGGCGACGCGGTCCAGGAACCAGCGGTCGTGGGAGATGACCACGGCCGCACCGGGGAACTCCAGCAGCGCGTTCTCGAGCGAGGACAGGGTCTCGACGTCGAGGTCGTTGGTGGGCTCGTCGAGGAGCAGCAGGTTGCCGCCCTCCTTGAGCGTCAGCGCCAGGTTGAGGCGGTTGCGCTCACCACCGGAGAGGACGCCGGCCGGCTTCTGCTGGTCCGGGCCCTTGAAGCCGAACGCGGAGACGTAGGCGCGGGACGGCATCTCGACCTGGCCGACGTTGATGTAGTCCAGCTCGTCCGAGACGACGGCCCAGAGGGTCTTCTTCGGGTCGATGTTGGCGCGGGACTGGTCGACGTAGGAGATCTTGACCGTGTCGCCGATCTTGACCGAGCCGCTGTCGGGGGTCTCCAGGCCCTGGATCATCTTGAACAGCGTGGTCTTGCCCGCGCCGTTCGGACCGATGACGCCGACGATGCCGTTACGGGGCAGCGTGAACGACAGGTCGTCGATGAGGACCTTGTCGCCGAAGGCCTTCGAGAGGTTCTCGACCTCGACGACGATGGAGCCCAGGCGCGGGCCCGGCGGGATCTGGATCTCCTCGAAGTCCAGCTTCCGCATCTTGTCGGCCTCGGCCGCCATCTCCTCGTACCGGGCGAGACGGGCCTTGGACTTGGTCTGGCGCCCCTTGGCGTTCGACCGCACCCACTCCAGCTCCTCCTTGAGGCGCTTCTGGCGCTTCTCGTCCTTGCGGCCCTCGACCTTGAGGCGGGTGGCCTTCTTGTCGAGGTAGGTGGAGTAGTTGCCCTCGTAGGGGATCGCGCGGCCGCGGTCGAGTTCGAGGATCCACTCGGCGACGTTGTTGAGGAAGTACCGGTCGTGGGTGACGGCGACGACGGCACCCGCGTACTTCGAGAGGTGCTGCTCCAGCCAGTTCACCGACTCGGCGTCCAGGTGGTTGGTGGGCTCGTCGAGGAGGAGCAGGTCCGGGGCCTCGATGAGGAGCTTGCAGAGCGCCACGCGGCGCTTCTCGCCACCGGAGAGGTTGGTGACCGGCCAGTCGCCGGGCGGGCAGCCCAGGGCGTCCATGGCCTGCTCCAGCTGGGCGTCCAGGTCCCACGCGCCTGCGTGGTCCAGGTCCTCCTGGAGCTTGCCCATCTCCTCCATCAGCGCGTCGGAGTAGTCGGTCGCCATGAGCTCGGCGACCTCGTTGAAGCGGTGGAGCTTGCCCATGATCTCGGCGGCGCCGTCCTGGACGTTCTCCAGGACGGTCTTCGACTCGTCGAGCTTCGGCTCCTGCATGAGGATGCCGACGGTGAAGCCGGGCGACAGGAACGCGTCGCCGTTGGACGGCTGCTCCAGGCCCGCCATGATCTTCAGCACCGTGGACTTACCGGCGCCGTTGGGGCCCACGACACCGATCTTCGCGCCGGGCAGGAAGTTCAGATTGACGTCATCGAGAATCACCTTGTCGCCGTGCGCTTTGCGCGTCTTGCGCATGGTGTAGATGTACTCAGCCAAGAGAAACCGTCCGGCAGCAATAGAGGTGTGGGCAGATACACCCATCTTGCCTGACACCCGCCCCCGGAAGGAAACCCGTCCACCCACCGGCACCGGAACCCCGGTCACCACTTGTGGACGGGTGTTCACTCACCGTCGGCGTGCGGCTTCTTCCGGCGGAGGGCGAAGACCGCGCCGCCGCCCACGACGAGCAGTCCGATGGCGACGGCGGCGAGCATCGGGGTGGCGCTGGAGCCGCCCGTGGCGGCGAGGTCGCCCTCAAGACCCGACGAGGCGGAGCCGGTCGTGGCCGGGAGGGACTGCTCGGCGCTGCGGGTGCCGACGTCGTTGCCCGCGCCGCCCGCCTCCTCGCTCTCCCGCTCCAGGACGCTGCCGCTGGTGGCGCAGTCCAGCACCCCGGTGAAGGTACGGCTGAACCCGGCGGGCCCGGTGATGGTGAAGTCGTACGCCTGGTCCTCGGCGACGGGCACGGTGACCGTACCGGTCTCCCCGGCGGCGACGGTGTGCTCCTCACCGGCCAGCTCGAACGTGAACGGCTCGTCGCCCCGGTTGGCGGCCGTGACGTCCACCCCGCCCTTCGCGCAGTTCTTCCGGGCGGTCACCGCCGGGGCGGCGCCGGTCTCGGCCCAGGCGGCGGTGGCCCGGGCGGAGACGGTCGACTCGCTGGAGCCGGCCAGGATCTGGGTCTGGGTGCGGCCCGTCCCGGCGAAGGCCCGGCCGACCGGCACGGAGGTGGTGGCCTGGACGGTCAGCGACGCGCTGCCGTCGGCGGTGTCCTTCGGCACGGCGAAGTAGAGCCGGTCCCCGTCGGACGCCTCGGTGACCGGTGCCCCCTTCTTGTCGGTGACCTGGACGCCGCTGGCCGCGGCGTCCACCGGGGGCGACACCGAGACCTGGCCCGCGGCGGTGCGGACGGTCACCGGACCGAGCAGCTCCCCGGTCCGGCCGGAGACGGCGGCCGGCTCCAGGGTCAGCGAGGTCCGGGGCTCCTTCTCCGGGCGCGCGTTGCGCTGGAGCCAGTCGGCGAGCTTCTCCGCCTGCTTGTCCGACGCGGTGACGTCGGCGTTGTCCGAGTAGCGCCAGATCGCGACCTGGGTCCCGGCGGCGGCGGTCCGCTCCGTCAGCGGGCCGGTACCGGCCGCCTCGGCGAGTGCGGCCAGGTCGTCGACCTGGGGGTAGGAGTGCTGGAGGATCCAGCGGATCTTGCCCGCGTTCCGGTTGGTACCGAGCGAGGTCTCGGCCCAGGGGGTCTCCAGGTACTTCGCCTGGTCCTGGGTGGGGTTGTGGAGGTCGATGCAGTAGGTCTTGAGCTTGCCGCCGCCGTCCACGGTCATCTCGAACAGTCCGGCGGGCAGTTCCTGGGTCCGGGCGGGCGCGCCGTCCTCCCCCGCGATGCGGAGCACGGCGCTGTCGAAGGTCTTCAGTCCGTCGAGCGCGGCGGCCGCGCCGCCGTGGTGCCGGCTGGTGTCGTCGGCCGCCGCCGGTCCGGCGCCGACGAGCGCGGCGGCCGCGACGAGACCGGAGACCAGCAGCGCGGCGACGGGGCGGAGGATCCCGCGACCGGGGTCCGCTCCTGCCGTGCCGGACGACGCAGCGGACGCTGAAGGCGCAGAAAACACAGAATTCCCCTCCGGGCGAGGCCCTCGCGCGTGGTGCGCGTGTGGGGAATGCCTCGCCAGCAGACCCAAGTGACCCGTGAGCACTGGGAATCCTAAAGAACGGGCGGAGGCGAGTCCCCCGAACTGCCCTTCGCCAACCATTCCGAATCGGAATCGTTATCGCGGGATGGAGCCCGAACGTGTCGCCGAACAGCCTTTTCAGGACACTGCGGCCATTGCGCCGACCTGTTCCCGTTCTTTCGGCGACTCCTCCGCGTCGCCGTCCGTGACGCGCCCCGGACGCTCCGTCAGATGGGGTTCCATTCTGGGCGCCCGGCGGAAGGCCGCGGTTCCCCGGCTCAGGTCGTGGCCGACGGCGACGGCCTCGACATCGACGAACGTCCTGCGCTGACCGGCCTGTTCCTCCTCGCGGACCTTCAACCGGCCGTGCACGACCAGGGGTTCTCCGACCGAAACGGAACCGGCGAGATTCGCGGCGAGCGTCCGCCAGGACCAGACGGTGTAGAAGCTGGTGCGGCCGTCGGCCCAGAGCTGTTTCTCGCGGTCCCAGCGGCGCGGAGTGACGGCGAAACGGAATCGCGCCATTCCTCCGGTGGCCGTCTCCCGGAAGTCCACCGCGGTCGCCGCGTTACCCACCAGGGTCACCAAGGTCTCGTTCATTTCCCGCCCCGCTTTCCTCGCACCGCGCGTACCTCGTCGTACCGCGGTGTCGTACGCACTCCATGGTGGGCGCCGGAAAGGAATCGCGTCGGGGCCTGTGGACTACCGGCCGGTTGTGGAAAACTCCGTCACCGTCACGTACCGCTCGCGCACTTCCCGGTAGCGCACCAGTTCGGCCGCGACCGGGTCCAGGACCCTGGCCCGGCCGCAGCCGGCCGCCGCCTCGCGCAGCCGCCGCTCGGCGTCCTGCCCGTACCGTCTGGCCGGTCCCCGGATGGCCGCGGCGCAGGCCCACTCGACCAGCGGGCCGCCGACGACACCGGCCAGCATGATGAGCGCGGGGACGACGAGGCCCGGCTCCAGGACGCCGATGATCTGGCCGACCAGCCACAGGCCGCCGAAGATCTGCAGGAGCGTCATCGACACCTGGACCAGCACCGCGGCCGGCCACCACTTCGGCCGGGGCGGCTTGGGCGGCCGCCCGCCGAGCTGGGGGACCGTGCTCTTCCCCGTCTCCGTCCCGCCGCGCTTGGACGTGCCGGGGGCCCCGGCCTTGACCGCCAGTTCGTCCAGCGCCTCGGGCAGCCCCTGCGCCCCGGTGAACGCGGCCTCGCGCACCGCCTGTGCCCAGGGTCCGGGCAGCCCGTCGGCGGCGTCGTCCGCGACGATCCGCACCGCCTGCTCGACCCGCTGCCGGGCCGTCAGCTCCTCCTCTGGCGGGGTGAGCGCCTGGCCCATCCGGTCCAGGCTGCCGGGCAGTCCCCGGTTCTCGTACCAGCGCCAGAGCCGCAGCCACGGCGTCCCGCAGGCCCGGCTCGCGTTGCGGCGCCACTCCCGCTCGGCGGCCTGTCCGGCGGCCGCGGCGCCGACGGCCTCGGCCAGCCGGTCGGTGAACTCCTCGCGGGCCCGCTCGCCGAGACCGGGCCGCCCCTCGGCGACGTACACCTTGCGCAGGCGGGCCGCCGCCGCGTCGACGTCGGCGGAGAGGCGGCGGGTGGCGGCGGTGCGGTCCGAGACGAACCGGCCGATCAGCTCGCGGAGTTCGGGGACCCCGTCGCCGGTGAGCGCGGACAGGGACATGACGGTGGCGCCGGGTTCGCCGTGCTCGCCGAGCGCGATGCCGTCCTCGTCGAGGAGGCGGCGGAGGTCGTCGAGGACGAGGTCGGCGGCCTCGCCGGGGAGCCGGTCGGTCTGGTTGAGGACGACGAAGGTGACCTCCGCGTGTCCGGCGAGCGGGCGCAGATAGCGTTCGTGGAGGGCGGCGTCGGCGTACTTCTCCGGGTCCACCACCCAGATCACCGCGTCGACCAGGGCCAGGACCCGGTCCACCTGGTCGCGGTGCTCGGTGGCCGCCGAGTCGTGGTCGGGCAGGTCGACCAGGACGAGCCCCTGGAGCGCCTCGTCGAACGCGGCGGGTCCCGGGTGGGGCCTGCGGCGCAGCCGCCCGGGGATGGCGAGGCGGTCCAGCAGTCCCGCCGCCCCGTCGGTCCAGCTGCACGCGATGGGCTGGGAGGTGGTGGGGCGGCGCAGCCCGGTGTCGGAGATCGGGGCCCCGGCGAGCGCGTTGAACAGGGTCGACTTCCCGCTGCCGGTGGCTCCGGCGACGGCGATGACCGTGTGCCGGGAGGAGAGCCGCTGTCTGGCCGCGGCCTCGTCCAGGACGCGTCCCGCCTCGGCGAGGGCGTCCCGGTCGAGCCGGGCGCGCGAGAGTCCGACGAGTTCGCGCAGGGCGTCGAGCCGGGCGGGCAGCGGCCCGTCGGCGGGGGCGTACGCCTCGACCTGCGGATCCGCGTCGTCCTCGGCGGGCGGGGGCGGCGCGGTCTCCTCGGCTTCGCGGGCCTCGGCCGCCGCCGCGCGCCGGGCGATGAGCCCGTCGTCCCAGCGCCCGTCCGGCTTCCCCGCGTTGTCGCCCTTGCCGTGGTCCTCGTCCGTGACGGCAGTCATCGCTGCCACCTCTCCTTCTGCAGTACGGAAAGCGCGGCGATCAGTTCGGCCTGGGGCTCGGGGGAGACGTCGAGCGCGTCGAGCGGGGCGAGGCGGCGTTCGCGTTCGCCGCCGAGGAGCTGGTCGAGGCAGCTCGTCAGCAGCTCGCCGCCCTTGTCACGGAGGCGCAGCGCACCCTGGGCGCCGATGCGTTCGGCGAGCTGCTCCCCCGCCGCACGGGCGCGCCGCCCGCCCAGCAGGGCGGCCGCGAGGAGGGCCGCGACGTTCTCGGGGGCGGGCGCCACGCTGCGGTCGAGCTGGCGCACCTCCTCCTCGGCCAGCTCCTCCAGCACCCGGCGCCACCGGCGTACGGCGACGGCGATCCGCCCTTCGACGTCCTCGGCCGGCCCCCAGCCCCCGGCTTCCCGTCCGGCGCCCTCGAACCGGAACAGGGCCCCGGCGGGTTCGCGGCGCCAGTGGGTGCGGATCTGTTCGTCGGCGGCGGAGACCGAGCACTGGAGCAGGGCCACCAGGCTGTCGACGAGGGCTTCGAGGAGTTCCTCGGGCGAGCTGTAGAGGGGGTAGCCGCGCCACCGGGTCCGCGCGTCCCCGGAGAGCACCGCACCGTTCTTCAGCCGCCGGCGGATCCGGGTGGCCTCCTTGCCGTACGCCTCGTCGACCGCCCCGGTGAGCCGTACGGAGGCGGCGTACTGGGCGGCGACGGCGGAGGCCAGGGCGGGCATCCGTACGTTGAGCGACTCGATGACGCCGGAGGCGGTGCGTCCCACCGCCTGCTGCCGGGCGGCGGGGTCCTGGGCCCGGTGGGCGAGCCAGGCGCGGAGCGGAGCGACGGCGCTGGTGGGGAGCAGTCCGCTGCCGCCGCCGGTGGACTCGGGCAGTTCGGGGATGGTGAACCGGGGTACGTCCCCGAGTCCGGACCGGGTCAACAGGGCCGCGTACTGCCGGGACACCTCGGCGATCACCTGGTGGGGCACCCGGTCGAGGACGGTGACGAGGGCGGCGTCGTACTCCTTCGCGGTGCGCAGCAGGTGCCAGGGCACGGCGTCGGCGTAGCGCGATGCGGTGGTGACCATGACCCAGACGTCGGCGGCGCAGATGAGTTCGGCGGCGAGGACGCGGTTGCGGACGACGAGCGAGTCGATGTCGGGGGCGTCCAGGAGGGCGAGCCCGCGGGGCAGGCTGACCGCGGTCTCCACCCGCAGGGCGGCCTCCCCGTCCTCTCCGCGTGCGGCGAGGTCGTCGAGCCCGTCGGGGTCGGGCGTCTGGCCCGGCGGCAGCCAGATCCGGGTGAGCTGCGGCAGCACCCGTACACCCGCGAACCAGTGGTGGTCGTCCGGGTGGCAGACCAGCACCGGGGTCCGGGTGGTGGGCCGCAGCACTCCGGCCTCGCTGACCCGGCACCCCACCAGCGAGTTGACCAGGGTGGACTTCCCGGCCCCGGTGGATCCGCCGATCACGGCGAGCAGCGGCGCCTCGGGGTCCTTGAGGCGTGGCAGGAGGTAGTCGTCGAGCTGGGCGAGGAGTTCGACCCTGGTCTGCCGGGCGCGTTCGGCCCCCGGCAGGGGCAGTGGGAGACGCACGGCGGCGACACGGTCGCGCAGGGCGGAAAGTGCGTCGATGAGCTGAGGCCGTACGTCCATGGTCACCACATGCGAAGAATGCCCAATTTTGGAGCCTTTTTGAAGCGTATAGACCCCTCTGCGCGGCGGATCCACCCTCTGGACAGAGTCAGGACAGAGGGGACGAGTGGGGCGGGGGCATAACGAGTGCACAACACCCGGCGCGCAGTGGGCGAAAAGCGCTGCGGGAATCGCACCTACCTGCGATTATCGGTTCGCTTCACTGAACCTCCACATCGTGCCACGCAGGTGAAGCAACCGGGTCCAGGGGATCGGAGCCCTATCCTTGTCCCGGCACGGCCACGGAACCACCGATCAGGACTCCCGGCCCCCGTAGCTCAGTGGATAGAGCAGGCGCCTTCTAAGCGCTTGGCCGCAGGTTCGAGTCCTGCCGGGGGCGCAAGACAGATGGGGAACGAGAACAGGGCCCCTGCGGGCCCTGTTCGGCGCGTCAGATGTTCGCGCTGTCGGTTCCTGAACATCGTGGGCACGCCTGCCGGTCCGTGCGGGCAGGGCCTGTCGCCGCCCTTGGACCAGCAGTCGTCAGACCTCCGCCTTTTTGGCCGTGTCCTGCTCGATCACCCACCGGGTCAGCGCCACCCGGCTGGAGAGCCCGAGCTTGGAGAAGATGTGGCGCAGGTGACTGTCCACCGTATGCGGGGACAGGAAGAGCCTCGTCGCCACCTCGCGGTTGGTGAGGCCCTCGGCGACCAGCTGGGCCACCTTGACCTCCGACAGGGTCAGCTGGCTCCAGGCCAGGGGCACGCGCCGAGATGGCTGCGGTGCGGGCCGGGCGTTCTGCGGGCGGTCGAGTCGCTCGCAGACCCGGTCTGCGTCGATACGCATGCCGGCCGCGGTGAACAGGCCATGGGCCTCACGGATGAAGTCCACCGCCTCGTGGCGATGGCCCGAACGCTGCAGCGCCCTACCCAGATCCTCCAGTGCCTCGGCTCTCAGAGGCGTCCTTGAGCTGTCCTGGTAGGCCTCGACGGCGGCCCGCAGCATCGCAGTGTCGTCCTCCAGCAGTCCACGGGTGTGGGCGTCCGCAGCGGCCAGGGACGGGCAGCCAGGATTGCGTCGGGACAGCGCGCTGAAAGCGTCCGCGACCGCGCACGCGACGTCCCTGGCACCGGCCTTCAGCGCCAACCGCACCAGTCGGGGGGCAGCACCGGGCTCCTGCGTGAACAGGAGCACTCGGGTCGGCAGAGCCGCGATCAGGGGTTTGAGCGTCGCCACCGCCCCCTCCGGGTGGCCTTCGGCTTCCTGGAGGAGTGCGGTGGTCCACGTCAGGTCCTCGATCCGCGAGCCGATGCCTTGTTCGGCGAGCCGACGGGCGCCGTCGAGACGGGCACGTGCCAGCGCCAGGTCGCCCGAAAGCAGTGCCAGGCGGGACAGGATGGCCAGCAGCGGCACACCCATGGCCATCGTGGTGAGCCGTTCGGCGATGCGCAGGCCGGCCTCGGCCTCGACCACCGCATCGTCGAGCAGGCCGCGGGCCAGCCACAGTTCGGCACGGTGGTAATGCCACAGAGGGTGCGACCACGCTGTGCCGAACCGGTGGGCCTCGCGCTGGCCGTACTCGTACACGGCGGCGGCTTCCGTGAAACGGTCAGCCGCCGTCATGGCGGAGCCCAGCCACAGACGCGGGTGGATCTGTGCCACCGCGCCGCCGTGCTCGTCGGCGACCTGTACCGCCTCGCCGGCCAGAGTGATGGCGGTGGAGATGTCTCCGGAAGCCTGCGCGGAGATACTCTGCGCTGCGATCCCGAGGGCCACCGACGGGTTCTCCGTGGAACTACGAGCGATCTGGACTGCCTGATCCGCCGCCGACCTCGCCTCCTCCAGGGTCCCCACGTTGAGCAGGGCGTGGGCCTGGATGGCCAGCACCTGCGCACGGACCAGGGTGGCTACGTTCGGCAGTTCGAGGGCCCGCCGTGTATAGCGGACAGCCGTGTCGTCCCGGCCGGCGTGCTTGAACGCGGAGGCGACGCCGTACAGCAGCATGGCCTCCGTCTCCGGGGGCATGCCCGCTTCGAGGGTCGCCTCGCCGAGCTCCTGCGCCTCGGCCAGCCGACCGGCGGCGGCCAGCAGGACAACCGCCTCCGCGGCGAGATGCGGCCGCGCGGTGTGATGGTCACCGATGGCCTTCAACGTGCGCAGCGCCAGGTCGGCGGCCGTGCTGGGAGCGGTGCGCGCAAGTTGGCGAATGGTGGAGTGCAGCGCGTCCACGGTCTGGCTGTTCCACTGCGAACTCCCGTAAAGGAGGTGCTCGGCGATCTCACTGGCAGGCCGGTTCTCGGCGCGTAAGACGGTGACCGCCTCGCGATGGAGCACCTTGCGCACCGGACCGGGCATGGCGCTGAGCACCGACTCGCGGATCAGGTCGTGGCGGAACGAAAGCTCGGTTCCGGTCTCCATGAGCGCGTCCTGGCGCAGTGCCTCCTCGGCGGCGGCGACGAGTTCAACGGCCCGTCTGCCCCAGAGTCCCGCCGCCTCGTGCACGGTGAAGGGACGGCCGAGTACGGCTCCCGCTTCGAGCAGCCGGTGGGCATCGGGCGAGAGGCACTGCAAGTGGCGTTGGACCGCCTTGACGAAGCCGGCCGAGAGGTCGGGGGCGCCAACACGCTCGCCGCCGGAAGGAAGGTCTTCGGCCCGTTGCACCGACCGTCGGAGGTCCACCTGACGGCTCAGCAGCTCCTCGATCAGGAAGGGGTTTCCGGCGCTGCGGCGGGCCAGGCCGAGCAGGCGCCGGTCGGGTCTCGAACCGAGGAGCACCGCGCACAGCGTCTGCACCGCCTCGTCGTCGAGCGGGCCGAGCTCCATCGGCTCGACACCTTCCTGGATCAGGAGGTCCACGGCGCTGCGTCCGGGCGAACCGGTGGCTGCCGTCCTGCAGGACAGCAGCCAGAACACCGGGGACGAGGCGAGCGAGGGGACCAGCAGGCGCAGCGCCAATGCGGTCAGCTCGTCGGCCCATTGGACGTTGTCGATCACGATGAGCAGCGGACACCGGGTGACGTAGCGTTCGAGCCGTCCGCCAAGCTGGTCGATCAGCCAGAACCGGTTGACGGCCGGGTCACCGAGCTGGTCGAAGTCGTCGATCACTACCGACGAGTCGTCCCTGAACGCACCCAGGAGAGTACTCAAGGGCGCAATGTGATCAAGCGTGGTGGCCCGGCCGACAGCCGTGGCCACGCCCAGCTCGGTTGCGTAGACAGTCGCGGCGGTCAGGAGTCGGCTCTTACCGATTCCCGGTGCACCCTCGACAACCAAACACCCCCCGGTGCCGGCCGCCACCTTGTCAAGCCCTGTGCGGATGCGTGCCATCTCCGCATCTCTGCCGACCATACGTGTCTGTGCCATTCGCGTGTCATCCCCCAACTTCACGCACCGCGCTGCCCAGTACCTCGCGGCGTGTTACTCAACTCACACCTCGACTGCACGCGTGTAAACGTACTGTTCGAGCGGCTCAACAGCGACCGCTCCCAGGAGGTGTGACCTACGCAATAGCGAGGATGATTGAATCGTGAATCGATCTCGACTCGCGATGGCACGGAGGCGACAACGAAGGCGCCGCCATGGTGAGGTTCAGGGGCGCATCCTGACGCTCAGTTCCTGCTGCGGTTCCATGAAAAACACGCATGTCGGCTTTTGGCTGCGCCGTACACAGCCGGAGCCACCGGGTAGTGGGAATTCACTGCCAAGATTCCCCGCGAGCACTCCCATTGCCGCGAGTATCGACTTCCGGCCCACACCGCGCCGGGCCGTCCGGGGCGGCGCCGTCCGGCGCCCCCGCCGCTCCAGCGAGGAGACCGTGCGGGACGATCCTGGATCGGCAGGGGCGCTCCTTCAGGCGGCGGCCGGTGCGGCGGCCCGGGACAGCTGCTCGATGACCTTGGTCAGACCCTCGACGACCTCTGCGTCGTCGGCCGGGTGCGTGGTGGCGAAGCGATTCACGGAGCCGGGGATGGACAGCTTGGCGTCCTCGACGACGCGGGCACCGGCGATGCCGGCCGCCTTGCGGGTCTCGTCCTGGGCCCACAGGCCACCGTGCTGACTGAACGCGGTCCCGACGACGGCAACCGGCTTGCCGGTCAGCGCCCCACTGCCGTACGGGCGGGACAGCCAGTCGATGGCGTTCTTCAGGGCCGCGGGGATCGTGCCGTTGTACTCCGGAGAGAAGAGCAGCAGCGCGTCGGCCTGGGCCACGGCGGCGCGCAGAGCGGCCGCCGCCTCGTGCACGCCGCCCTCGACGTCGATGTCCTCGTTGTAGAAGGGGATATCGCTCAGCCCTTCGTGGATGACCACCTCGACGCCCTGAGGGGCGTGCTTCACAGAGGCCTCGGCCAACTGCCGGTTGTGGGAACCCGAACGAAGGCTGCCGACCAGGGCGAGGATACGGATGGACATGCAGACTCCCAAGTGTGTGATCAGTACGCCCGAAGATAAATGGACCGTGGTCCACTTAGAGGTCCAGAGTAACGGACCACGGTCCGCTTGTCTGCCCTCGGCGTATTCTTGTACTCATGACCGAGCCGCGAACGCCCTCGTCCACGCCGGCGCGAACCACCCCCGTCGGACCGGCCGACCTTGCCCTCCCCTCGGCCGGCGGGACGACCCGGTTGCGTGCCGACGCCGCGCGCAACCGCAGCCGACTGCTCGAGGTGGCCGACCGCCTCGCCGCCGCGCATGGCATCGAGAACGTGACCATGGACGACATCGCCAGCGGCGCCGGCGTCGGCAAGGGCACTGTCTTCCGCCGGTTCGGCGACCGTGTGGGGCTGATGGCGGAGCTGCTCAGCCATCACGAGGAGCGGCTCCAGGAGGGCTTCCTCTCCGGACCGCCGCCGCTCGGCCCGGGTGCGCGGCCCGATGAGCGGATGCGGGCCTTCGGCCTGGCCGTCATCCGCCATGAGCACGCGCACCGGGACCTGTACCTGGCTGCACACCGGGACCTGGACCGTCGGCGAACGGGTCCGTCGTACCAGCTTCGGCTGGCGCACCTGTGCATGCTGCTGCGGGAGGTACGACCGGACAGCGACACCGAGCTCGTCGCGCACACGCTGCTCGGATATCTCGAAACGGTGCTCGTCGACCACCTCCTGACCCGCCGCGGGATGAGCCCCGAACGGGTCGAGGCCGGGTGGTGTGACCTGGTGGACCGGTATTCGGGGAGATGTACCGGCCGATGTATCGACTGACCTGCGCCTTGATCCTGTCGGGTGCGGGTCCCGGATCGCACCCCGCCGGGGCCCGGCCCAGCTCAATGCGCCGGCCCCACGCGCACGAACGTGTCGGGGCCGGCTGCCACCCACTTCCCCGGGACGAGCACCGGAGGTGCGCGACCGGCACCGGGCACCTGCCCGCACGGCGTCACGGGGAAGCGGGCATCGGTTCCTGCTTCAGCGCTTGACGCCGGTGATGACGGCGTCGCCGATGCCGACGGAGAGACGACCGGTCGCCTCGAATCCGACCTCGGAGGCCCACTCCTCGTACTCACGCATGGTGTAGACCATGCCCTCACCGGACGCGATGGTGAGAAAGTACGCGGACAGCGCGGCCGCCACGTCCGGGCCGGTCTCGTCGTCGTAGGCCTCGGGCGTGGCGACGAAAAGGCTGGCGCCGGGCTCGACGGCGCGGGCCGCCTTGGCGATCAGCTCGCGGTTGCGCTCGATGGACCAGATCTCCAGGAAGTGACCGAAGAGGACGGCGTCGCAGCCCTTCGGGAACTCGTCCTTGAAGACGTCGAGGCCGACTGCGCGGACCCGGTCGCTCAGACCGAGCGAGGCGATCTTCTCGTTCGCCCGCTCCGCGACGGTGGGGAGGTCGGCGATGGTGATCTGCAGGTGCGGCCAGCGGCGTGCGAGGTGTGTCGCGTTGACCGCGGTGCCGCCGCCGATGTCAAGGAGGTGGGTGACCTTGGAAAGGTCCAGTCGGTCGACCAGCTCCTCGGCCATGACCCGGCTCACGGAGCCCATCATGTTGTGGAAGACGGTCTCCTTGGCAGGATCCTCGGCGAGCCGACCGTACAGTGTCGGCGAGTCGCCCGGGATCTCGCGCTGCAGACCGACGTTGCTGTACTCCTTCAGCGACTCGTAGAACCAGAACATCGGCCGGTAGTTGATCTGCTGCTCCCACGGCACGAACGCCGCCGGGATGTCGTCCAGCTTGCCGGCGAGCGGCTCGGAGACCGGTGTGTTGAAGTAACGGTCCTCCTCCTTGCGCAGCAGGCCGGCGCTGGTGCATCCGAGGAGCAGGATGCGGGCCGGCTGCTCCTGGATCCCCAGGCGCTCGGCCACCTCCTTACGGGTGATGCCCGGCTCGCGGCCCAGCAGCTCGAACAGTCCGAACTGGCAGGCGGCGCTCAGGTACTGGAACCGGTAGTGCCCGTAGAAGAGCTCGCGCAGGGGCTCGATGGAATTCGTCGAGGTGTCGATCTGTGTGTCCGACATTCTTTTTTCGCTCCCAGGTTCAGTGCGTTGTGAATATCCGGTCGTACTCCAGACGCGGCCGACAGTCGAACCACGAATCCCAGCACCGGGCTTGGCGATAGCGGCCCTGAAAAGCGCTGCGGATTCAAGGGAACCGTGATCAGTGCATCCAACCGGCCACTCGGCGGAGACGTGGATACAGGCTGGCTCACGGGGATACGCGGAGCATCACGTATTCATGCGATCTTAGGTACGTCGCATAACGCCCTTTCGTGACACGGCTCCAGACACGCAGGGACGACCGAATGCGCCTCGACCCAGGACACCCGGGCAGCAGAAGACCCCCTGCGGGAAAACACGCTCCCGCAGGGGTCTTTCGGCTTGCTCGTCGCAGAGCGCGGCAAAAGGCCCGCGCTCCTGTCCGCGGCATGATGTGAACAGCGGACAGGAGCGAACAGAGCCTGGTGTGCCGGAGCTCCAGCGGTCAGGCGCGCTCCTTCCGGGGCACGAGCAGGCTGAGGAGACCAATGGCGACGGCGAGGCCCGCCGCCATGAGGAAGACCACCTCGTAACCGGCGGCGAGGGCGTCCACCTCGGAGGTCCCCTCGTCGGCCCGATCGGTCGTGGCGCCCGCGGCGGTCGCGAGCACAGCCAGGAAGAAGGCGCCGCCCACCTGGTTGCCGGTGCCCGCCAGGCCACCGACGATCCCGGCGTCACCCTCGGGAGCGTCAGCGGTGGACGCAGCCATGAAGGTGGGGAAGGTCAGACCGATACCCGCCGAGATGAGCAGCGTGGGCCCGAGCACACTGGCCGCGTACCCGCTGCCGGCAGAGGCCAGGGAAAGCCAGCCGAAGCCCGCCACGAAGCAGGCACTGCCGGCCAGTACCAGCGGACGCACACCGAAGCGGGGCAGCCAGGCGGACGCATAGCGCGCGACGAGCATGAAGCCCACCGCGGCGGGAGTCTGCCCGAGCCCGGCCTCCAGCGCGCTGAATCCAAGGACGTTCTGCAGGAAGAGCGAGGTGAAGTACCACATTCCGATGGCGATTCCACCGAACAGGAACAGCATGGCGTTACCTACCGCGATGCCACGGATCTTGAAGAGCCGCAGAGGCACCATCGGGTTGGCTGTGCGCGACTCCACCCCGAGGAAGACAACGAGCAGCAGCACGCCCGCCAGTGCGGGGCCGACGACGAGGCCGGACGTCCAGCCGTAGTCGGCGATGTGCATGACGCCGAACACCAGGGCTGCCAGGCCGACCGTTCCTGTGAGAGCGCCGACGATGTCGAGCGACTCCCGCTCGCCGTTGCGTGCGGCCGCGGTCAGCGACATCACCGCCACGGTGATCAGCAGCGCGCCGATCGGCACGTTGATCAGGAAGACCCACCGCCACGAAAGGCTGGTCGTCAGAGCCCCGCCCACGAGAGCGCCGGCCAGGCCGCCGATCCCGCCGGAGGAGGCCCACGCCCCGAACGCCTTGGCGCGTGCGCCGGGTTCGGTGAAGACGGTGTTGATGACAGCGAGCGTCGCCGGAGCCATCATGGCGGCCCCGATGCCCTGCGCGACGCGCGCCCCCACCAGGACCTCCGGAGTGGTTGCCAGTCCACCGACGAGACTGGAAACGGAGAACACCACGAGTCCGCAGTTCAACAGTCGACGTGGACCGAAGAGATCGGCCGCGCGCCCGCCGAGCAGCATGAATCCGGCAAAGGTGAGCAGATAGCCGTTCACGACCCAAGCCAGGCCGGTGTTGGAGAATCCGAGGTCATCGCGGACCGCGGGCAAGGCGACGTTGACGATGGCCGAGTCAAGGATCACCATGAACTGGCAGGCGCATACCAGCGCCAGGACCAGCCACGCCCGCCTGTTCCCGCCCACGTCGCCAGGGGTCGTACTGTTCTTCAATTGTTCGGTCGCCACTGACGCCTCCATAAAAGCGAATATCTGATACCCGTCACGAGCGTGCTGTCGACAGCGTATTGTCGCTCGCTGCGCCTCTGACCCGATCAACGACCTCGAAAGGGTCGGCGGGGGAAAAGTCCCCGCGCCAGGCAATATGCTGGTCCGGGCGTACCAGCGCCAGGTCGCAATCCCACAATTCACGCACCCGGGCTTCTTCGACCACGATATGCCTGACCGGCAGACCTCGTTCTGCTGCGGCGGCCAACAAGGGGCCGGCCCTCCCGTCACCCACCATGTCCAGGAGGGTGAACTCGCGCCCGAACAGGTCGAACAGCTGGTCCCCGTTCTCCAGGATCAGACTCGGCGGACGGCTGCCCGGCCAGGTACTGGGGATGTACCGCAGCAGGTCGGATGGCGGCTCCGCGGCCCCATCGGGGCAGACAATGGGGGATCCGGCGTACCGGTAGTCCAGATAGATCCCCTCGTAGGTGTTCTCGCCCGGCTGGGCGGAGAGGAACCGGCCCTGCTCCTGCGCCGTCCCGCCCTCGCGGCCGATGCGCATGAACTGGAAGTGCACGTCCAGGTGCTGGCGGGACATGGCCATGTTGCGCAGACCGACCGGCCGCCGCTCCGCTTCGTAACTGTCGAGCAGGTGCGGCCCGCCGTACCCGTTGACCACCGCTGCCAGCTTCCACCCCAGGTCGACGGCGTCACCGGCTCCGGTGTTCATTCCGTGGCTGCCGGAAGGGAACATCTGATGCGCGGCGTCGCCGGCCAGGAGCACCCGGCCGGCCCGGTACCGGTCGGCAATCAGGTAGCGAGGTGTCCACCGTGAGGTGACGCGCACCTCGTCGATGTCGACGTCGACGTTGAGCTGGGCACGTATCCACGCCGCGGGATCGGCCGGCGGCGTGGAGAAGTCTTCCTGCCGCAGGGAGTGGAAAGCCCACGTTCCGGCTTCGTCGAGCGAGATCAGTACGTAACGGTTGGTGAAGTAGTGCCAAAAATATCCGTGCCGGAACAGGCTCTTGGTGTCCGAGCTGCGGAAAGTCACCGAGAAGGCCTCCGGCAGTTCACGGACACCGCCTCCTTCGCCGTCCGCGATACCGCCGTCGCTCAACGGAATCCCGACGGCTCGGCGAATCTGGCTGCCTGCGCCGTCGCAGGCAGCCAGGTACTCGGACCGCACTGCCCGGGGGGAGTCGGTCGCCAGGTCGTGGAACCTGGTGGTGACCCGGTCGCCCTGCTGTTCGAGTGACTCGAACCGCCAGCGCAGCCGAACGTCGATCAGAGGGTGACGCCGACAGTGTTCGAGGAGGACCGGCTCCAGATCGGCTTGCGATATTCGCTGGTATGGCTGACTGGGCTGTCCACCGTCCCCGTCTTCTCTGATCTGCTTCCATTTCTGCTCGACGGAGGGCTGCTCCCAGACCGCGAGCTGTTCGCCGTCGAGGCCGGTGGACCAGAGGACGTCGAAAGGGTACTCGGCGGGTACGCCGGCCCGTCGGATGTCGTCGGCGGTCCCCAGTCTTGCGTGATGCTCCATGGTTCTGGGGTTGGTGAATTCCATCTTCGGATGCACGGCGGGCCCGGAATTCTGTTCGGCGAGCAGGCATGCCACACCATGGTGGGCCAATTCCAGCGCCGTCATCATCCCGACCGGGCCGGCACCGACCACAACTACGGGGACGTTGTTCATACTCTCCAAACCTCCGCTAGCGAGGAGACGTACGCAGCCTCCCCGCCCTGACGTGCCGTCGCATCACGCGTTCGCGGGATCTTGATCGCACTCGGGAACCTGGGAGGGGGCTACGTTTTGGCCGGAAGGCCGAAAGCAGCTGGCGGATCCGCATGACGATCAGCATCCGGCCGGGTCGCTGCCGGAGAGCACACGCCCGCCATGGCCTGCCTCAGGCCTTGGCGTCCACCAGTGCGGCAACCCAGTCACGGCTGTAGCCCTCCAGCACCGGGAACCCTCCGTCCAGGGGGGTGACGTCCTTCGACCAGCGGTACTCGACGCCCGGGTTGTGCAGCGGCTCCGCATCCGCGCCGAACAGGGTCGCGCTGCCCTGGACGGAGATTCGTCGGGCCTCGGCCCAGTCGCGGTAGACCTCGGCCCGGCCCTTGCCCTGCGCGATCGCGTCGGCCAGCCGGTCACTGTCGACGAGCGGGCACTGGCCGGCCACGTCGAGGATCACCGACGGGAGGCTCACACACCGGCTGTCCACGAGGAACGCACGCCGCAGCGCGGTGTCGAGCTGGTCACTGGCGGCCAGTCCCCCCACCACGGGGTCCTTCGCGGCCTGCACCGCCTCCATCGCCGGGAGCATGGTGACCGGGTACGTGTGCGCGGGCGCGTTCCACAACCGCCATCCGAGGTCCGGCAGTTGTCCGGCGATGGCCACGATCTCGCTCTCCACGATGTGCTTCGGAGTGGCCATCTTGTTGAAGAGTTCCAGCGGGAACACCCGGTGATCAACGACCACCTCGGCGTCGAGCCGCTGTGCCTCGGCGTGCAGTGTGTCCAGTGCGAGCGTCGCCCACGGACAGCTCAGATCGGACCACATGGTGATGGTGATGGGTTGATCGGGCACGGATCACGCCTCCTGTGGTGGGGATACTCCACGGAGCATCCGCCATCCGAGGTCGTCGGGGCATCGCGCGACCACGTGATTTCGGAAAGCCGGCACGGCTGCCAGGAGGCGGTCCCCCGGCAGCCGTGTCATGGCCAGGTGCTTCACATGTCCGAGGGCGCCCGGACCGCCGGCGTGAGCTGGTTGGTGTGGTGCCGCCGCCGGATATCCTCCACCGCGCGACGCAGCTCCTCCTCGTCAGAGGGCGGCGATGCCAACAGGTCCGCTATCTCCTGTTGGTAGTTCTCATGACCCGCCGGCGTTCCCACCAGCAGGAACCGCATGGGCACGTCCCCCGGGTTCCTGAAGCCGTGCGGGCAGCCCTTCGGCACGTACAGCACCGTTCCGGGGGTGGCTCGGGTGACTTTCTGGCCGGTCTTGGACTCCCAAGTCGTCCATGAGCCGGGCGCGGATGTCAGCACCTTCGGCTCGAAGGCGAAAAACTCCACTTCGCCCTCGAGGACATAGAAGATCTCCTCATGGGTGGAGTGGCTGTGTGCCCCGACGTCGAAACCGGGCGCGAATTCACATTCCACTGCCAGCAGGTTCGGCGTGTGGACCTGGCCCACCTTCAAGTTGACCTGGTGGCCGATGGGCCTGCCCTCGCCCGGTGCCAGGGCGAATCCGTCGAAGCTCATGTCTGCATACCTTTCGTTTCACTCGTCACGTGTCACCGCAGCAGCGCGGATTCTCCGACCTCACGGCCGCTGCCCGCTCGCAGCGTCTGCACTGCGTGATGGGTGGTCAGCACTGCCGCACAGCGGTCCGCCGCATGCTCCAGCGCCTGTCGGTGCTCGGCCGGCCCGAAGTCGCCCAACGCGTCTGCGATCAGGAAGGGCTGGATGTCGTTGGCGAAGGCGTCGTACGCGGAGGCCAGGCACCCGATGTGGGCGTAGACGCCCGCCACGAGAAGCTGATCCCTCCCCCGGCGCTCCATCAGGTCGAGGAGGCCCGTGCGGTGAAAGGCGCTGTACCGCCACTTCGTCAGCACGACGTCGTCACCGGTGGGCGCGATCTCCGGGACCAGTTCGCGGTCCTTCGGCGCGCTGCTCATGCCCTGCCCCCAGAAGTCGTAGAGCAGTCCACGCTGCGCGCGGTCCATGTCGCCCGGCTGGGCGGTGTAGACAACGGGCATTCCCGTGGCGCGCGCCGTGTCGAGCAACGCACGGACGTTGCTGAGCAGCGGACCGGCGGGCTCGCCCGTGCGGTCGAAGGGCGCCAGGAAGTAGCGCTGCATGTCGTGTACCAGCAACGCAGCCCGGTCGGCCGACGGCTGCCAGGAGACGCGGTTCTGCGGCAGCTCGCCTTCCGTGGGCAGCGGATAGGGAGGGATCGGCGGGATCGCCATCTCAATTCTCCTTCGCAGAGCGGCTTCGGTCAGCCGAGAGCTGCTCCGCCGTCGACGTAGAGGTCCTGCAGGGTGATGTGGGACGCCTGGTCGGAGAGCAGAAAGAGGACGGCTTGGGCAACCTGCTCGGGTGTTCCGACACGGCCGAGCGGAATCCCGACGCGGAAGGCATCAAGGGAACCGCGCACCGTGGCCTCGGTCGCCCCTTCGCCGGCCGCGTCCCACATGTCCCGCAGCATCGGGGTGTCCGTGGAGCCAGGAGAGACCACGTTGCAGCGCACGCCCTGCGTGGCCAGTTCGAGGCCCAGGGACTTGGTGAGCATGGAGGATGCCGCCTTGGATGCGGCGTAGGCACCCATACCCGTGCGCGGCACGCCGCCTGCGTTGGAGGCGACGGTCACGACGGCCCCGTGGCCACGGCGGGCCATCCGGCCGGCGACCGAGCGGCTGACCGTGAAGACTCCGCGTACGTTGACCGCGAAGATCTCGTCCCATTCCTCATCGGTGAACTCCATCAGAGCGCCGGTGCGCAGCATGCCTGCCACGTTGACCAGGAGGTCCACCGGCCCGAGTGTGTGCTCGACCTGGACGGTCGCCGCCTCAACCGCGGCGCTGTCCCGGACATCCACGCACACGGCGGTGGCCTTCACTCCGGCGGCGTCGAGTTCCGAGGCGACTTCGGTGACCGTCACCGGGTCCGTGTCCCAGAGCGCCACCTGAGCACCGTGGCGCCCGAGCAGTCGGGCGACGGCCGCCCCGATACCTCGGCCCGCGCCCGTCACCACCACGACACGGCCGGTGATCCCTGGCATCTCGATTGTTTCCGCAGTACGCATCACCAGTTCTGCCTTCCCGTTCGGAGGTGTTGCTCGTTACCGCACCGGTGCGACGACGTTGCTGGTGGCCTCGGCCGCCGCGTCGTGGCCGAACAGCCAGGCCCTCTGTCGCAGACCGAAGTCCGTGTCGAGGGCGGCATCCCGTTCACGCTGCCCGTCACCGTCGTCGACATGATGGTTGCGTTCGTTCTCCCGGATGAACCGGTGCACCTGCTCGGTCCTCGGACGGCGCAGCGCCTCGTACCGGCGCAAGGCGTCCGGGACCGTACTGGCGGTGGCGTTCTGGAGACAGATCGCCAGGGTCAGCGCGTCCTCCAGCCCCAGCGAGGCGCCCTGGGCCCCGAAGGGCAGCATCGGATGTGCCGCGTCACCGATCAACGTCACCCGCTCGTTGCTCCAGCGGTCCACCGGATCGCGGTCGTACAGCGCCCAGCGGGTGACGCTCGGCGCCGCGGACAGCAACGACAACAGTTCCGGCGCCCAGCCGGCGTAGGCGTCGAGGAGCTCCCCCTTCGAGCCCTCGGCAGACCATGACTCCCGGCGCCAGTCGCCGGCCTCTGCTGTGGCGGCGACACTGACCGAGGCACCTCCCGAGATGGGGTAGGCCACACAGTGCTGGCCGGGCCCCATCCAGATGGAGACATGCGGTCGCTCGTTCGCTGTCGGCCATGCCTCCGCCGGCACGACGGCACGGTAGATGGACTGCCCGGAGAACCGCGGCTCATCACCGATCATCAGCTGACGGACCGCCGAGCGGATGCCGTCAGCGCCGATGACCACGTCCGCCCGGGTCTCGAAACCGTCCGCGCACCGAATCGCCACCTCGTCCTCGACCTGGGTGATCTCGACGCACTCCAAACCCAAGTGCAGTACGGATTCCGGTAGTTGCTCCACCAGTGCGCTGTGCAGGTCGGCCCGGTGGAGGGCGAGGTACGGCGCCCCGTACATCTGCTCGCATGCCTGGCCGAGGGGGGTGCGGGCCAGAGTCCTGCCGTCAGCCCAGTTGCGTACGTCGATGGAGTCCGGGCGCACTCCTCTGCGCTCCAGGCAGCGGCCGATGCCGAGGTCCTGGAGCAGCCGCGACCCGTTGGGCGATATCTGGATTCCCGCACCGATCTCCCGGAGATTCCGGGTCTTCTCGAAGACATTGCAGGCCAGGCCGCGCTGGGACAGCGCGGCGGCAAGGGCCACTCCGGCGATGCCGGCACCAACGATGGCGACCCTTGGAGGTACCTCCGCCACTGCTGTGCTCCTTTCACGCTCCCGGCAGAAGGAACGGCCGGGACGGTTGGGGTTTACGGGTTGCTCAGTAGTAGAGGAGCGCCTTGCTCCAGTCCTCGTCCGGACCGAACAGGCTGCGCGGCTTCACGACGTCGTGGACGCCGGTGAGTGCCTCCGTGGGCACGAGAGTGCCCACGGGAACGCCGTCGACCCGCGCCGGAATGTCCCCGCAAGCCGCCTTGACCGCTGCCGTGAGCGCGGCGCACGCGGCTTCCCGGTGCGGAGCCGCCACCTCGATCTCGATCTCCAGCAGATCGGCCCGGGCCCGGGCCCGCCAGAACATCACGCCGTGTTCGAGGGGCAGCCCGAAGACCAGTTCCTCCAGTCGGGCCTGGGTGATGGTTGCGGGACCGACCCGGTGACCGAAGGCGGAACGTCCGAGCACACGCACCGTGGGCAGTCGCCAGCCGCACGGGCACGGATCGAGTGAGACCTCAACGTTGTCCTCCAGGTTGTACCGCAGCAGCGGCATCGCCTGGCGGTACAGCGGGGTGACCACCAACTGTCCGGCACCGGAGGCCGACAGGGCGCCGGTCCGCGGGTCGAGCACCTCGAAGACGGCGCGGTCGGCCCACAGATGCAGATGGCCTTCGGGGCACTCGCCGGCCAGGCTGCCGGTCTCGGTGGACCCGTACTCCTCGACCACCGGTACGCCCCAGATCTCGCTGATCCGGGCCCGGCGTGCTGGACTGAGCGGTTCCCCACCGACGAACAGCGCACGGAGCGAGGAGAAGTCGCGGTTCGGTACCAGCCCCGCCGCACGCGCGGCCGCCGCCCACAGCAGGGTCTCCGTCGGCATCGACCAGGTCAGACTCACGCCGAGGTCGTGCAGCACACGCACCACCCGCGAGTAGGGCATGGCCAGCGAACGGTTGTCGCCGGGGACGACCGTGGCCCCGCGCGTCCGGGCCGCCGCATGTGCCAGATGGCCGGTGATCATCAGCGCGTACGGAGTGCGAACCAGAAAGACGTCATCCGGCTCGATGCTCACCCACTTGCGGGCGTATCGCTCCGCCAGATCCGTCCAGTCGGCTTCGGTGTAGTACGAGGGAGTCGGGCTCCCCGCCGTCCCGCTGGACTCGTGGTAGGTGGCCAGCTCGCCCCTGGGAACGGCCAGCATGCCGAACGGGTAGGCATCCCTGAGGTCTTGCTTACTGGTCAGGCCGAGGTCCTCGAAGTCACCGCGCGAGGCGGGCGCCGCCCCGTCACCGAAGCGCTTCCGGTAGAAGGGGGACTGCCGTGCCCATACGAGCAGCTCACGGAGCTGATCGTCCTGCATTTTGCGCAGTTGTTCGTGGTCGCGCCAGTCGCCCAGTTGAGGGAGGCGCTCGGAAGGTGGGCGGCTCATGGTGACTCCAGTCGGAGAATGCGGTGGGCGTTCTGCCACAGAACCTGCTGCAGCACGGCGTGCGGAAGACCGAGTGCCTGGTACTTGGCCAGCTCCACCGCCGGGTCCTGAAGCGGGTGCTCCGCGGCGAAGAGCACTCGTTCGGCTCCGAGTCGCTCGATGGCGACGCGGACCGTGAAGCCGAAGCCTCCGGAGGTCTCGACGACGACGTTCGGAACGGGGCGCACGATGTCTATTGCGTAGGTGTCGATCAGGCCGATGCCGAGGTGGCCGAGGACGAACACCGTCTGCGGGCGCTTCGCCGCCTGTACGGCCAGGTCCGAGACCCGGCAGCCGTCCCGGTCGATGCACACGACGTAGACCGGGTGTCCGAACTCCTCGGCGAGATCCAGAAAGGCGGTGGTGCGTGGATCGTCCAGAGAAACTCCGTGCACCGCGGGGGAGAGTTCCAGGGCGGCGCACTCGGCGCCGTGCGCACCGTAGTCCGCCGTCCCCTGATGCGGGTTGCCGAACCAGAACGCCGTCAGACGGCCCGCAGAGCCACGAGCAGCGTCCAGCACGATGCCGTTGTCGGGGTCGGAGGTCACATGACCGCCCTCCACGAGCTGGCGGGCAAGCACGTCGAGATCGACCACACCACCCGCCGCGACCCCGGCGCGCTCGACCCCGCTCCTGTCCATCGCGGACAGCAGACGGTCGAGTGCCCCGGGGGCGCCGGTCAACCGGGCGTGGAAGTCGAAGACCGGTTGCCGTTCCATCGGCTGGTCGTCCCTACTTCTCTATGCAGAACTCGTCGATGGCGTAGCCGACATGACGGTCTGCGGTCGGCAGGTAGCCAAGGACCTTGTCGCCGGGCTTGAGCTCCGTGCTGTTGAGCACCGCGCCGCCGGGGCCCAGGACCCGAACGTGCCAGTCGTCCTGCAGGATCAGATTGGCGGTCCGCCCGTCGGGCGCGACCGCGTCGATGGAGATCAGCGGACGGGACTCGATCTTCACCCGCCCGACGGTCACCACACGGGTCTGGCCCTTGACGTCGACGGCCAGGACCTTGCTGCCGGCCTCGAGCTCGCTCAGATAGTTGGTGCGGTCGTTCTCACCGGAGATGGTGTACGACATGATCGCGCCGGCGTTGACGCGGAACGGCCGGGTCGGCATGTAGGGGAGCGGGTGCGTTTCGCTGACGCAGAGGATCATGCCCTTGGAATGCGAGCCGACCAGGATGCCCTCGTCCTCACGGAAGTGTGAGCAGGTGTCCACACAGGCACGCTCACCCATTCCGATGTGGGCGGTGCTCACCACCTCCAGTTCAGTGAGCTGGAGTTCGCCGGGCTGGGCCATCGCGGCGGCCTTGAGCTGAGTGGCGTCACCCACCTTGCCCGGGGCCACCATCACGCCCTCCGAGCCGTGCTCCAGAACACCGAAGATGATGGTGGCCTCCTCCACGTCCGTGGCGACCGTGATGATGTTCCCTTCGGCGCGGGCAGCGGCGGCGAGCACGATCTCCAACGGGATCTTGGTGGGGTCGCGGAAGAGCAGGACGGCCCACTTCTCCTGGCGGGAGGCCTCGCAGGCCTCCTCCAGGGTCTCGGCGTCGATGATCTCGACGAAGCGGCCGAACTCGATGGTCGGGTGAGCCTTGGCGAGCTCCGTGCGCTCGCCCTGGCGGTCGTCGGACAGGATCACGACGTCGGCCGGGCCCATTTCGGCCGGAAGCTCCTTCCCCTGCGGGAAGAAGACCTTCTTCACGGTCGGCGGCAGCCCCTTGAGGTCCGAGAGACTGTTACTGACGACGCCGTCGATCCGCTGGTGCACGGACTCCTCGATGATGGCCTTCTTGGCGCCCTTCAGCGAGCGGACGTCGATCCAGGTGAGCTTCACGGGTACACGACTCCTCAGACATAGCGCTTGGCGTTCTTCTGGCATGTGCCGGTTGATGAACAGGCAGTCGGTCAGGCCTGGACTGCGCCGGACGGCACGGCTTCGCGGCGCGGCTCAGGTACGGCGTGAACCTTGTCGCCGCCGTGCACGACCCGGGAGATCTTGCGCGCCATCGCCCCGGGATCCGGCGCCTGGAAGACGTTGCGGCCCATGGCCACTCCCGCGGCCCCGCCGCAGATCGCGTCGTTCACAAAGCGCAGAACCTGCCCCTCGGTGTCCATCCGCACCCCGCCGGCGACGATCACCGGGACGGGGCACGCGGCGACGACATCGGCCATCTCGTCGGATGTGCCGGTGTACACCACCTTCACGATGTCCGCGCCGAGGTCGGCGGCGAGGGAGGCGGTGTGCACGACCAGGCCGGGATCGCGTGGATCGCTGATCCTCGGTCCCCGCGGGTACATCATGGCGAGCAGAGGCACATTCCAGCGGTCGCACACGGCCGCCACGGCGCCCAGGTCGACGACCTGCTGGCGTTCGTCCTCGGAGCCGATGTTGACGTGCACGCTGACCGCATCGGCGCCCAGACGTACCGATTCCTCGACGCTCGTGACCAGGTACTTGGCGTCCGGGTCCGGCGCGTGCATGGTGCTGGCGCTCAGGTGGATGATCAGCGACATGTCGGTGAACCGGTCGGTCTCGATATGGCGCAAGCTGCCCTTGTGCAGCACGACCGCGTCCACGCCGTTGCCGACCAACTGCCCGACCAGGGCGTCGATGCCGCCGCGTGGTGCGATCGGGCCGTCCGAGATCGAGTGGTCCAACGGCACGACCATCAGCCGTTCGTCTCCATGACGGAAGAGACGCTTCAACCTCAGACTGCGGGCGAAATGATTGACTGACACTTTTTGGCCCTCCCTGATTCGGTGGCTCAAAGTGCCACTGTCTGCTCGGTGTCGGCGCATTCCTCGGTCTGTCCGAACTCCTTGTGCAGCAGGCACAGTGCCTGCACGCGGCGGTCCGCGGGCACGGTTACGGAGGCCCGGAGCTGGGAGGACGAAACCCAGCTCGTGGCGATGCCGGCCGCGGCGAGCACCGCGGTCATGCGGGCCACGTACTCGGGACGGTTGAGCAGCCCCATGCCGATGAGCGAGACCTTGGCCACGTCCGGGTCGATCCGGACCTCACCGCCGTGAACGGCGATGGCCTTGTCCAGCGCCGGTCCGATGTCCGCCACGTCACTCCTGCGGACGGTGAAACCCATCCGGAACTCTTCCTCGTTGGGACCCGACCGGGCGACCAGATCCATCGGCACAGCATGCTGAGCCAGGATCGACAACACCTCGGCCGCGAGATCGCTGCGCCCTCTGGCATGCACCAGAACCCTGGCCACGTCGGGATCCGACGTGATGGCAACGACCGCGCCCCCCGTCTCCAGTGAGGTCATAAAGTCCTTCTCCTCTCCGACAACCGTTCCCTCCTGAGTTCCGAGCGACGTACGGACATGCAGTTCGACTCCTTGTAACGTGGCGAGTTCAACCGCCCTGGGATGAAGGACCTTGGCCCCGGCGAACGCCATCTCCGCCATCACGGCGGCAGGGACGAAGGGGAGTTTGCGTGCGTCCGGGACATGCGTCGGATCTGCGCTGTAGACCCCGTCGACATCGGTGAAGATCTCACAGCGCTCCGCGCCCAGAGCGGCAGCCAGCGCGACGGCGCTGGTGTCCGAGCCACCCCGGCCCAGGGTGACCGTGTCCCCGTCGGCGTTCTGGCCCTGGAAGCCTGTGACCACGACGACGTTGCCTTCGTCCAACAACTCGTCGATCCGGGTGACGTCGATGCGGTCGACGATTCCCGCACCGGGTTTGCCCACTATGGACATGCCTGCCTGCGCTCCCGTCAGCGAGACCGCCGGGACGCCGAGGCCCAGCAGGGTCAGGGCCAGCAGCGAGGCGGAGGCGGTCTCGCCGGTCGCGAGCAACTGATCGGTTTCACGTAGCCGTTGGGCCCCGAATGCGGGGCCGGCCGCTGCGGCGGCCTGAGCCAGCAACTCATCGGTGGCGCCACCACGGGCAGATACCACGACGACGGTCGCCGCTCCGCTGTGATGAGTTGCGGCAACCCTCGAAGCCACCGCGCTGAGGCGCTCCGTGTCGGCCAAGGAGCTGCCACCGTACTTCTGCACCAGCACGCCCATGTCGACCCCCGTCGGCAGTGTCTGTCGGCTGTCTCGATGTCTCCGGGTATCGGCACCCCGTTGCCGCATCAGGCATTCGTTCGAACAGCGATTGCCAGCCTTGCCCAGCTCAGGGATTCGGTCATCGCCGTTTCACGGGATATCCGGGATCCACGTCGCGGCGGGGTATCACGAGAAGTCGTGATCCCTGGGCACGCGGCGCCTGGCAAGGATTGACGTCAACGTCGCGTGTCCAACGGGGGGCCGTGCAGGAACTGAAGGAGCCGTTCGGCGTGGGTATGAATCAGCCAAGGTCTCACATCCGGGACGAGACACGTGTATTGGTGGCCGGTGCCGGCCCGGTTGGCGCGATCCTGGCGCTCGAGCTGGCCCGGCACGGTGTTCGCAGCCTTGTGGTCGACCGTGCCGTGGCGCCACCGCTGTTCCCGAAGATGGACTACATCAACGCTCGCAGCATGGAGCTGCTGCGCAGGCTCGGCCTGGCGGACGAGGTGCGGAAGGGGGCCGTTCCCGCCGACTTCGATGCCGATTTCATGTTCACCCCGGACCTGAGCCGGCCGCCTGTGGCGGTGTGGCGGCAGCCGTCGCCCCGCGCGCAGGCCGATCGATTCGCCACGACCGTGGACGGCACCGGTGCCGCCGAACCGTACTCGCGGATCACCGGCTCCCTGCTGGAGGACGTCCTGCGCCGGGCTCTGCGGGCGAACGCCCTTGTGGACTTCGAGGAAGGCGTCGAGTTCACCGGCGCGGAGCAGGACGCGGACGGAGTCACCGTCACTCTGGTCGACCACAGGAAAGAGGCGCCCGACACCGGTCAACGAGTCCGGGTGGACTACCTGGTCGGCTGTGACGGCGGGGGCAGCACACTCCGGCGCGCGCTCGGCATCGGCCTGCCTGTCAGCGGCCCTTCCACCAGCCGCTGCTCAGTCTATTTCCGGAGTTCCGACCCGCTGCTTCGGCGCTACGGGCGAGCGTTCATCACCACCAGCGCCCGGGGCATCACCCTGGTCTCCCGGGACGAGGGCGAGCTGTGGACCGCCTCCTTCCAGATACCCGACGGCACGCGTTTCGAAGGCGACCCGGTGGCCGCCATGTCGGAGAAGCTCGGCGAGAAGCTGACGGTGGACGAGGTCCTGACAGTCAGTCACTGGACCGGCACACTGGCCGTCGCCGACCGCTACCGCAGCGGACGTGCCTTCCTCGCGGGCGACTCGGCCCACCAGTTCTACCCCTTCGGCGGCCACGGAGCGAACACCGGCATCGCGGACGCCGTGAACCTCGGCTGGAAGCTCGCCGCCCGCCTCGGCGGCTGGGGAGGCGAGGCACTCCTGGACAGCTACGAGGCCGAACGGCGCCCGGTCGCCCTGTTCAACAAGGAGATGTCGAGCAACCTGCTGGAGGTCTGGCGGCGCTTCGGACAGCTTGCCCGGGACGGGGCCTCCCGCGAGCAGCTCGCCGGGTTCCTGCACCGTGAGTCCTACCAGGTCGACAACTCCGGCATCCACTTCGATCATCGCTATCACCAGTCCGCCGTGATCGCCGCCGAACCGGGCCCCGCCCCCGAGTGGGACTGGACGGGGATCACCCCGAGCGTCTGGCCCGGCGGTCGGGTGCCCGCGCTCCGCCTGTCCGACGGCTCCGAACTGTTCGACCGGTTGGGTCCCGCGTTCACCCTGGTCGATCTGTCGGGTTCCGGTGCCGGCGCGCCGTGGGCCGAGCTGGCCATCGAGAAGGGAGTGCCCATGAAGCACCTCGCGCTGGACGCCCCTGCGGTTCGCGCGGTCTGGGGTGCTGACCTGGTTCTTGTCCGGCCCGACCAGCACGCCGCCTGGCGCGGGGACCGGCTTCCCGAGGAAGGCTCGGCGCTGCTCGACCTTGTCCTGGGCCGTGCGCAGGAGGTGCCGGCATGAGTGACCTGTTGGACCTGCTGCTGAGCACCGCCCGGAACGCCGCGAAGACGGCGCCCGCCTCAAACGAACCCACTCCGCCCGAGGCCTTCGCCCTCCTGTACCGGCCCGAGCGCACCGGCGACCAGGTGGAGATCCTGCTCGGCGATCCGGGGACGGCGGGACTGCTGTCCGAGCTGCCGACGGCACACCGCGGTCCGGAGGTTCCGGGCGGGGCCCGGCACGATCTGTTGGCGCTCATCCCCTACCGCCAGATCACCGAGCGCGGCTTCGCCTGCCAGGACGACCAGGTACCGATCCGCACCCTGGCGGTCCGCCGACAGGGCAGCGTCCCCCTCGCGGACGCCCTGCGACGCCTGCCGCGGACACCCGTCGGGCTGCGGAACGCTCGTTTCGATCTGCAGGACGAGGAATACGAGCGCATCGTCCGCGACGTGATCGAGCAGGAGATCGGTACCGGCGAGGGCGCCAACTTCGTCATCCGCCGCACCTTCACCGCGGAGCTCCCCGGCTTCGGTACGGAGGAGGCTCTGTCGGTCTACCGGCGACTGCTCGAGCGCAGCCGGGGCGCGTACTGGGTGTTCCTGGTGCACACCGGCGACCACATGCTGATCGGCGCCACCCCGGAACGGCACATCAGTGTGGCCGCCGGCACCGCGGTGATGAACCCGATCAGCGGCACCTACCGCTACCCCGCGCTCGGACCGGAGCTCGACGAGTTGGCGACGTTCCTCCGGGACCGCAAAGAAGCCGACGAGCTGCTGATGGTGGTGGACGAGGAGCTGAAGATGATCGCCGGCTTCTGTCCGGACGGCGGCATCGTCCAGGGGCCGTACCTCAAGGAGATGGCCCGGCTCGCGCACACCGAGTACCTGATCGAGGGACGGACCCAGGCGGACACCGACGCGATTCTCCGGGGCAGCCTGTTCGCCCCGACGGTCACCGGCAGCCCCCTGGAGAACGCGTGCCGGGTCATCGCCCGCCACGAGCACGGTGGCCGCGGCTACTACAGCGGCGTGGCCGCGCTGATCGGTCGTGACCCTCTGGGAGAGGTGGTGCTGGACTCCGCCATCGTCATCCGCACCGCCGAGGTGGATGCCGAGCGGCGCCTGCGGCTGGGCGTCGGGGCCACGTTGGTCCGGCTGTCCGACCCGGCCGCCGAAGCCGCCGAGACACGGGCCAAAGCCGCAGGACTTCTCGCTGCCTTCGGCCTGGACGAGGACGAGGGCGGCGGCGGGGAAGCGGCCCCGTCCGCCGAGAGGACCGGTGCCTTCTCCGAGCATCCGGTGGTCCGCGAACTGCTGAGCGAGCGCAACCGATCGCTCGCACGTTTCTGGCTGGAACCGGGGCGCGGCGAGACTCCCGACCGGCCGGAGCTCAAGGGCCTGCGCGGACTGGTCATCGAGGCCGAGGACATGTTCACCGCCATGCTGGCTCGGCAACTGCAGGAACTCGGGTGCCGGATCGAGGTGCGTTCCTGGCGCGACCGACCCGACCCGACCGACTACGACTTCGCCGTTGTCGGCCCGGGCCCGGGCGACCCACGGGACCTCGCCGACCCGAAGATCGCAGCCCTGCGCCAGACGGTCCGCGGCCTGCTCGCCAAGGACCTGCCCTTCCTCGGAATCTGCCTCGGGCACCAAGTGGTGTCCGGGGTACTCGGCCTGGAGCTCGTACGCCGGGAGCGCCCGAACCAGGGTCTGCAACTGCCGGTGCGGCTGCCCTGGGGCGAGGAACTGGTCGGCTTCTACAACACCTTCGCAGCGGTCAGCCCGGCGGACAGCTTCGAGCTCCCCGGACTGTGCGGGCCTGTCCGCTTGTCCCGTGATCCCGTAACGAGCCAGATACACGCCCTGCACGGACCCGGCTTCGCCACCGCGCAGTTCCATCCCGAGTCCGTCCTCACCGAGCACGGCACCCGGATCCTCAGTGAGCTGCTGTGCGGGGTTCTGGCCCCCGTGCCCGTCTGATCGCGCCCGCGCACAACCGAGGACGAGAACAGCGAGGAATCCCATGCCGAAGTTTTCCACCGACAGGCCGGGCGGCGCGCCGCCCGGCAGTCCGCCCACATCGCCGGAGAGTCTCAGCCGTTCCGCGACCGTGTGGCTGGCCCAACATCTCCTCGACCGTGAGGAGGGCGGTGTGCACCGCGCCGCGCCCTCGGTCGGCGGCCCTCCGATCACCGGCCGTAAGCACCTCTCCGATCAGTCCGCCGCAGTGCTGGCGCTGGCCGACAACGCGCCGCAGGAGCTTCCGGTCGCGCTCCGGGGTCTGTACGCCCTGCTCGACAGGGACGGTCTGCCCGGCTTCTCGGAGCTGGCGGACCGTTCCTGGCGAGCTCAGCCCACAGGGCGCCCGCGAACGCTCCGCCATCAGTTCCACGCGGCTGCCGCACTACTGGTCGGCAGTCTGCACACCGCCGACCAGGTCGCCCGCGTCCGGGCACTCGACCTGCTCAACCGCTGCCTCAGCACCTGCGTGAACGGGGTCTTCCCCAGCCGGGTCAGCCAGGAGTGGAGGCAGACGGTGGATGGCACTCCCTCTCCGCTCACCACAGCCTCCGCCCTGCGCGCGCTGGCCATCGCGGACGCGCTCGGAGAGCCGGACGTGGACACGGAGCAACTGCCGCAGATGGTCGTGTTCCTGAACCGACACGTCCGTGAGCGGCCCTCGCCCGGCGGTGACCCGCGGATCGCACTCGCCATGGCCCACGCCGCCCGACTGCTGGACTCCGCGGAGCACATCGACGCCGCGCACCGAGTCCTCGACATGACTGTGCGTCACTTCTCCCGGCGTCACGACACGGGGGGTATCAGCGCCATCGACACCGCGTACCTGCTGCTCGCAGGCTCCGTGCTCCGCTCCCGAGGCCATGACGACCGCGGTGCCACCGCGGTCTCCCGAGCGGCGATCGGCCGTCTGGCCGACCATCGGCACGGTGGCTTCCATACGGTCCTGGCGCCGACCGGCGTCACACCGACCGTCAAGTACGCGCAGGCCCAGTCCGCCCTGGCCGGCGCTCTGTGTGCCACGTCCGCCCTTCCCATCTCCCGACAGGGCTGGCCCGCCGATGACCATGATGAATGAGCAGCCCGCAGCCCCCGTCGCGTCCACCTCCTCCTCGCACGCCGAGACGCGCCGGTGGACCACCGGCCCGGCTCGCCGAGCAAGCAGCAGTNTGCCCTGACAGCGGCCCCTGGGCTCGTCCGGCCCGACGACCTGTTACGGGTGCGGGCTGCGCTCGCGCGCGTCGCGAGCGGGGAAGCGGTGATGATCCAGGCCGGTGACTGCGCCGAGAGCTTCTACGCGTGCACGCCGGAGGCGGTCGACGCCCGCATGGAGATGCTGGACCGGTTCGCCGGGGCGCTGGGAGAACGGACCGGCCGTCCTGTCCTGCGCGTCGGCCGCATCGGCGGCCAGTACGCCAAGCCCCGGTCGAAGCCGGTGGAGCGGGTGGGAGACCGGATGTTGCCGTCCTTCCGCGGGCATCTGATCAACTCCGAGCTGCCGAGCCGGGCCGCGCGCCAGGCCGATCCGCGGCGCATGCTGTGGGCGTACCGGGCCGCGTCCCGGACTCTCGGACAGGTGGACGGCCACCGGTCGGCCAGGGAGGCGGTCGCCCGGACCGCCGACCACGGCGAGCCGTCGCTCGGACCGTGGTCCATGGGCCGTGATCGAGCCGCCGACTCCCTCCCCCGCCTGGTCGCCGCCGTCAAGGAGAGCGGGCATCCTGCCGTGTGGGTCTGTGACCCCATGCACGGGAACACGGTCACCGCGGCCAACGGTCTGAAGACCCGCTACCTCGACACCCTCGTCGAGGAGGTGCGGATCTTCCTTCGTGTGCTGGACGACCAAGGGGTGCCCCCGGGCGGACTCCACCTGGAGGCCGCGGGCGAGCAGGTGACCGAGTGCATCGGCGGCCCCGTGGTGGGCGAGGATGACCTGAGGCGCCGCTACACCACCCTGTGCGACCCGCGGCTCAGCCCGAAGCAAGGTCAGCTTCTGATCGAGAGCTGCTTCTGAGCGCAACGATCCCCGGCCTCGAAAAGCTTCTCCAGGGCGGCCGTCGGGGAGAGGCCGGCGATCCAGCGTTCCGCGTCGCCGAAGAGCGGGCCGAACAGGGACGGCAGGAGCAGCAGGCCGATCACCGTGGTGACCGCGCCGGCGGAGTGGCGTACGAGGGTGCCGACGGCGAGGCCCAGCACGGCGGCCACCGCGAAGGAACCGGCGATGCCGAACAGGGCGGGCAGCGGCTCGCCCCGGGCGTACCGGCCCTCGGGCAGCAGGGCGTCCCCGACCAGGTAGGCGAGCGTGCAGGAGGCCAGGGCGAGGACGTACATCACGCCCGCTACCAGCACGGCCTTGGCGGCGAGGACCGTGGAGCGGCGGGGGCGGGCCGCGAACGTCGTCCGGATGGTGCCGCTGCTGTACTCCCCCGTCATCACCAGCGCACCCACCACCGCCGCCAGCATCTGGGCGACGACGGAGAGCGTGAGGCTGCCCCCCCAGGACCGTGTCGTCGGACTGGAGGCTTCCGGTCGTGGCGACGAACACCGCGCCCAGAACGGGCAGTACGGCGGTCGCCGCCGTCGTCCACACCGTGGAGCGCACACTGCGGAACTTGATCCACTCGTGGGCCAGGGCCTGGGTTCCGAGAACGGGTGTCGTCATCGGACTGTCTCCTTCCGGCTGGGCGCGGCGGGGTGGTCGTCGGTCCGGTCCTCGGTGCGGTACTCGGTGCGGTATTCCACCGAGGACCGCGAGAGCGCCGTGTAGACCTCCTCCAGGGAGGAGTGGGCGGGGGTGAGTTCGTGGACGGCGACGCCGTGGTCGCGGGCCAGGTCGCCGATGGTGGCGGCGTCCGGCCCTTCGACCCGCCAGCCGCCCGTGGGCTCCAGGCGGACCTGCGCCCCCGCCGTTTCCAGCAGGGCCCGGAGCTTCTCCGGTTCGGGGGACCGTACGAGCGTGTGCGCGCGGGAGTTGGTCTCGATGAAGTCCCGCATGGTCGTGTCGGCGAGGAGCCGGCCCTGTCCGATCACGACGATGTGGTCGGCCGTCAGTTCCATCTCGCTCATGACGTGGCTGGAGAGGAAGACCGTGCGGCCCTCCGCCGCCAGCGACCGCATCAGCCCCCGGATCCAGCGGATGCCCTCGGTGTCGAGGCCGTTGACCGGTTCGTCGAGGATCAGCACCTCCGGGTCCCCGATCAGCGCCGCCGCGATCCCGAGCCGCTGGCCCATGCCGAGCGAGAAGCCCTTGNAAGCCCTTGGTGCGCCGGCGGGCCGTCTCCTCGGGCAGCCCGACCAGGTCGAGGACCTCCTCGACGCGGCGGCGCGGGATGCCGTTGCTCGCGGCGAGTCCGGCCAGGTGGTGGTAGGCGGAGCGGCCGCCGTGGACGCCCGTGGCGTCCAGCAGGGAGCCGACCGCCCGCAGCGGTACGGGCAGGTCCGCGTAGGCCTTGCCGCCCACGGTGACCCGTCCCGCGCTCGCGGAGTCCAGGCCGAGGATCAGGCGCATGGTGGTCGATTTCCCTGCGCCGTTCGGGCCGAGGAAGCCCGTCACGCGGCCGGGCCGGACGGTGAACGACAGCCGGTCGACGGCGGTCCGGTCGCCGTAGCGTTTGGTGAGTTCCGTTGCTTCGATCATGCGGCCGACGCTACGAGCGTGCCCCCGGTCGCGAATCCTCCGGCGGGAG
>NZ_QWFA01000380.1 GCF_003501885.1 Streptomyces globisporus
GGCGAGCCCGGGTCGGTGGGGCGCGGGGTGGGGGTCGGGCTCGGCGGCCTGGTCGGCTGCGGGCCGACGACGACGCCTCCGTCGTCCTTGCCGGGACGCTCCGGCGCGCCGGGACCGCCGACGGGGGCCTTGGGCCGGGTCTTCCCGCCGGGGCCGGGGCTGATCGGGAGGACGCCCTCGCCGTCGGCGACCGGATGGCTGCCCTTGCGGTAGAACTCCAGCCAGGACAGCACCGTCCGCAGATAGGTGTCGGAGCGGTTGTAGCTGAGGATCGCCCGGTCCAGGTCGGCGCGGCGGGTCAGATCGCGCGGCCCGGCGCAGAGGTAGTGCCCGGCGGCGAGTGCAGCGTCGTAGATGTTGTTCGGGTCCTCGCGGCCGTCGCCGTTGCCGTCCGCACCCCAGGCCGCCCAGGTGGACGGGATGAACTGCATCGGCCCGACGGCCCGGTCGTAGGTGCCGTCGCCGTCGTACGCCCCGTCGTCGGTGTCCCGGATCAGGGCGAAGCCGTTGCCGTCGAGCGCGGGGCCGAGGATCGGAGTGAGGGTCGTCCCGCGCGCGTCGACCCGCCCGCCGGACGCCTGGCCGGACTCGACCTTGCCGATCGCCGCGAGCAGCTGCCACGGCAGCCCGCACCCCGGATCGCTGCGGCCCACCGCGCTCTCGGCCTTGCGGTAGGCGGCCAGCACGGTGACCGGGATGCCCGCCTCGGACCAGGCGCGGGCCACGAGGGGGTCGGGCTTCTTCCCGGGCTTCAGGGGCGGGGGCGGCTTCGGGGACCGCAACGGCGGTAACTCGGTGTGGTAGACGTCGTCACCCGGCACCTCGGTCCACACGACGTCGTCGGAGGCCGCCGCCTTCTCCTTCCGGGGTTCGGGCGGGGCGAACCCCGGCGCCTGGGACGCGGTGAGCGCGGTCATCGCGGCGACGGCGGTGGCCGTGGTGCCGAGCCGGCGGCGCACGGTGCGGTCGAACCTCATGTGGACTCCCCTCTCCGGGTGTCAGCGGGTGAACGTGTCGATGGCGGCGATCAGCCAGGTGTCCCCGCGGCGGACGGCGTCCACGGCGAACATGGCCGCCGCGTACGTCGTCTCCTCGTCCTTGCCCGTACGGGTGTTGCTCTGGTCGGCGAAGACCAGCAGCCGGGCGCGGTCGCCGTCGAGGAACTCGACCCCGCTCTCGGTGACGGTGGTGGTCAGGACGAGCTTCTGTTCGGGGGCCTGCTCCCGTACGTCGGCGAGCATGTCCTTGTGCTGCTGCACGGCCCGGCCGGTCAGATAGGTGCTCGCCGCGCGGTCGGACCGGGCGGGCGAGGCGTAGTCGTAACTGAACACCGCGCCGACCGCCTCGCTGATCCGGCCCTTCACCTCGCTGGTGCGGCCGATGTCGGTGAGCGCGGCGTTCTGCCGGGCGGGCTCGTCGCGGAGACTGCTCGCCGAGGCGAACGCCCAGACGGCGACGGCCCCGAGGAGCACGGTGAGCGCGCAGAGCACGGCGGGCAGTGTGATGCGGAGGCGGGAGGCCCGGGGGCGGGGGGCGTCTGCCGTGGGGCCGTCGTCGGCGGCGTCTGGAGG
>NZ_QWFA01000381.1 GCF_003501885.1 Streptomyces globisporus
CCCGGCAGCGGTCGCACCCATTTCGGACCTCGCGGCCCAGGAGACGGGCTTCGACGCGCTCGACGACCCGGACCCGCTGCGGGCCGCCGACGCGGCGGGCACCGAAAGCCTGCTGCGCTGCTGGACCCGGGAGAACGACCTGCCCCGTCCCGAGGGCGACATCCTGCGCATCGCCTTCCCCGCCAGCGGCACCGCCCTCCTCGTCCCCGTGCACTACTGGTCCGCCACCGGGGCCCACCGCTTCGGCGCGCCCGCCCTGGAGAACGCCCCCGCCGGCGCCCCGCCCGCCGACGCCGCCACCGTCGCCGTCCTCATTGGCCGCGAGGGCGGCGAGAGCGGCGCGGGCGATCTCGTCGCCCGGGTCGCCGACTCCGTACGCCACACCGCCGGCTTCATCGAGCAGCGGCGGCGCAGCCCGGCCGACCCCGCCGATGCGGACCTCTTCCTCACCGCCGAACAGTCTCTGCTGCTCGGCCACCCCCTCCACCCCACGCCGAAGAGCCGCGAGGGCCTCTCCGAATCGGAGTCCCGCCGCTATTCACCGGAGCTGCACGGCTCCTTCCCGCTGCACTGGTTCGCCGTCGACCGGTCGCTGGCCGCCACCGACTCCGCCTGGAGCGACGGCGGTCCCGCCACCGCCGAGGAACTGCTCGCCCCGTACGCCGCGGGGCTGAAGACGCCCCCCGGCACCGTCGCCGTCCCCGTCCACCCCTGGCAGGCCGCCGACCTGCTCCACCGCCCCCAGGTCCGTGCCCTCGCCGAGACCGGCCTGCTCCACGACCTCGGCCCGCACGGAGAGCACTGGCACCCCACCTCCTCCATCCGCACCGTGCACCGGCCCGGGGCGCGGGTCATGCTCAAGCTCTCCCTCGGCGTACGCATCACCAACTCCCGCCGGGAGAACCTCCGCAAGGAGCTGCACCGGGGCGTCGAGGTCCACCGCCTCCTGTCCACCGGCCTCGCCGAGCACTGGCAGCGGGAGCACCCCGGCTTCGACATCGTCCGCGACCCCGCCTGGCTCGCCGCCGACGACCCCGAGGGCACCCCCGTCACCGGGCTCGACGTGGTGCTCCGCCACAACCCCTTCGGCCCGGGCGACGACGCCGCCTGCATCGCCGGACTCACCGCACAGCGCCCCCGGCCCGGCCCCCCCGGTATGCATTCCCGGCTCTCCGAGGTCGTCTCCGGCCTGCGCGCCCGCACCGGCCTCTCCGGCACGGACGCCTCCGCCGAATGGTTCCGGCGCTATCTGCACCACGTCGTGCGCCCCGTCCTCTGGCTCGACGCCCACGGCGGAGTCGCCCTCGAAGCCCACCAGCAGAACACCCTCGTCCTCCTCGACCCGGACGGCTGGCCCGTCGGCGGCCGCTACCGGGACAACCAGGGCTACTACTTCCGCGACTCCCGCCGCGCCGAGCTGGACCGGCGGCTCCCCGGCATCGGCACCGTCAGCGACACCTTCGTCTCCGACCCGGTCACCGACGAGCGGTTCGCCTACTACCTCGGCATCAACAACGTCCTCGGCCTCATCGGGGCGTTCGGGGCCCAGCGACTCGCCGACGAACAGCAACTCCTCACCGTCCTCCGCCAATTCCTCACGGAGACGGCGGAACTGGGCTCGCCCCTGCCCGCGTATCTCCTGGAGAACCGCCAACTGCGGTGCAAGGCCAACCTGCTGACCCGGCTGCACGGCCTCGACGAGCTGGTCGGGCCGGTCGACACCCAGTCCGTGTACGTCACCATCGCCAACCCGCTCCACAGCTGAACCGCCGCACCCCAGAGACTCCGACCGCAACCCGCACCGGAGAAGCTCACCGACCGCACCCGGTCCAGAGAGGAGAGCGCCACCGTGCCTCCCGGCGACGCCTCAGCGGAACCCGGCACCGCACCCGACGGCGGGAGCACCGGAGTCGAGGACACCCTCGACCTGAAGCTCACCGAGGAACTCCTCGCGCTGATCGCCGAGGAGCACAGCGCCGGGACGCGGCGGGCCGCCGTCCCCGGTGATCTGCTGGGCGACCCGGGCTCCTGGACGCCCGCGCGGACCACGGCGGGGGAGTTCGCCCTCCTCGCCGTCCGGCTGGAGCGCGACCTCCCCGTCATCAGCCGCTGGATGAACGACCCCGCCGTGGCGGCCTTCTGGGAGCTCGCCGGACCCGAGTCCGTGACCGCCGACCACATCCGGCCCCAGCTCGAAGGGGACGGGCGCAGCATCCCTTGTCTCGGCGTGCTCGACGGCACCCCGATGAGCTACTGGGAGATCTATCGCGCCGACCTCGACCCCCTGGCCCGCCAC
>NZ_QWFA01000382.1 GCF_003501885.1 Streptomyces globisporus
CCCCCGAACAGCCCGCCGAGGATGATGCCGCCGAGCACCGCCCCGCCCATGCCGCCGCTCCCGCCCCGCGTCCCGCCCAGCCCGCCGGGGCCCTGCATCGACCCGAAGCCGCGCACGTCCTGCTCGGCCAGGGCCATCGCCTGCCCGGCCAGCGCGTCCGCCTGCCGCGCCTCGGCCAGCGCCCCCTGCGCGTCCGTGGCCGACAGCTCCCGGGCCCGCTCCCACCGCCGCTGCGCCTCGGCCAGCCGGGTACGGGCCTGGCTGCCGACCGCGCCCCGGTTGGTCGTGATGAAGTCGGCCGCCGCCCCGATCGCGGACCGGGCGGTGAGCATCGCCTGATCGAGGAGGGACCGGGCCTTCGCCTCGCCGCGCTCCTGATCCCGGGCCCCCGCCAGCGCCTCGTCCAGGGCCGCGTCCGCCTCCTCCGTCCGGCGCAGCGCGTCGATCGGGTCGTAAGGTCCGGCCGCCATCGCCCCCCGCACATCGGCGAGTACGGTCTCGGCGCGGGCGATCCGGCCGCGCAGATCGGCGGTCGACGCCCCCTCGGCGGTCCCTTCGAGCAGCCCGCCCGCGTCCGCCAGGTCGGTCTCCGTCTCGGTCAGCGCGGCCGGCAGCTTCCGGGCCGCCTCGCCCAGCTCCGCCGCCCGCCGGTCCACCGAGTCCAGCAGCGTGCCGGCCTGGCCCACCGCGCCCTCGGCCGCCCGGATGTACACCGCGGCCCGCGAGTTCTCGCCGCCGTCGACCGCCGTACGGGCCTTCTCCACGGCCGAGCCCGCGAAGACGAGCCGGTCCTTCGCCTGCTCGACGTCGGCCGCCACGGGGGCGGCCGCGCCCTCCCCGTACCGCTCGCGCAGCCCGGCGACGCCCGAATCGGCCGCCTCGACCCGCCCGGCGAGGTCCTGGTGGGTGGCGTCCACGGTGGCCAGGGCCTGCGGAGCGGTACGTTCCAGGGCGCGCAGCCGGTCGAAGTCCTCGGAGACGGTGTCGAGCCCCTCGTTCGCGGCCGCGCACCTCCGCAGGATCTCCTCCAGCATCCGGCGGCGGGTCGCGTCGTCCTCGGGGAAGGCGTCGTCGAGCTGCTGACGCAACCGGAACGACTGCGTCAGCTCGTCCTTCGCCCGCGCGACCGCCTCAGTGAACGGCTTCGCCGCCTCATCGCCGAACTGGGCGGTGGCGAAACCGAGTTCCTCCTCACTCGTGCGCACCGCGTCATCGGTGTCGACCAGCACCTGCTTCGTCTGCGCGTCCAGCTCCGGCAGCGGTGTCGACGGCTCCGGCGCACCGCCCGCCCCCGCGTCCCGGCCCCAGCCGGTGGCCGCCGGGGTGGTGCGCGTCGCCGCGCGCCCTTTGCGCCGGGCGTACGCGTAGGCGCCGACCGCGCCCACACCGGCGAGGACGGCCACCGGAAGGATGAAGTCGCGGGCGCCGGTGGAGTCGGAGCCGCCCGTTCCGGGGTCGGCGGGGCCCGGGGTGATCGCGGGGGTGGTC
>NZ_QWFA01000383.1 GCF_003501885.1 Streptomyces globisporus
CCGGCGGTTGAGCGTCGGCGGGTGTTGGTGGAGTGGAATGAGGGGCCGGCGGGTTGGGTGGCTCCGGGTCGGTGTGTGCATGAGTGGTTCGAGGATGTTGCCGCTGTGCGGGCTGATGCGGTGGCGGTGCGGTGTGAGGGGCGGTCGCTTTCGTATGCGGATGTGAATGCGCGGGCGAATCGGTTGGCCGATTATTTGCGTGAGTTGGGTGTGGGGCGGGATGTGCTGGTGGCGGTGTGTTTGCCGCGTAGTGAGCACATGGTGGTGTCTTTGTTGGCGGTGTTGAAGGCGGGTGGTGCGTATGTTCCGCTGGATCCTGCTGTTCCGGTGGAGCGGTTGGGTCATGTGTTGAGGGATAGTGCTCCGCGGGTTCTTCTGGTGGATGGCGGGGTTCCTGAGGGGTTGGATGCTGCCGGTGTTCCGGTGGTGGATGTGCGTGCGGATGCTGGTTTGTGGGAGGGGCGTCCGGCGGGTGATCTGCCGCGTGGTGGTGGGGGTTCTTCGGTGTCGGATCTGGCGTATGTGATTTATACGTCGGGGTCGACGGGGGTTCCGAAGGGGGTGATGGTTGAGCATCGGAATGTGACGCGTCTTTTCGCTGCTACGGATGAGTGGTTCCGGTTCGGGGCGGATGATGTGTGGACGTTGTTCCATTCGTTTGCTTTTGATTTCTCGGTGTGGGAGATCTGGGGTGCGTTGTTGCATGGTGGCCGTTTGGTGGTGGTGCCGCAGGAGGTGACGCGTAATCCGGAGGAGTTTTATGGGGTGTTGTGTGCGGAGGGTGTGACGGTTCTTAATCAGACGCCGAGTGCTTTTCGGCAGTTGATTGCGGCGCAGGGTGACGGTGGTGCGGCGCATCGGTTGCGTGTGGTGGTGTTCGGTGGTGAGGCGTTGGATGTTTCGGCGTTGCGGCCGTGGGTGCGGCGTGGGGTGAATCGTGATACGCGTCTGGTGAATATGTACGGTATTACCGAGACGACGGTTCATGTGACGTACAGGGAGTTGTCTTCGGGGGATCTGGAGGGTTCGGCGAGTCCGATCGGGTGTCGTATTCCTGATCTTCGGTTGTATGTGCTGGATGGTCGTGGTGGGCCGGTTCCGGTTGGTGCGGTGGGTGAGTTGTATGTGGGTGGGGGAGGTGTGGCGCGTGGTTATCTGAATCGTGTCGAGCTGACTGGTGAGCGTTTTCTTCCGGATCCGTTCTGTGGTGATGAGAGTGCGCGGATGTACCGGAGTGGTGATCTGGTGCGGCAGTTGCCGGACGGTTCGTTGGAGTATGTGGGGCGTGATGACGACCAGGTCAAGATCCGGGGTTTCCGTATCGAGCTCGGTGAGATCGAGAACACCCTCACCCAGCACGAAGCGGTGCG
>NZ_QWFA01000384.1 GCF_003501885.1 Streptomyces globisporus
CTGCGGCCGGACCAGGCGGGGCTGGTGGAGGGTGCGGTGGCGGCGGGCGGCTGGGGGCTGAGCCTGTTGCCGGTTCATGTCGCGTCGGTGGTGCCCCTGGGCTCGTCGAGGGGCTCAGGCGCGGCTCCCGGGCGGCTCACCAGGGCATGGCGACGCCGCCGTTCGGCCGGAGGATCTGGCCGGTCATGAAGGCCGAGGCGTCCGAGGCCAGGTGCAGCACGGTGTGGGCGACGTCCTCGGGCTCGCCGACCCGGCCCAGCGGGGAGATCCGGGCCATGGCCGCCTCCGCCCGGTGCTGCCCGGCGGCATCGTGCCGGTCGGTCATCGGCGTACGGATCCAGCCGGGAGCGACGGCGTTCACCCGTATGGCGTGCGGCCCCAGCTCCGTGGCCAGCGTTTTGGTGAGCTGCACCACGGCGGCCTTCGCGACGCTGTAGCAGAGCAGGCCGGCGCTCGCGGAGTCCACGGCGCCCGACGCCATGGTGATCAGCGAGCCGGGGGCGGAGCGGGCCGTCATGGAGCGGGCCACTTCCTGGCAGGCGTACAGCACCCCCTTGAAATTGGCCGCCAGTACGCGGTCCAGGTCCTCGTCCGCCGTCTCCAGCACGCCGCTGGTGTGCATGATCCCGGCGGCGGCGACCAGGATGTCGAGATGCCCCGCGGCGGCGACCGCGGCACGGACCCGGTCGCGGTCGGTGACGTTCAGGGGGTGGGTCCGGGCGCTGCCGCCCGCGCCGACGATCAGGTCGTACGTCCGGCGCAGGCCCGTCTCGTCGCGGTCCGCGCAGTGCACCAGGGCCCCGGCCTCCGCGAGCAGCAGGGCGCTGGCCTGCCCGATGCCGCTCGCCGCACCGGTGACGAACGCGGCGCGACCCGTGAGGTCGTACGCGGAGAGAGCCATGACCGGACCGTACGACTGTATCTGACGGGGCGTCAACCAGAAGGTGTCTTGTCGATCAGGCCGGATCAGGGAGCGGGGGTCTGGTGCCGTCCATCGCAAGGCGGAAGAGGGGGCCAGATGGGGTCTCCCCTGCTCGAACGGAGTTGAGAGTTTGAGGAAGGAGCCATGGCGGGTGACGACAACGCGGCGAGGTGCGGTGCCAGGGCACGCGAGCCCGGCATGATCGACAAGACACCCCCTAGGAGGTCGGCCCCGATTGGCAGCCGGGGCACCAGTAGGTGGGCCGGTCGTCCTGGTCGGCGAGGCGGATCGGGGTGCCGCAGCGCAGACAGGGCCTGCGCGCCCGCCCGTAGACGTACAGGCGCTCCTGCACGCGGTGGGGCGGGCGTGGCCGGGGGCGGCCGGCGTCGGGGGCCGGGCCGGGGCGGAGGCCCCGGTTCGGCGGGGTGCGGAGTTCCGAAA
>NZ_QWFA01000385.1 GCF_003501885.1 Streptomyces globisporus
GCGCCTGCCACGTCTGTGTGCCGCCCTGGTCGAAGGCGGCCGGCTCCTGCGGGCCGGCGTGCTGCCCGGCCGTGCCGTCGGGCCACTGCGGCGGCGCGGGCCGCTGCGGGTGCTCGGGGTCGTACGGATACGGGTACTGCTGATCGCTGCTGCTCATGGCCTGCGGTTCACCCTCCTGCGAACGGCGGGAGCACCTCGACCGTGCCGCCCTCGGCAAGGCGTACGGTCTCATGCTCGCGGGTCCCCACGGGGTCCCCGTCGACGAGGAACGAGCACCGCCGGAGCACCTGGCTCAGCTCGCCGGGGTGCCTCTCGCGCACCGCGTCGAGCGCCTCGGCGGGCGATGAGCGGGACCGAGGCGACCGGGGAGAGCGGGACGGGGTCCCAGTCCTCCGTGGCGATACGGGTACGGAATCCGTAGCGGCCGACGATCCGGCCCGAGGGGCGGGTGACCACCCAGTGCAGCCGGCGCATCGGGGCCGTTCCCCGGTAGTACCAACGGGCAGGCGCACTGACGGAGACCACCGCGTCCGAGTGCGCCCCTGTGCGCCGTATGCGCCCCTCGCGCTCCGGCACGCGAACGGGTGTAACCCCGGCCGCGGATTCCGCGCCCCCGGCCACGGCCTCCGCCGTATACAGAGCCCCGTGCCGCAGCACCACCGAGCCGCCCATCGAGAACCCGACCGTCACCACCCGGGTGTGTCCGAGCCGCCGCGCCCAGGCCACCGCCGCCGCCAGGTCCAGCACCTCGCGGTCGCCCACCGTGGAGCGCCCGCCGGACCGTCCGTGGCCCCGGAACGAGAACGTGATCACGGCCGCACGCTGGGCGAACACCCGCGCGGCACGGCGTACGGCGGGACGGTCGGCCGACCCCGTGAACCCGTGCGCGACGACGATCGCGGTGCTCTCCGCCGGGGTCGCGGCGAGGGCCCCGGCCGCCCCGTCGTCCGGCGCTCCGAAGCCCGCCGTACACGGCTCGTACACCGCCTCGACCGGCACGCCGTCATCCGTCAGCAATGTGGCGAATCGTGGGGGTGGCGTGAGCAAGGGAACAGAGGAACCCCGGAATCGACCCTCGGACACGGAACTCATGTGGGCTATTCTGCTGCGAAGAGGATCCGGGCAATGCAGCCCCCGGGTCCTTTTGTGCTTTACGGGCGTTGTTACGACGACGTTTCCACAAGCTCAGCGGTCCCCGGGGCGCGGGACCGCACGCCATACCCGCTTGACGTACGAAGCAGTGCCGCATACTCCCCCGGGTCCGACCCGGGAGTGCCCCTCTCGCAGGGAACGAGGAGGACCGACGTAATGGGCGAGCGAACCGTGCAACACGATCGACCGAACCAGGCAGGTGGGCGGCGATGAGTTCACTGCTGCTTCTGACGAACGCACTCCAGCCGTCGACGGAGGTGCTCCCCGCACTCGGTCTTCTGCTCCACAGCGTGCGGGTGGCCCCCGCCGAGGGCCCGGCCCTGGTGGACACCCCGGGCGCCGACGTGATCCTCGTCGACGGGCGGCGCGACCTTCCGCAGGTCCGCTCGCTCTGCCAGCTGCTGCGGTCCACGGGACCCGGCTGTCCGCTGATCCTCGTCGTCACCGAGGGCGGTCACGGCGGGGCCGGCGGAGGTCGAGGCGCGGCTGCGCCTGGCCATGGGCCGCCAGCAGATCACCTCCGACGACTCCCCGATGGAGATCCGCAACGGTGACCTCTCCGTCGACGAGGCGACGTACAGCGCGAAGCTGAAGGGCCGGGTCCTGGACCTGACCTTCAAGGAATTCGAACTGCTGAAATACCTCGCCCAGCACCCGGGCCGGGTGTTCACCCGCGCCCAGCTCCTGCAGGAGGTCTGGGGGTACGACTACTTCGGCGGTACGCGGACGGTCGACGTCCACGTACGGCGGCTGCGCGCCAAGCTCGGCCCCGAGCACGAGTCGCTGATCGGGACCGTCCGCAACGTCGGCTACCGCTTCGTCGTGCCGGAGAAGGTCGAGCGCGCGGCGGAGGAGGCGAAGGACAGGGCGGCCGCCCGGCCCGTCGCCCGATCGGAGCAGTCCTCTTCGGCCACGGNCAGTTGGGCTACCGGCCCGACCGGGTCGCCCAGGCCATGGCCTCGCGCCGCACGGACCTCATAGGCATGATCGTGCCGGACGCCCGGCAGCCGTTCTTCGCGGAGATGGCGCACGCGGTCGAACAGGCCGCCGCCGAACGCGGGAAAATGGTGCTCGTCGGTAATTCCGACTACCGCGACGAGCGCGAGGTCCACTATCTGCGGGCCTTCCTCGGGATGCGGGTCTCCGGGCTGATCCTGGTCAGCCAGGGCCCCAGCGAGCGCGCCGCCGCCGAGATCGAGGCCTGGGACGCCCGGGTCGTCCTGCTGCACGAGCGCCCCGAGGCGATCGACGACGTCGCCGTCGTCACCGACGACGTGGGCGGCGCCCAGCTCGCCACCCGGCACCTGCTGGAGCACGGCCATCCGTACGTGGCCTGCCTCGGCGGTACGGAGGAGACCCCGTCGGTCGGCGACCCGGTCGCCGACCACGTCGAGGGCGCCGTGGACCTGGTGCTGGACGACGCGCTGCGGGTCTCCGGATCCCGGCGGGAGCGGCTGAAGCAGTTCCCCTCGGCGCTGGTGGTCCGGCGCTCCTGCGGCTGCGGAGAGCCCTCCGCGTCCGTCTGACCTCGCTTCCCACCTTCCCGCTTCGGTCTTTACAGCGGGCATACGCGGTTCTTCCGGGCTTCTCAGGACGTACTCAGGCCGTTCTCATCTTCGCCGATCAGCCTGATGGACATGACGGAGAACCTTCGCCCGAGCGGCGCGCACTCGACGGACCAGGACCCGACCTCCTACCCGTACGCCTCCTCCTACGGAACGGCGTACGACAGCGCTCCGGGCGGTNCGGGCTGAAGACGGCGACGCTGGGCGACTCCTCCAAGGTGAAGGTCGGCGAGCAGGTCGTGGCGATCGGTTCGCCCGAGGGCCTGACCGGCACCGTCACCAGCGGCATCGTCTCCGCGCTCGACCGGGACGTCACGGTCGCCAAGGACGACTCCGGCAGCTCCGGGCAGGGTCAGGGCCGGCAGGGCGGCGGCCAGGAGTGGCCGTTCGAGTTCGGCGGGCAGCAGTTCAACGGCGACACGGGCGAGGAGACCACCACGTACAAGGCGCTCCAGACCGACGCCTCGCTCAACCCCGGCAACTCCGGTGGCGCGCTGATCAACATGGACGGGGAGATCATCGGCATCAACTCCGCGATGTACGCGCCGAGTTCCTCGGCCGCGGGCAGCGGTTCCTCGGCGGGCAGCGTGGGCCTCGGCTTCGCGATCCCGGTGAACACGCTCAAGGCCGACCTGGACACCCTGCGCGCCGGGAACGGCTCCTGACCGTGCAAGGCTGAGAGTGCCCCCGCAGGGCGGACGGACCCAGGTCGACACGAGAAGAGGACGAGAGAGCGATGAGCCCCGCCGAAGACGATCCCCAGCGCATCCTGATCGTCGACGACGAGCCGGCCGTGCGCGAGGCGCTGCGGCGCAGCCTCGCCTTCGAGGGGTACGGGACGCAGGTCGCGGTCGACGGGTACGACGCCCTGGCGATGGCCGAGGCGTACGCCCCCGACCTCATCGTCCTGGACATCCAGATGCCCCGGATGGACGGGCTCACCGCCGCCCGCCGCATCCGGGCCACCGGCTCGACCACGCCCATCCTGATGCTCACGGCCCGCGACACCGTCGGGGACCGGGTCACCGGACTCGACGCCGGGGCGGACGACTACCTGGTCAAGCCGTTCGAGCTGGACGAGCTGTTCGCCCGGATCCGGGCCCTGCTGCGCCGCAGCTCGTACGCGTCGGCAGCGGCGGCGGGCGCGGAGGCCCCCGACGACGACGTGCTGTCCTTCGCCGACCTGCGGATGGACCTGGCGACCCGCGAGGTCACCCGGGGCGACCGGCGGGTGGAGCTGACCCGTACCGAATTCACGCTCCTGGAGATGTTCCTGTCGCACCCGCGCCAAGTGCTGACCCGCGAGCAGATCCTCAAGGCCGTCTGGGGCTTCGACTTCGAGCCGAGCTCCAACTCCCTGGACGTGTACGTGATGTACCTGCGCCGCAAGACGGAGGCGGGCGGCGAGCCGCGCCTCGTCCACACCGTGCGCGGGGTGGGCTACGCGCTGCGTACGGGCGGGAGCGGGGAGGCGTGAGCGGGGATACGCCCGTCGCGGACGGCCGGGAGCGGGGTGGCGTCGGCGGGTCGACGGCCGACACGGGTCGGCCGTCGACC
>NZ_QWFA01000386.1 GCF_003501885.1 Streptomyces globisporus
TCCCGGCCCCGGGCCCCGCCCCGGACGCCCCCGCCCCCGACCGCTGGCGGCCCTGGCGCTTCCGCATGTCCAACGACGTGTGGGGTACGCCCGTCGTCTCCGGCGATCTGCTGTACGTGACGTCCTTCGAGGTCCACGCGCTGGACGTGGGCAACGGCCGACGCCAGTTCAAGACGCGGGACGTGGCCTGGGCGATGGCCGTCGAGGGCGGCAGGATCCACGCGTCGGACGGCCCCTCGCTGTACGCGCTGGACGCCACGACCGGCGCCGAGCAGTGGCGTCTGTCGACCGACGCCTGGGTGTACGCCCTCAAGGCCGACCGGGGCACGGTTCTGACCGCGACCCGGGGCGGCGGTGTGCAGGGCTGGGAGGCGTCCAGCGGCGAGAAGCTGTGGGAAGTCACCGGCGCGCAGACGGACTTCGAGACGGCGGAGGCCGGGCCGGTCATCCACGACGGCACGGTGTACGTCTGGCAGGACGCCCGGCTCCGCGCGCTGGACGCCCGCACGGGACTGGAGCGCTGGTCGTACCCGATCGGCGACGCGGCCTCCTGCGGCGGCGTCCCGGTCCGGGTCACCCCGGCCACCGACGGCTACGTCTACATCGCGGCGGGCACCCGGGTGCTGGCGGTGGAGACCGGCTCCGGCCGGGTGCGCTGGCACTTCGAGGCCCCGGCGGTCTTCCTCTCCCCGCCGGCGTTCGCGCCGGGCCCGGCGGTGACCGGCGGCGGGGTGTACCTCGCGGACTACCTCGGCACGGTGTACGCGCTCGACGCGACGACCGGCAAGGACCGCTGGCGGATCGCCACGGAGGCCCGGTCCTCGATCGAGCCGGTGCTGGTCGCGGTGGGCAACGTGCACGTCGGCAGCGGCAGCGCGCTGTACACGCTGGACGCGGTCACCGGTACCCCGAAGTGGCGCTTCGCGGCGGGCGGCGACGTGGTGGGCGCGCCGGTGGTGGCGGACGGCCGGGTCCACTTCGGCTCGGCGGACCACGTGCTGTACACCCTCGACGCGGCGGGCGGCCAGCTCCGCTGGAAGCTGGCGACGGGCGGCGAGATCACGGGCTCGCCCGTGGCGCAGGGGGGCGTGGTGTACGCGTGCAGCAAGGACCGCTGCGTGTACGCGCTGGACGCGCTGAAGGGCACGGGCACGGGGAACCGGGCGCGGACCTGAGCCACCCTTTTTTGTCCTCAACCGCCGGACGGGCTCATCCGAGCCCGTCCGGCGCACACCCGGCCCGTCCGGCGATTGAGGACGGAACCCCTGACGGGGGCGGGCGTCAACCCTGCGGGGGAGGCGGCGGCCGGTGGGGCGGGTGCACCGGGTCC
>NZ_QWFA01000387.1 GCF_003501885.1 Streptomyces globisporus
GGCCGCCGGGGCCTGGGCCGGAGCGGCCGGAGCCGGGGCGGGAGCCGCGGGGGCCTCCTGCTTCGGCGCCTCGGCCTTGGGGGCCTCGGCCTTCGGGGCCTCCTGGGCCGGGGCGGCGGGCTGTGCCGGAGCGGCGGCCGGAGCCGCGCCCGGGGCGCCGATGACGGCGAGCTTGGCGCCGACCTCGGCGGTCTCGTCCTCGCCGACCACGATCTCCAGCAGCACACCGGCGACCGGGGCGGGGATCTCGGTGTCGACCTTGTCCGTGGAGACCTCGAGCAGCGGCTCGTCCTCGGCCACCTCCTCGCCGACCTCCTTGAGCCAGCGGGTGACGGTGCCCTCGGTGACGCTCTCGCCGAGCGCGGGGAGGGTGACGTCGGTGCCCTCGGCGGACGAACCGCCGGTGGTCGCCTCGGCGGTCGGGGCCTGAGCCGGAGCCTCGGTCTCGGTCGACGGGGCGGTGGGCGCCTCCTCGGCCTGCGGGGCCGGGGTGGAGGCGGGCTCGGCGGCCGGAGCCGCGGCCTCGGCCGGGGCGCCGGAGCCGTCGTCGATGACGGCCAGCTCGGCGCCGACCTCGACGGTCTCGTCCTCGGCGACCTTGATGGACGACAGAACGCCGGACGCGGGGGCCGGGATCTCGGTGTCGACCTTGTCGGTCGAGACCTCGAGCAACGGCTCGTCGGCCTCGACGCGCTCGCCCTCGGCCTTCAGCCAACGGGTGACAGTGCCCTCGGTGACGCTCTCGCCGAGCGCCGGAAGGGTTACGGAAACCGACATGGTTTCAGTTGCTCCTTACGAAAATGCGGAAGTGGTCGGTCGTCGCGCCCGGGACCGGAGGATCAGTCGTGGGCGTGGAGGGGCTTGCCGGCCAGCGCCAGGTGAGCCTCGCCCATCGCCTCGTTCTGGGTCGGGTGTGCGTGGATCAGCTGGGCGACCTCGGCGGGCAGCGCCTCCCAGTTGTAGATCAGCTGGGCTTCGCCGACCTGCTCGCCCATGCGGTCGCCCACCATGTGGACACCGACCACGGCACCGTCCTTGACCTGGACGAGCTTGATCTCGCCCGCGGTCTTCAGGATCTTGCTCTTGCCGTTGCCCGCGAGGTTGTACTTGAGGGCGACGACCTTGTCCGCGCCGTAGATCTCCTTGGCCTTCGCCTCGGTGATGCCGACGGAGGCGACCTCGGGGTGGCAGTACGTCACCTTGGGCACGCCGTCGTAGTCGACCGGGACGGTCTTGAGACCGGCCAGACGCTCCGCCACCAGGATGCCCTCGGCGAAGCCGACGTGGGCGAGCTGGAGGGTGGGGACGAGGTCGCCCACGGCCGAGATCGNCGACCAGGACATAGCCGCGGTCCATCGCGACGCCCTGCTCCTCGTAACCGAGGCCCTGCGAGACCGGGCCGCGGCCGATCGCGACGAGGAGGATCTCCGCCTCGAAGGTCTTGCCGTCGGCCAGCGTCACGCGGACGCCGTCCTGCGTGTACTCGGCCTTGTCGAAGAAGGTGCCGAGGTTGAACTTGATGCCGCGCTTGCGGAACGCGCGCTCAAGAAGCTTGGAGCTGTTCTCGTCCTCGACCGGGACGAGGTGCTTGAGGCCCTCGACGATCGTGACCTCGGTGCCGAAGGACTTCCACGCCGAGGCGAACTCGACGCCGATGACGCCGCCGCCCAGCACGATCGCCGACTTCGGGACACGGTCCATCTTCAGCGCGTGGTCCGAGGAGATGATCCGGTTGCCGTCGATCTCCAGGCCGGGCAGCGACTTCGGCACGGAGCCGGTCGCCAGCAGCACGTGGCGGCCCTGGATGCGCTGGCCGTTCACGTCCACCGAAGTGGGGGAGGAGAGCTTGCCCTCACCCTCGATGTAGTGGACCTTGCGCGAGGCGATGAGACCCTGCAGACCCTTGTACAGGCCCGAGATCACATCGTCCTTGTACTTGTTGACGGCCTCCATGTCGATGCCCTCGAAGGTGGCCTTCACGCCGAACTGGGCCGACTCACGGGCCTGGTCCGCGATCTCGCCCGCGTGCAGCAGGGCCTTCGTGGGGATGCAGCCGTTGTGCAGGCAGGTACCGCCGACCTTGCCCTTCTCGATCAGGGCGACGTCCAGGCCCAGCTGCGCTCCGCGCAGGGCCGCGGCGTAACCGCCACTGCCACCGCCGAGGATCACTAGGTCGAAAACGGTGCTGGCGTCGTTCGCCACGTCACGTCCTCCATGCATGTGCGCCGTACGCCGGGCCCCGTCGCTGGGGTGTGACCGGCCGGTCGGCTGGTGTGCGGCCGCTTTTGTCTTCGGCCCTGTGGTGGGGGCCCTGTCCTGCCGAGAACCCATCTTCGCACTTGTCGACGGTGGGCGGGACGCGGGGCCCGGGTCCGGGACGGATGATCGTCCGTTCCGGAGGGTTACTGCTGCGTAGATACCTACGGATTCGGTCGGTGTTCGTCGAGAGCGAAACCCCGCCCTCTCCTTACCGGTACCGCCCGGACAACACGTACGGCCCCGGACCTGTGCCCGGGGCCGTACACGGGTGATCGCTCAGCCCAGGTCGCCGTCGGCGGTGCGCTCGGCGAGCCGCACCAGGGTGCGGACCGCGGAGCCGGTGCCGCCCTTCGGCGTGTAGCCGTACGGGGCGCCCTCGTGGAAGGCCGGTCCCGCGATGTCCAGGTGCGCCCAGGCGATGCCCTCGCCCACGAACTCCTTCAGGAAGAGACCGGCGACCAGGCCGCCGCCCATCCGCTCGCCCATGTTGGCGATGTCGGCGGTGGGGGAGTCCATGCCCTTGCGCAGGTCGGCGGGGAGCGGCATCGGCCAGGAGGCCTCGCCGACCTCGTCGGCGATCTCGTGGATCGACGTACGGAAGGCGTCGTCGTTGGCCATGCGGAAGGCGTTGCCGCGGGGCGGGTGGCGTTGCCGGAGGGCATGTTCTCGGCCAGCGCCAGCCAGCCGGTGACGTTGACCTTCAGGCCGAGGCGGGCAGCCGTGACGACGGCCGCGAACACGGCGGCCGCGCCGCTCATGTCGCACTTCATCGTCTCGTTGTGGCCCGCCGGCTTGAGCGAGATGCCGCCCGAGTCGTAGGTGATGCCCTTGCCCACGAGGGCCAGGGTCTTCTCCGCCTTCGGGTGCGTGTAGGCGAGCTTCACCAGGCGCGGGCCGTTCGCGGAGCCCTGGCCGACGCCGAGGATGCCGCCGTAGCCGCCCTTGACGAGGGCCTTCTCGTCCAGGACCT
>NZ_QWFA01000388.1 GCF_003501885.1 Streptomyces globisporus
CGGCGTCGTCGTCTCCCCGCTGATCGCCCTCATGCAGGACCAGGTCGACGCCCTGCGGGCGCTCGGAGTCCGGGCCGGCTTCATGAACTCCACGCAGGACTTCGACGAGCGCCGCTCGATGGAGGCGCAGTTCCTCGCGGGCGAGCTCGACATCCTCTACCTGGCGCCCGAGCGGCTGCGCCTGGACTCCACGCTCTCCCTGCTGGCCCGGGGCGAGGTCTCCGTCTTCGCGATCGACGAGGCGCACTGCGTCGCCCAGTGGGGCCACGACTTCCGCCCGGATTATCTGGCGCTGTCCGTGCTCGGCGAGCGCTGGCCGGACGTGCCGCGCATCGCCCTGACGGCGACCGCGACGAACGCGACGCACGAGGAGATCACCCGTCGGCTCGGCATGCCGGACGCGAAGCACTTCGTCGCGAGCTTCGACCGGCCGAACATCCAGTACCGGATCGTGCCGAAGGCCGACCCCAAGAAGCAGCTCCTCTCCTTCCTCAAGGAGGAGCACGCGGGGGACGCGGGCATCGTCTACTGCCTTTCGCGCAACTCCACCGAGAAGACCGCCGAGTATCTGACCCGCAACGGCATCGACGCCGTGCCGTACCACGCGGGCCTGGACGCCGGTACGCGCGCCGCCCACCAGGCGCGGTTCCTCCGCGAGGAGGGGCTCGTCGTCGTTGCGACGATCGCGTTCGGCATGGGTATCGACAAGCCGGACGTCCGTTTCGTCGCCCACATCGACCTCCCCAAGTCCGTCGAGGGGTACTACCAGGAGACCGGCCGCTCATCCAGGGCGGCGAGGGTGACGAGGCGTTCCGCCGCCGTGCCGCCTCCCATCTGGACTCCATGCTGGCCCTGTGCGAGACGGTCCAGTGCCGCCGGGCCCAGCTGCTGACCTACTTCGGCCAGGAGCCCACGGCCGCAGCCTGCGGCAACTGCGACACCTGCCTCACCCCGCCGGAGACCTGGGACGGCACGATCGTCTCCCAGAAGCTGCTCTCCACGGTGGTGCGGCTGAAGCGCGAGCGGAACCAGAAGTTCGGCGCGGGCCAGATCATCGACATCCTGCTCGGCCGCAAGACCGCGAAGGTCATCCAGGTCCTCACGGACGAGAGCGCGACGGTGCTCGGCCGGGAGCGCGATGTCCTGCTCCGCAAGGAGCCGAAGAAGCCGACGTCCCGCTCGTCGTCCTCGGCGGGCGGCGGCAGGGGCGCCAAGGGCAAGGCTGCCGCCGCCGACCTCCCCGAGTCCGCCGTCCCGGTCTTCGAGGCGCTGCGCGCCTGGCGCGGGGCGACGGCGAAGGAGCAGGGCGTCCCGGCGTACGTGATCTTCCACGACGCGACGCTGCGGGAGATCGCGACCGTCCACCCGACGACGATCGGGGAGCTGGGAGGCATCAGCGGCCTGGGCGAGAAGAAGCTCGCGACGTACGGGGAGGGCGTGCTGGCGGCCTTGGCGGAGACGTCCCCAGGAGCGGCCCCGGAGGCACCGACGCCCCCGGCCCCCGCCCCACGCACGACGGCTTCGGCCCGCACCGAGGCCCCCGCGGCCACGCAGCACAGCGACCCCGAGTTCGGCTGGGACGAGGAACCGCCCGAGTACGAGTGAGGCGCGGACCGGGCGGCGGGGTGAGCCCTACTCCGGGTCCGCCGCCCGGCTGCGGCGGGCCGTGATCGCCGTCAGATCCAGGTCCACGGTGAAGGGCACCGACACCTTCGTCCGGTCGCGGAAGATCCCGGTCGAGGGGTACGCGCCGGTGGCCGGCTCCCGCTCGAAGACGTACACCACGGCACGCCCGTCGTGGTTCTCCACCCGCCAGTAGTGGGGGATGGTCGCGCGGGCGTACTGCACGGGCTTGGTCTCCCGGTCGCGGGACAATGAATCCTCGGAGACCACCTCGACCACCAGGAGCACGGAATCGCTGGGCAACCGGGTCTGGTCCATGCTCCGGACGACAGGGGCCGACACGACGACCACATCGGGTTCGGGACGGTTGTGCCGATCGATGTCGATGGTGAAGCGGCTGATCGTGTGCGTACCGGGTGGAGCTGCGGCGCGCAGATGCTCCCCGAAGAAACTGGTGGCACGCGAGTGGAAGAGCGTCTGCGGGCAGGCGAACACGAGACTTCCGTCGATCAGCTCCGTGTGCGGAGGCAGATTCGGGAGTGTGTCCAGGTCGTCGGCGGTCCAGCCGCCCTCGGGTGGGACTGCCCACTGAGGCTCGGAGGTCTGGTCGTCCTCGTTCATCCGTGCTCCATGCGAGGAGTCTCGCGGGGCCGACCGGCGTATCCGCCGCGATCCGGATCCGGATGACCCGAACCTGGGCACGCCTGGCCGACACCGCAACGGGTCACGCCGGCCAGGTGCCTGTGACGCGTCGGGTCGCCTGGGCGCCCGAGCGTTCGACGGTGGCCTTGACCACGGCGAAGATCGCGCCCTGTACGGCGGCGGCGAGAAGGATCTGCCGCCACGGGCGGTCCTCGTCGAGGGCGTCGGGGGCGTCCCCCTCGCCTTCGATGACCTTCCACGTCTGTTTGAACACGGCGCTCGCGATCATGCCGCTGACCGCGCCGAGGGCGAACCCCATCGGCTTGTACGCGATCGTGGACGCCTTCACTTGTTACCCCCCCGGCCGCGGCGTATCAGCAGGAAGGCGACCAGCAGCGCGCGTGGCGGCCTGTGCGGTCTTCTCCTGCACGGGTTCCGGCGTCTTGTCCTTCACCGCCTGTGCGGCCTGCGCGGTCTTCTCGCGGATCTGGGCGGTGGCGGCTGCGGCCTGTTCCTTGACCGCCGCCGTCTTCTCCGCGGCCTGGACCTTCAGCTCGGCGGACTTCTCCGCGGCCTGTTCCTTCAGCTCGGCAGACTTTTCCGCAGCCTGCTTCTTCGCCGCCGCGGTCTTCTCCTTCGCCTGCGCCTTGACGTCGGCCTTGCCCGCCAATGCCTCGACGGTCTGGCCGAGTTCGTCGCGCGTGCGCTCGACCTGCTCGCGCAGTTCTTCGGGGGTGGGGGAACCCATCTTGTTCTGTGACTCGTCGTTCATCGGTGAGCCCTCTCCTTGACCTCGGCCAGATCGGCCTTGACGCTGTCGATGGTCTGCTCCGGCGTGGGGGTTCCGGCGCGGGCGATCTGCTTCTTGCCCGCGAGGGCGGCTGCTCCGGCCACCGCGGCCAGCACGGCCGTCACGATGAGGGCCGCCGCCCACAGCGGCAGGGCCAGCGCGAGTGCGGCGATGCAGGTCGCCACCAGGGCCTGAGCCGCCAGGATGCCGACGATCCCCGCGGTTCCGAACAGGCCGCCGCCCTTACCGAAGCGCTTGCCCTTCTCCGCCATCTCCGAACGTGCCAGCTGCATTTCCTCGCGGACCAGTTCCGAGATCTGCTGCGAGGCACGTGAGACGAGAACGCCCACCGGTTCATCGCCGGTGGTGGGGGTCTGCCGTCCTGCTGTGCTCATGATGAGGTCACCTGGCTCTTCCCTGTCGACATCGGCATCGGCATCGGCACGCGAAAGCGGAGCGCCGTGACGGAACCTCCGCATCCGGATGTGTGCTCCTACCGCCCGGCTACCCGCCAACCGCGTTCGCACCCGTCCCCACCGCCGGCAG
>NZ_QWFA01000389.1 GCF_003501885.1 Streptomyces globisporus
GGGTGAGGCCGAAGGTGGTGAAGGCGGTGCGTTCGGGGAGGGGGTAGGGGTTGGCGCCGGTGAGGTTGTTGAGGATGGTGGCGCTGCGCCAGGCGGCGAGGCCGAGGTCGGGGGCGCCGACTCCGTGGGTGTGGCGTTCGGCGTTCTGTACGTAGACGTGTCCGGTGACGGTGGGGTCGAGGACGAGGCGGTACTGGTCGTCGATGCGGGGGCGGTGGGAGGCGTCGCGGCGGAGGTAGGGGTCGAGGCCGCCGAGGAGGGCGTCGAGGGGGCGTTCGCGGTAGCCGGTGGCGAGGATGACGGCGTCGGTGGTGAGGCGGCTGCGGGTGCCTTGTTGGGTGTGTTCGAGGTGGAGTTCGACGCGGGTGTTGGCGAGGCGTCCGGCGGTGCGGACGTGGACGCCGGGGGTGAGGGTGGCGTCGGGCCACCCGCCGTGGAGGGTGCGGCGGTAGAGCTCGTCGTGGATGGCGGCGATGGTGTCGGCGTCGATGCCTTTGTGGAGCTGCCATTGGCGGGGGACGAGTTCGTCGCGGGCGGATTCGGGGAGCGCGTGGAAGTAGCGGCTGTAGTCGGGGGTGAAGTGCTCCAGGCCGAGCTTCGAATATTCCATGGGGGCGAAGGCCTGGGTGCGGGCGAGCCAGTGGATCTTCTCGGCGCCTTCGGGGCGGGCGCGCAGGAGGTCGAGGAAGATCTCGGCGCCGGACTGGCCGGATCCGATGACGGTGATGTGGTCGGCGGTGAGGAGCCGTTCGCGGTGGCGGAGGTAGTCGGCGGAGTGGAGTACGGGGACGGCTTCGGCTTCGGCGAGGGGTTTGAGGGGTTCGGGGACGAAGGGTTCGGTGCCGATGCCGAGGGCGATGTGGCGGGTGTAGGCGCGGCCGAGTGCTTCGGCTTCGCCGTCGCGGTCGAGTTGGGTGAAGTCGACTTCGAAGAGGGTGCGGGCGGTGTTCCAGCGGACGGCGTCGACCTGGTGGCCGAAGTGGAGGCCGGGGAGTTGTTCGGTGACCCAGCGGCAGTAGGCGTCGTATTCGGCTCGTTGGATGTGGAAGCGCTCGGCGAAGTAGAAGGGGAAGAGGCGGTCGCGGGTGCGGAGGTAGTTGAGGAAGGTCCAGGGGCTGGTGGGGTCGGCGAGGGTGACGAGGTCGGCGAGGAAGGGGACTTGGAGGCTGGCGCCGTCGAGGAGGAGGCCGGGGTGCCAGTGGAAGGCGGGGCGTTGTTCGTAGAAGGTCGCGGCGAGGGGTCGGGGGTCGTCGGGGGC
>NZ_QWFA01000039.1 GCF_003501885.1 Streptomyces globisporus
CCGCGGTCTCGCCCACGCCGACCCCGAGCCGGACCGCCGCCACCCGGCCGCCCACCGTCCCCCCGTCGCCCTCCGCCTCGCCGGCGCCCGCGCCGCGCCCCGGCCCGGACGCCCGCGTGGTCACCCGGGTCAACACCCTGCGCGCCGCGAACGGCTGCCCGGAGCTGGAGACCGACCCCCGGCTGACCGAGGTCGCCCAGCGGCACTCCGAGGACATGGCCGCGCGGAACTACTTCGACCACACCGACTCCTCGGGCCGGGGCGCGGGCGACCGGGTCGGCGCCACCGGCTACGCGTGGTCGGCCGTGGGGGAGACCATCGCGACCGGCATGAGCGATCCGGCCGCGGTCGTCGAGGAGTGGCGCAACAGCCCCGGCCGCGACGACGACATCTTCAACTGCGACTTCGTCCACGTGGGCGTGGGCATCGCCGACTCCCCGCGCGGCCCCTACTGGACGCAGGTGCTGGCCACCCCGAGGTGAGCGGCCGGGCCAATTGTCAGTGGCGGGTGCCAGACTCGGTCGGCATGGAAAACAGCGTGCAGCTCAGGGATGTCGTGGCCGAGGACCTGGAGGTCTTCCTCGCGTACGAGCACGATCCGGAGGCGGCCCGGCGGTCGCGGTTCGCTCCCCGCCAGAGGGACGCGTTCATGTCGCACTGGAGGACGCGGGTGCTGGGGAATCCCGCCAACTTCGTGCAGACGGTCGTCGTGGACGGGGAGACCGCGGGGAACATCGTGGCCTGGTGGGAGGAGGACCGGCGCTTCATCGGCTATTGGTTCGGCCGTGCGTACTGGGGCCGGGGCATCGGCACCGGGGCGCTGACCGCGTTCCTGGAGCGGGAGACGGCCCGCCCGCTGTACGCGGACCCGGCGGTCGGCAACACCGGCTCGGTTCGCCTGCTGGAGAAGTGCGGGTTCACGGCGACCGGCGCGGTGCGACACGGCGAGGACGAGCATGTGCTCCTGGTGCTCGACGGGGGTGCGTGACGACCGCCTCGTACCGGAGCGCGTGACCGACCGCCCTGTACCGGCCGCTACGGCTGCCGCAGCGGCTTCGCCATGCAGATGCTGCTGTCGTACGTCCGGTAGTGGCCGAACTTCACGTCGCAGACGGTGTAGCCGCACGAGGTGTACAGCGCGACGGCCTCGGGCTGCCGGTCGCCGGTCTCCAGGACCATCCTGGTCCGGCCCGCGGCCCGGGCGTCCTCCTCCAGGGCGGCGAGCATCCGGCGGGCCAGGCCCAGGCCCCGGCCCTCGGGGATCACGAACATCCGCTTGATCTCGGCGTCGCCGTCCTCGTAGCCGTCGGCGTTCAGGTTCTGGGTCCGCCAGCCGCCGGTCGCCACCGGGCGCTCCTGCTCGTCGTAGGCGAGCAGATACAGACCGTGCGGCGGCACGAACATCGACGGGTCGAGCGGTGTGACATCGCCCTCGTCGCCGTAGCGCACCGCGTATTCGAGCTGCACCTGGTCGTTGAGTTTGACGGCGTCGGGGTGGTCGAAGGGCCGCGGGTGAATAAGCATGCTGGCTATCGTATATCTGTGCGTGGGGGTGGAGTAGGTACTGTTCGGGGATGCTGACCGTTACCAGTGTGAATGTTAATGGGCTCCGCGCCGCCGCCAAGAAGGGCTTCGTCGAGTGGCTGGCGGGGACCGACGCCGACGTGGTCTGCCTCCAGGAAGTGCGGGCCGAGCTCGCCCAGCTGCCCGAAGGGGTGGGCTCCCCCGAAGGGTGGCACACCGTCCACGCGCCCGCCGCCGCCAAGGGTCGCGCGGGCGTCTCGCTCTACTCGCGGCTGGCCCCCGAGCGGGTCCAGATCGGCTTCGGCGGACACGGAGTCCCCGGGGCCGAGGAGTTCGACACGAGCGGTCGGTACGTCGAGATCGACCTTCCCGGGGTCACCGTCGCCAGCCTGTACCTGCCCTCCGGCGAGGTCGGCACCGAGCGCCAGGACGAGAAGGAGCGCTTCATGGCGTCCTTCCTGCCCTACCTCCAGGGGCTGAAGGCGCGGGCGGCGGCGGACGGCCGCGAGGTCGTCGTCTGCGGTGACTGGAACATCGCCCACCAGGAGGCCGACCTGAAGAACTGGAAGGCCAACCGCAAGAGCTCCGGCTTCCTCCCCGAGGAGCGCGCCTGGCTCACCCGGGTCCTGGAGGAGGCCGCGTACGTGGACGTCGTGCGGTCGCTGCACCCGGATGTCGAGGGGCCGTACAGCTGGTGGTCCTACCGGGGGCGGGCCTTCGACAACGACACCGGCTGGCGTATCGACTACCAGATGGCGACCCCGGGGCTGGCCGGGCGTGCGGTGAAGGCCTGGGTCGAGCGGGCGGCCACGCACGGCGAGCGCTGGAGCGACCATGCGCCCGTCACGGTCGTCTACGAGCGGTAGACCCCACCAGGGGCGGTCGCGCGGGCTTACGCCTTCGGGGGCTGCGTGCCGTCCTCGCGGCGCAGCCTCCGGTCCAGGGCCATCGACAGCTCCGCGTCCACCACCGCGCGGGCCAGGGGCCGGAGTTGGGCGGGTTCGGTCTCCTTCGTATGGGCATGCAGTACGCGTACGAAGATTTCCGCGAGCGCCTCCGCGTGCTCGCGGACGCGGCGGCCCGAGGAGAGCACCGTGGACAGCGGCACCCCTTCCCGTACGAGCTCGGCCGACACCTCCAGGAGGCGGCGGCTGATGTGCACGATCTCGTCCCCGTCGGTGGCGAGATAGCCCAGGTCCAGTGCGGCGGCGAGGTTCTCCGGCGTGACCTCGCCCTCGAAGTAGTCCGCGAGCTGCTCCGGGGTGAGCCGGACCGGGGTCTCCTCGGTCGGTTCGCCCAGGCCCAGCACCTCGGCGACATCGCGGCCGCTCTCGAAGGTGGCCGCCAGATCGGCGATGCCGTTGAGTGTGTGGCCGCGCTCCAGCAGGCCCGCGATGGTCCGCAGTCGGGCCAGGTGGTGGTCGTCGTACCAGGCGATCCGGCCCTCGCGGCGCGGTGGCGGGATCAGTCCGCGCTCCCGGTAGAAGCGCAGGGTCCGCACGGTGATGCCGGCCTCCTTGGCCAGCTCCTCCATGCGGTATTCGCGGTGCTCGCGTCCTTCAGCCACAGAGGCACCCTATGTTGTACCGCCGGTAACTTTCCTTGGTCCGCCCCCTACCCATCAGTACGGTCCTGCTCTACTCTCCGAACCATGCCAGTGATTGCTGGCGGAGTCGCGTGACGTACCGCGGGAGGCGGCAGCATGGCCCAGCAGGAGCACGTACGTGTGGCGGTGATCGGAACCGGATTCGGGGGCCTGGGGGCCGCCGTCCGGCTGCGCCGCGAAGGCATCACCGATTTCGTCGTCCTGGAGCGGGCCGCCTCGGTGGGCGGCACCTGGCGGGACAACAGCTATCCCGGCTGCGCCTGCGACGTACCGTCCCACCTCTACTCCTTCTCCTTCGCGCCCAACCCGGACTGGCCGCGCACCTTCTCCGGCCAGGAGCACATCCGGGCCTATCTGGAGCGCGTCGCCGACACCTTCGGTCTCCGCCCGCACATCCGGCTGAACCACGAGGTGAAGCTGATGAGCTGGGACAAGGAGAACCTGTACTGGGTGATCGAGTCCGCCAACGGGACCACGCTCCACGCGGACGTCGTCGTCTCCGCCACCGGTCCGCTCTCCGACCCCAAGATGCCCGACATACCCGGGCTCGACTCCTTCCCCGGCAAGGTCTTCCACTCCGCGCGCTGGGACCACGACTACGACCTGGCCGGCAAGCGCGTCGCGATGGTCGGCACCGGCGCCTCCGCGATCCAGATCGTCCCGGCGATACAGCCGAAGACCGCGAAGCTCACGCTCTTCCAGCGCACCCCGCCGTGGGTCATGCCGCGCATGGACCGCACCATCAGCAAGGCCGAGCGCGCCCTCCACCGGGCGGTCCCCGTCACCGGCACCGCGCGCCGCGGACTGCTGTGGGGCATACGGGAGTTGCAGGTCAGCGCCTTCACCAAGCACCCCGACCAGCTGGGTCTGGTGGAGAAGATAGCCAAGTCCAACATGGCGCGGGCCATCAAGGACCCGGCCCTGCGGGCCAGGCTGACCCCCGACTACCGCATCGGCTGCAAGCGGATCCTGCTCTCCAGCACCTACTACCCGGCGCTCGCCCAGCCCAACGTGGACGTGGTCGCCTCCGGGCTCAGCGAGATACGCGGCTCCACGGCCGTCGCCGCCGACGGCACCGAGGCCGAGGTCGACGCGATCATCTTCGGCACCGGCTTCCACGTGACGGACATGCCGATCGCCGAGCGGGTCGTCGGAGCGGAGGGCATCACCCTCGCCGAGACCTGGAAGGACGGGATGAACTCGCTGCGCGGCGCGACCGCCTCGGGGTTCCCCAACTGGATGACGATCATCGGCCCCAACACGGGCCTCGGGAACTCCTCGATGATCCTGATGATCGAGTCCCAGCTGAACTACATGGCCGACTACCTCCGCCAGCTGAACGTGCTGGGCGGACGCGCCGCGCTCGACGCCCGGTCCGGCTCCGTCACCGCGTGGAACGACAAGGTCCAGCAGCGGATGAAGCGCACGGTGTGGAACACCGGCGGCTGCACCAGCTGGTACCTGGACGAGGCGGGCCGCAACACGACCGTCTGGCCGGGCACGACGGGTGAGTTCCGGCGCCAGACCCGGTCGGTGGACCTCGGGGAGTACGACGTCGTCCGGGCCGGCGTCGCGGGTGGTGAGCGGCGGACCGCCGGCACCGGACGCGTCCCCGAGCAGCCCGGCCCCACCGACCGCGAGACCGTGACCGCCGCCGCACCGGACGCGGGGCCCGTCGCCGAGGAGGCCACGCGATGAGCCGGCTCCTGCACCGCGACACCGTCCCGCCCGTGCCCGCCGCCCAGTCGACCGTACGGTCCGCCGACGGTGCGCGGATCCACGTCGAACTGCACGGCCCCGAGGACGCGCCCGCTGTCGTCCTCGCCCACGGCTGGACCTGCAACACCCGCTTCTGGGACGCCCAGATCCGCGAGCTGGCCGCCGACCACCGCGTCATCGCCTACGACCAGCGCGGCCACGGGCTCTCTCCCGAGCCGGGCCCCGGCGGCTACAGCACGAACGCGCTGGCCGACGACCTCGAAGCGGTCCTCGCCGCGACGCTCGCCCCGGGCCGGAAGGCGGTGGTCGCCGGGCACTCCATGGGCGGCATGACGGTGATGGCGGCGGCCTCCCGCCCCGGACTGCGCGAACACGCCGCAGCCGTGCTGCTCTGTTCCACCGGAGCCACGCGGCTGGCCGCCGAGGCCCTGGTCCTGCCGCTCCGCGCGGGTGCGCTGCGGACCCGGCTCACCACCGCCGTACTGGGTGCGAAAGCCCCCCTCGGGCCGGTGACCCCGGTCTCCAGGAAGATCCTCAAGTACGCCACGATGGGGCGGGGTTCGGCGCCGGACCGGGTCGACGCCTGCGCCCGGATCGTGCACGCCTGCCCGCGCCGCGCCCGGGTGGAGTGGGGCCATGTGCTGGGCGAGCTGGATCTCGCCGGTGGCGTACGGGAGTTGCGGGTGCCGACCGCGGTGATCGCCGGCACGGACGACCGGCTGACACCGCCGGTGCACGCCCGGGCCATCGCGGACGCCCTGCCGGTCGGCCTCGGCCTGACCGAGCTGACGGGCATGGGACACATGACGCCGGTCGAGGCCCCGGAGGCCGTTTCGGCGAAAATCAGGGAGCTGGTCACCCGGTACGTCACCACGGGCGCGGCCGCCACGGCGGAGAAGGAGGATGTCGCATGAGCGGCAAGCGGAATCTGGAGGGCCAGGTCGTCGTCGTCACCGGCGCGGCCCGGGGTGTGGGCGAACTGCTCGCCCGCAAGCTGTCCGCACGCGGGGCGACCCTCGCGCTCGTCGGCCTGGAGCCGGACGAGCTGAAGCAGGTCTCCGACCGGCTGCACGGCGAGAGCGACCACTGGTTCGCCGACGTCACCGACCACGAGGCGATGGCCCAGGTGGCGCGTGAGGTCAAGGAGCGGTTCGGCAAGGTCGACGTGGTCGTCGCCAATGCGGGCGTCGCCGCGGGCGGCCCGTTCGCCGACTCCGACCCGGCCGCCTGGCGGCGGGTCATCGAGGTCAACCTCATCGGCGGCGCGGTCACCGGGCGGGCCTTCCTGCCGGTGCTGACGGAGAGCCGCGGCTACTTCCTGCAGATAGCGTCGCTGGCCGCGATCACCCCGGCCCCGATGATGACCGCGTACTGCGCGTCCAAGTCGGGCGTCGAGGCCTTCGCGCACAGCCTGCGCGCCGAGGTCGGCTACAAGGGCGTCAAGGTCGGCGTCGGTTACCTCTCCTGGACCGACACCGACATGGTGCGCGGCGCGGACCAGGACGACGTGATGCGGGAACTGCGGCAGCGGCTGCCGTGGCCGATGAACCGCACCTACCCGCTCGGCCCGGCCGTCGACCGGATCGTGGACGGTATCGCGCGGCGCTCCCCGCACGTCTACGCCCAGTGGTGGCTGCGCGGGATGCAGTCGGTCCGGGGCTACCTGCCCTCGGTCATCGCGCTCGGCGGACAGCGCGAGATGCGGCGCTTCGAACCGCGCCTGCACACCGTGTCGAAGGGCTTGGTGGGGGCCGGGGGAGCGGCGGACCAGGACGCGCGTGCGGAGCGTGCGGAGCGTACGTAACGGGGTGGGCCGGCCCCACCTCACGGTGGGTAGTGGTCCGAAATGCGCGGGATGTCGGGTCGTGCAACGCTGAGCACGGCCCCGCTGGGGGCCACCCCCACATCCGTCCCACGCATTCCACAGGAGTGAACAGCATGGGTATCGCAGACCAGTTCAAGGACAAGGCGCAGGAGCTCGCCGACCAGGCCAAGCAGAAGGCCGGTCAGGGCAAGGACCAGGCCCAGGACCGGGCCTCCCAGGCCCGCGACCAGCGGTCGGACTCCTCCTCGGGCATGAAGGACCGTGCCCAGGACGCCGCGGACCAGGCGCGCGAGCGTTTTGACCGTTGACGGTCGTTGAGGTGTGACGCGTGCGTGCTGCGGTCAGCGCGTGCGTACGCGTCGCGTCAGGAGGCGCACCCGGGTGACCGGGTGCGCCTCCTTCTTGTGAGGGGCCCGCCCTCCCCGGGGCGCGGGCCAAAAAGGATGTCCTCAATCGCCGGACGGGCGGGAAATGGGCACGCCGTTCGCGCGCAGGACGTCGCGGACGTCCAGGATCAGCGAGAAGACCTCGTGGTTGCGGTCCTCGCCCTGCTCGTCCCACGCCCGCTGTTCGGCCTCGACGGCCATGCGGTCCTCCGCGAAGACCCGTTCGGTGAAGTGCCGGATGAACGGCCAGGCCACGCTCAACGCGGCCGGAATCCTGGGCTTCTCGATCATGAGCAGCCCGTACGCGTGGCAGACGCGCTGCTCCGCGTCCTCGGGCACGTATACCGCCCAGAGCCGCAGCGCCGGGTGGTCGGCCTTCTCCGGGACCAGGTCCAGCGTCTGGTAGGGGTACTCGGTGCGGATGGTCATGACGTCGCTGGACGGCCGCCCGCCCAGGCCCTCGGCGGCGAGCAGGCTCGCGCTGCGGTTGCGTCTGCCGCCGGTGTGGGTGAACAGATAGCGGGCCTCCACCGACGCCGGGCCGCTCTCGTACCCCAGCAGCTTCGGCTGGAGCTTGCCGACCACGCCCCGGTGGAGGAACTGGTGGTTCATGTCGAGCAGGTTCTCGTGCAGGAACGAGTAGTGGCAGCGCACGGTCCGGGAGAACGTCATCGTCCTGTAGTGCGGTGAGGCGAAGGCGGGAATGTCCGGCAGCGGGGTGACCGCCGCCTTCTCCGGGTCGCCCGGGAAGACGAACACCAGGCCGTACGCCTCGCGCACCGGATAGGCGCGCACACCGCGCGGCGGCCGGGCGTCGCCCTTGGCGAGGTAGGGGATCTGCGAGATGCGACCGTCGCCGCGGTAGGCCCAGGCGTGGTAGCAGCAGCGGAGCGTCTCGCCGTCCACGACGCCCATGCTCAGTGGCACCTGCCGGTGGGCGCACCGGTCCTCCAGCGCGTGGACGGCGCCGCTTCGGGCGCGGTAGAGCGCGATGCGCTCCCCGGCGAACACGGCCGCGGCCACCCCTTCCCTCCGTACGCTCCGGGAGAGGGCGACCGGGTACCAGAAGTCCGGGTGGGCCCCGATCCGCCGCAGGTCGGGCGGGGCGGGGGCCGGGCTGGGGTCCTCCCCGGGCCGACCGCGTGCGATCTGGTCCGAGCGGTTCTCGGTCATGCTTCTCCCTCGTACGTGGGCAGCCCCTCCCATCGTGTCCGCCGCCCACGCGTGAGCGCCCGCCCGGAGCGCCCGGACGGGTGCTCACCTCCCACGCACGGGGGATCGCCCGTAGGCCTGACCGGGCGTCACCTCGGCGGGAGCGGCGGCCTGCGGAGGTTCGGTGCCGTGTCGTAGGACGGGGGCGTCGCCGCCGGGTGGGCCGCCAGCAGGTCCAGCGCCAGGCGGACCGCGTCGTCCAGGACCGCGTACCGGCCCTCCGCCCAGTCCAGCGGGGTGCGCAGGGCCTCCACGTCCGGCTCCACACCGTGGTTCTCCACCGACCAGCCGTACGTGTCGAACCAGGCCGCGTTCATCGGCACCGTGATCGACGTGCCGTCGCCGAGCCGGTGGCGGCCGGTCATGCCGACCACCCCGCCCCAGGTGCGCTGGCCCACCACGGGCCCCATCTTCAGCAGGCGGAACGCGGCGGTGATCATGTCGCCGTCCGAGGAGGTCGCCTCGTCGGCCAGGGCGACGACCGGGCCGCGCGGCGCGTTGGAGGCGTAACTGACCGCCTGCGCGTTACGGGTCAGGTCCCAGCCGAGGATCGTGCGGGTGAGCTTCTCCACGACCAGCTCGCTGATGTGGCCGCCCGCGTTGCCCCGTACGTCCACGATGAGCGCGGGCCGGGCCACCTCCAGGCGCAGGTCCCGGTTGAACTGGGCCCAGCCGGAGCCGCCCAGGTCCGGGATGTGCAGATAGCCGCACTTTCCGCCGCTCAACTCCCTTACGACGTCCCGGCGTTTGGCCACCCAGTCCTGGTAGCGCAGCGGGCGCTCGTCCACCAGTGGCATGATCGCCACCCGGCGGGACGGGCCGCCACCCGCCGGGGAGAAGGTCAGCTCCACCGTGGTGCCGCCCGCCGCCGTCAGCAGCGGGTAGGGGCCCGCCACCGGGTCCACCGGCCGGCCGTCGACATGGGTGAGGACCGCGCCCTCCCTGATCCCCGTACCGGCCAGCGGTGAACGCGCCTTGGAGTCCGAGGAGTCGCCGGGCAGGATGCGTTGGACCACCCAAGCGCCTTCCCGGCAGACCAGGTTGGCGCCCAGCAGGCCGATCGCCCGCTGGTAGTGCGGCGGGCCCTCGTTGCGGCGGGCGGGGGAGACGTACGCGTGCGAGGTGCCCAGCTCGCCCAGCACCTCGCGCAGGAGATCCGCGAACTCGTCGGGGGACGCGACCCGTTCGACCAAGGGGCGGTACTGCTCCAGCACCCCGTCCCAGTCGATGCCGCACATGTCCGGTTCCCAGAAGTAGTCGCGGATGATCCGGCCCGCTTCCCCGTACGCCTGCCGCCACTCCGCCCCCGGGTCGACCTCGTGCAGGATGCGGCGCAGGTCGAGGTAGACCGTGGTGTCGCCGTCGCCCGGCTCGGTGGCGGGGACGGCGCGCAGTTCGCCGTCGTCCATCACGACGAGGCGCGAGCAGTCGCCGCTGACCGCGAACCAGTCGAGGTGGTCGACCAGTTCGGTCCTGCGGGCCTTCGCGATGTTGAAGTGCTCCAGGGTGGGCCGCCCCGACATGTCGGCCGGGTTGGCGAACGTCTCGCCCAGCGCCCCCGAGATCGGCCAGCGCAGCCAGACCAGACCGCCGCCGCTCACGGGGGCGAGCGCCGAGTACTTGGACGCGGAGACGGGGAACGGCGTCACCCGGCTCTCCAGCCCCTCGAACTCCACCATCACCGTCGACCCCTCCGACGTGCCGCCCTCCGGCACGTCCACCGGGTCCAGGCCGCCCGCCGCCGGGCGCCCGTCGGGGGAGAGCGCGAAGGGCGACGGGGTCGCCGAGGAGAGCGGGACCAGGTACGGGCGGCAGCCCAGCGGGAAGGACAGGTCGCCGGTGTGGACGTCGTACACCGGGTCGAAGCCGCGCCAGGACAGGAACGCCAGATAGCGGCCGTCCTCCGTGAAGACCGGGTTCTCGTCCTCGAAGCGGCCGTTGGTGACGTCCACGATCGCCGGTGCGCCGGGGCCGGAGATCCGGGCCAGCTTGATCTGCCGCAGTGAGCGGCCGACGCCCGGGTGGGACCAGGTCAGCCAGTCGCCGTCGGGGGAGAAGGCCAGATCGCGGACCGGGCCGTTGACCGAGCGGATCAGCTCGGTGAGCCCGGGGTGCTCGTCGGCCGGAACGGCGCTGTCCGGGGTCGCCGCGCCGGTGGCCGCGTGGAGGTCGGCGCGGGTCGAGCCACTGGGGGCCTTCTCGACGGCTTCCAGGGGCTCCCCCTCGGCCTCTTCCTCACCCGTGTCCAGGAGCAGCAGGCGGCCGTCGTTCGAGGCGATGGCCAGGCGGCTGCCGTCCGGGTCGGAGATCATCTCCTGGACCCGGCCCAGCAGCCCGGTGGCGAGCCTGCGCGGCGGCCGGTCGCCGCTGGCGCGCGGCAGATAGGCGATCTCGACCGCGTCCGGGCCCTCCGCGTCGGTGATGTACGCGACCTGCCCGCCGCTGCCGAGCATCTCCGGCAGCCGCACCCGTACGCCCGGGGTGTCGGCGATGGTGCGGGCGGGGCCGTCGCGGTGGGTGAGCCAGTAGAGGCTGCCGCGTACGGTGACGGCGCTGGCCCGGCCCGTCTCGTCGACGGAGAGCGAGTCGACGTTGCTGGCGGCGGGCACCTGGTGGACGCGGCGGCCGGTGCGCGGGCCCCCGAGGCGTACCTCCAGCTTGCGTGGGGTGGCGTCGGGTGACTCCAGGTCCTCGACCAGCCACAGCTCGCCCGCGCACTGGTAGATCACCCGGTGCCCGTCGCTGGAGGCGTTGCGGGCGTAGAAGGCGTCGTGGTCGGTGTGCCGGCGCAGATCGGTGCCGTCCGTCCGGCAGGAGTAGAGGTTGCCGACGCCCTGGTGGTCGGAGAGGAACGCGATGCGGCGGCCGACGAACATCGGGTTGGCGAGGTGCCCGTCGATGTCCGGGAGCAGCCGCTCGCCGTGCAGCCACAGGCGGCCCATGGCCCCGCCCCGGTAACGCTTCCAGGCGGCCGGTTCGTGCGGGGGCGTGCCGGTGAGCAGCAGGGTGCGGCGCTCGCCGTCGATGTCGGCGACCGCGATGTCGGAGACCGGGCCCCAGGGGAGCCTGCCCCCGGGGCTGCCGTCGGTGGGGACGCTGTAGGCCCAGGAGAAGTACGAGAACGGCTGGTTGTGCGAGGAGACGGCGAGGATCTGGCAGGCGTCGCCCGGATCGGGGCTCCAGCCGCAGACCCGGGCGTCCGTCGAGCCCCAGTAGGTGAGCCGGCGCGCCGGACCGCCGTCCACGGGCGCGAGATGGATCTCGGGGTCCAGGGTCCGCCAGGTCGTGTAGGCGATGGAGGTGCCGTCGGGCGAGAAGCGGGGATGGCTGACCCGGGTCCGGTCGACGGTCACCCGCCAGGCGCGTCCGGGCCGGTGCCCGGCGGCGGCGAGGGGGGCGACCCAGAGGTCGTCCTCGGCCGCGAAGCACAGCAAGTCCTGGTGGAGGTGCGGGAAACGGAGATACGCCACGTCGTCGCTCACCCCCCAATGTTTTCGGTGCGCGGGGCCCGGGGCAACTTGTGGTGCACGACACAAGCGAAACGATTTCGTTTCGCTGGCGGGTGGGGGTACGGTTCAGGTGTACGAAACGGTTTCGTTCGATGATGAACGGAACGCTGGACCGGTGGACAGGCAGGCGAAGGAGGTCGGCACATGGCACGCACCAGGCTGACCCCCGAACGTGAGGGCGAGCTCTACGAGGCCGTCCTCGACCTGCTTCGCGAGGTCGGTTACGACGCCCTGACCATGGACGCCGTCGCCGCCCGTGCCCATTCGAGCAAGGCCACTCTCTACCGCCAGTGGGGCTCCAAGCCCGAGCTGGTCGTGAAGGCGCTGCGGCACGACAAGCCGGGGAGCCTCGCGGACATCGACACCGGCTCGCTGCGCGGTGACTTCCGTGCCGCGCTGAGCCGGACCGACGACTGCCAGATGGAGAAGGACGCCGCGCTGATGCGGGGTCTGAGCCATGCCGTCCACGAGAACCCCGAGCTGCTCCAGGCCCTGCGCGAGCTGCTGATCGAGCCGGAGATGACCGGGCTCGACCAGCTGCTGCAACGGGCGGTGGACCGGGGCGAGCTGCGTCCGGACAATCCGGCGCTGAAGTACATCCCGCACATGCTGGTCGGCGCGCTGGCCGCCCGGCAGCTGATCGAGGACCGCCCGCTCGACCAGGCGTTCCTCATGGATTACGTGGACTCCGTGGTTCTCCCCGCCCTCGGCGTCTGACGTCCCCGCACCACTGCCCGTACGGTCTGTTCCCCGCGTACGGCACGTCCCGCCCGCACGGCCCTCTCCCCGAAGCTCCACCTGACACGCCGCTCTCGTCGTCGGGCTGGTTTCGCACGCCCGATTTCCACTCATACGACCTGACCGGGAGTACGCCCCCGTGGCCACTTTCCTCTACAAGCTCGGACGGCTCACCTTCCGCCGCCGCGGCTTCGTCGCCCTCATCTGGGTGGCGTTGCTGGCGGTCGCCGGAATCGGTGCGGCCACCGCGTCCACCGCCACCTCCAGTTCCTTCTCGATCCCCGGTACGGAGGCGCAGCGCGCCTTCGACCTCCTGGAAGAGCGCAACCCCGGCAACAGCGCCGACGGCGCGACCGCCCGGGTCGTCTTCAAGGCCCCCGAGGGCGAGAAGGTGACCGACGCCGAGAACAAGCGCGAGATCACCGGCATCGTCAAGGAGCTGCAGTCCGGCTCGAAGCAGATCGCCAAGGTCGACGACCCGTTCCAGGTGCAGGCCGTGAGCCAGGACGGTTCGACGGCGTACATCTCCGTCTCCTACCAGGTCAACTCCATGGAGCTGACCGACGCGACCCGGGACTCCCTGGAGGATGCGGGCAAGGACGCGCAGAAGAGCGGCATGAAGGTGGAGATCGGCGGCGACGCCCTCCAGGTCATGCCGCACACCGGGACCGCCGAGATCATCGGCGTCGTCATCGCCGCGATCGTCCTCGTCATCACCTTCGGTTCGCTGGTCGCCGCCGGGCTGCCGCTGCTGACCGCGCTCATCGGGGTCGGGATCGGGGTCTCGACGATCACCGCGCTGGCCAACGTCCTGGATCTCGGCTCGACCACCTCGACCCTCGCCATGATGATCGGCCTCGCGGTCGGCATCGACTACGCCCTGTTCATCGTCTCCCGCTACCGCGCCGAACTGGCCGACGGCCGGGACCGCGAGGAAGCCGCCGGGCGGGCCGTCGGCACGGCCGGATCCGCGGTCGTCTTCGCCGGTCTGACCGTGGTCATCGCCCTGGTGGGCCTCGCCGTCGTCAACATCCCGATGCTGACGAAGATGGGCTTCGCCGCCGCCGGAACGGTCGCGATCGCCGTCGTCATCGCCCTCACCCTCGTCCCGGCCCTGCTGGGCTTCGCGGGCAAGCGGGTCATGGGCCGCAAGGCCCGTAAGGCCGCCGAGGCGGAGAAGAGCCCCGAGGCCAAGCCGAACATGGGCACCCGCTGGGCTCGGTTCGTGCTGCGCCGGCCGGTCTGGGTCATGCTCGTCGGCGTCCTCGGCCTCGGCATCGTCGCCGTACCGGCCGCCTCGCTGGAGATGGGCCTGCCCGACGACGGCGCCCAGCCGAAGTCGACCACGCAGCGCCAGGCGTACGACATGCTCTCGGACGGCTTCGGCCCCGGGTTCAACGGTCCGCTGATGGTCGTCGCCGACACGAAGAACAGCTCCGACGGCAAGGCCGCCGCCGCACGGATCTCCGAGGAGATCGAGTCCATCGGCGTCGTCGCCGTCGCCCCGGCCCAGTTCAACAAGGCCGGCGACACCGCGACGATCGTGGTCATCCCGAAGGACCGGCCGTCCTCCCACGCCACGGAGGAGGTCGTCCACGACATCCGTGACGCGGGCAAGAGCATCAAGGCCGACACCGGGGCCGAGGTCCTGGTCACCGGTGCCACCGCGATGAACATCGACTTCTCGCAGAAGATGAACGACGCCCTGGTGCCCTACCTGGCGCTCGTCGTCGGCCTCGCGTTCCTGCTGCTGATGCTGGTCTTCCGCTCGATCCTCGTCCCGCTGAAGGCGGCCCTGGGCTTCCTGCTCTCGGTGGTCGCGGCCCTCGGTGCGGTCGTCGCGGTCTTCCAGTGGGGCTGGCTCGGCTCGCTCTTCGGCGTCGAGCAGACCGGTCCGATCATGAGCATGATGCCGATCTTCATGGTCGGTGTGGTCTTCGGTCTCGCGATGGACTACGAGGTCTTCCTCGTCACCCGGATGCGCGAGGCGTACGTCCACGGCGAGAGTCCGGGCCAGGCCGTCGTGACCGGCTTCAAGCACGGCGCGCGGGTGGTCACGGCCGCCGCGGTGATCATGATGGCGGTCTTCGCCGGCTTCATCGGCTCCAGCGAGCAGATGATCAAGATGATCGGCTTCTCGCTCGCCATCGCCGTCCTCTTCGACGCCTTCGTGGTGCGCATGGCCATCGTGCCCGCCGTCCTGGCCCTGCTCGGCCGCAAGGCCTGGTGGCTGCCGCGCTGGCTGGACCGGGCGCTGCCCAACGTGGACGTGGAGGGCGAGAAGCTGCAGCAGCAGCTGACCGACGAGTCCGGTTCCGCCGGGCCCGGTGACGGCGGCGGCGAGGGTGAGCGTGAGCTCGTCCGCGTCTGACCCGTCCCCGGACGGTCGATACTCCGGGGTCCGCGTCTGAGCGGAGCGCGGTCCCGGAAGCGCCGGTTACCTGTGGGGACGGGGACCGGGGCACAGCGAAAGCCCCCGTGCGAGCGGCACGGGGGCTTTCCTCTTGCCCACGGACTTCCTGGGTGCGGGCTTTCGGCGTACGGCGAGGCGCGGGCGGGGCGCCGCACATGATCAGCGCGCCGCCGGGTCGCGGCGGAACAGCGACTTCCACCACAGGTGGCCGAGCACGGCCAGGGCCAGGCTCCAGCCGACGGCCGGCCGGCCGTTGTGGCCGATCTCGGTGCCCAGCAGCAGGCCGCGCAGGGCCTCGATGACCGGGGTGAAGGGCTGGTACCGCATAGGCGACCCCGGCAGGGTCGCCTGTGTGCCATCCGGGCCGTTGCTCAGCCGTGGGCCGGCTGGGCGCCCTTGTCCGTACGCGTCGTGCGGGACGGCTGCTGCGGTTTGCGCCCCGCGTCCTGTGGCGCCGCCGGTGTCTGCGTGCGGGTGCGAGCGAGGAAGCGGATCAGCGTCCGGATCTCGAACTGGAACACCTCGACCCCGTCCGTCGAATGCAGTTCCACGATCAGCTGCGTACGGCCGCAGGGCCAGATGCGGACGGCGCCGCGCTCGATCGGCGTGCGCAGGCCGCGTTCCAAAAGGTCGCGGCCGAACGCCCAGTCGGTGCCGTCGGGCAGACCTATGTGGACGGTGCGCCGCTCGTCGGCCGGGTCGTAGCGCAGGTCGACGGGGACCGGACGGGTGAGAGGGCCATCGGTGATGAGCCGGGCGCGTGCGTGTTCTTCGATCACAGGGGACATAGGCCGGCTCCTCCTATATGTATCGCTCTGCCCTCTAATGTCCCATATTTCGCGGAAGTGGCGCGGTGAGAGTCCACCGTGACCGTGGGTGCATCTCAGTTGCCGGACTCCCGCTCTTGCGCACACTTTGCAGGAGAGCACTATTATTGATGGGTTCATGACCCCGCCCGCAGGTCCGTGCCGAGCGGACGCGGACACCGTGCGGAACTGCAGAAAGCGGAGTCCCTCTCATGCATGTACCCGATGGATTCATCGACGCACCTGTCTCCGTCGCCGCCGGGGCCTTCGCGGTCGGCGCGGTCGCCGTCAGCCTGCGCGGCGCGCGCCGCGAACTCGACGAGCGCACCGCCCCGCTCGCCGGTCTGGTGGCCGCGTTCATCTTCGCCGTGCAGATGCTCAACTTCCCGGTGGCCGCCGGTACCAGCGGCCATCTGATGGGAGGGGCGCTGGCCGCGATCCTTGTCGGACCCTGGACGGCGGTGCTCTGCCTGTCCGTGGTGCTGCTGCTGCAGGGCATCTTCTTCGCTGACGGCGGTCTCACCGCGCTCGGCGTGAACATCACCGTCATGGGCGTGGTCACCGTCGTCGTCGCGTACGTGGTGTTCCGCCTGCTCACCGGCCTCCTGCCGCGCACCCGTCGGTCCGCGACGGCCTCGGCGTTCGTCGCCGCGCTCGTGTCCGTACCCGCGTCGGCCGCCGCCTTCACGCTGCTCTACTGGATCGGCGGCACCACGGAGATCCCGATCGGCAAGGTCTTCACCGCCATGGTCGGCGTACACGTCCTGATCGGCATCGGGGAAGCGGTCATCACGGCCCTGACGGTCGGCGCGGTCCTGGCCGTACGCCCCGACCTCGTCCACGGCGTCCGCGGAATCGCCGCCCCCCTCAAGCTCCGGATCGACGGGGAGCTGGTCGACGCGCCCGCCGCGACCCGCGACCCCGAACCCGCCCCCGCGCACCGGTCCGCCCGCGGGTTCTGGATCACCGGGCTGGTCTCGGCGTTCCTCCTCGCCGGGTTCGTCTCCTTCTACGCCTCCGCCGACCCCGACGGCCTGGAGCGGGTCGCCGCCGACCAGGGCATCGACGAGAAGGTGGCGGAGCACGGCGCGGCCGACTCCCCGCTCGCCGACTACGGCGTCGGGGACATCGCGAACGCCCGGCTCTCCGGCGGCCTCGCCGGGGTGATCGGCGTCAGCGCCACCGTCGTCGTCGGCACCGGGGTGTTCTGGGTGGTCCGCCGCCGTGAGGAAGAGCCCGGCGAAGCGCCCCGCGACCGCGACCACGAGAACGCCTGACATGGGTGCGGGCCACGCCCACAAGCTCTACCGGCACGGACCCTCGCCGGTCCACGGCCTGCCCCCGCACTGCAAACTCGTCGCCGTCTTCTGCTTCGTGCTCGTGGTCGTCTGCACCCCGCGCGAGGCGATGTGGGCCTTCGGGCTGTACGCCGCCCTGCTGGCCGCCGTCGCTGCCGTGGCCCGGATCCCCGTCGGCTTCCTGCTGAAACGGCTCGTCGTCGAGGTACCGTTCGTCGCGTTCGCCCTGCTCATGCCGTTCGTGGTGCCGGGCGAGCAGACGAACGTCCTCGGCGTCTCCGTCAGCGTCCCCGGCCTCTGGGGCGCGTGGAACGTGCTGGCCAAGGCCACCCTCGGCGTCGCCGCCTCGGTGCTCCTGGCCTCCAGCACCGAACTGCGCGCCGTCCTGCTCGGCCTCCAGCGCCTGAAGCTGCCGCCGCTGCTCGTGCAGATCGCCTCGTTCATGATCCGGTACGGGGACGTCGTCACCGACGAGATGCGGCGCATGGCGATCGCCCGCCGCTCCCGGGGCTTCGAGGCGCGCGGCGTACGGCAGTGGCGGGTGCTCGCCGCCTCGGCGGGGGCCCTGTTCATCCGCTCCTACGAACGCGGTGAACGCGTCCACCTCGCCATGGTGAGCCGGGGGTACACGGGCACGATGCCGGTGATCGACGAGGTGACAGCGGACCGGACGCAGTGGGCGTACGCGGCGACGCTCCCCGTGCTCGCGCTCGCGATCTGTCTGCTGGGATGGACCCTGTGACCGTTTCCCCGAAGGACGCCGAGACCGCCGCCCCGTCGCTCGAAGTCAGCGGCCTCGCCTACGCCTACCCCGACGGCCACCAGGCCCTCTTCGGGGTGAACCTGACTGTCGGCCGCGGCGAACGCGTCGCGCTCCTCGGCCCCAACGGCGCGGGCAAGACCACGCTCGTCCTGCACCTCAACGGCATCCTGGAGGCGGGCTCCGGCACGGTCCGGGTCGCCGGGCTCCCGGTGGCCAAGCGGAATCTGGCCGAGATCCGCCGCCGGGTCGGCATCGTGTTCCAGGACCCGGACGACCAGCTGTTCATGCCCACGGTCCGCGAGGACGTCGCCTTCGGGCCCGCCTCCGCCGGACTGCGCGGACCGGAGCTGGAGGAACGCGTCCTGCGGGCGCTGAAGCAGGTCGGCATGGAGGAGTACGCGGCCCGCCCGCCGCACCACCTCTCCTTCGGGCAGCGCCGCCGCGTCGCCGTGGCCACCGTCCTCGCGATGGACCCGGAGATCCTCGTCCTGGACGAACCCTCGTCCAACCTGGACCCGGCCTCCCGTCGCGAACTGGCCGACATCCTGCGGTCCTTGGACGTCACGGTGCTCATGGTCACCCACGATCTGCCCTACGCCCTGGAGCTCTGCCCGCGCGCGGTCATCCTCAGCGAGGGCGTCATCGCCGCCGACGACCGTACGCAGGACCTGCTGCGCGACCAGGAGCTGATGCGCTCCCACCGGCTGGAGCTGCCGTTCGGCTTCGACCCGGGAGCCGTCGACATTCCGGCACCGTAAACAGATGGTGACAGCCCGGTGGTGACGGAGACCCGCTCCCCGAACACCCCGCCGGGACGTGCACCATGGAGGGATGAGCGGGAGCGCGGGAGTGAGCACGACGGGTACGGGCGCGGAAGCGAAATCCGGCGCGGGGGCAGCCGAGACCGTGAGCGCGGACAGGGCCGTGGACGTCCGGGGCACGGTGGCCCCCGGGTACGAACCGGTCGCGGACGCCTTCGTCCGTAACTTCGAGCAGCGGGGCGAGCGCGGCGCGGCCGTCGCCGTCTACCGCCACGGACGCAAGGTCGTCGACCTCTGGGCCGGTACGAGAGACGTCGACGGCACCGAACCGTGGGCCGTCGACACCGTCCAGATCGTCCGCTCGGCCGGCAAGGGCATCGCCGCCGCCGTCCCGCTCCTCCTCCACCAGCGCGGGCAGGTGGACCTGGACGCCCCGGTCTCCACCTACTGGCCGGAGTTCGCGGCGAACGGCAAGGAACGCGTCCTCGTCCGCGACCTCCTCGCGCACCGGGCCGGGGTCCCGGCCCTGGACCGCACCCTCACCCCCGCCGAGGCCGCCGACGGCGTCTCCGGGCCCGCCGCCGTAGCCGCCCAGCGACCGCAGTGGGAGCCCGGCACCGACCACGGCTACCACGCCCAGACCTACAGTTGGCTGGTCGGCGAACTGGTCCGCCGCGCCACGGGCCGCACCATCGGCCGCTGGATCGCCGAGGAGATCGCCCGCCCGCTCGGCCTCGACTTCTGGTTCGGGCTCCCCGCCGACGAGGCCCACCGCATCGGGCGCATCGGCCCCGTGGAGCCTCCGGCCGCGGCAGGCGCGTCGGGGGCCCTGCGCGTACGCCCCAAACGCTCCGTCGTCGAGGCGTACCGCGACCCGGAGTCGCTGACCCGGCGGGCGTTCGGCGCGATCGACCCGTTCCCCGACGAGAACGACCCCGCCTACCGCGCGGCCGAACTTCCCGCGTCGGGCGGCATCGCGACCGCCCGGGGCCTGGCCCGCTGCTACGCCGCGATGATCGGCCCCGTCGACGGCCACCGCCGGCTGTTCGCCCCCGCCACGCTCACCCTGGCCCGTACGGAGGAGTCGGCGGGTCCGGACCGGGTCCTGGTCGTCAACACCCGTTTCGGCCTGGGCTACATGCTGCACGGACCGGCCGCCCCGCTGCTGGGACCCGGCTCCTTCGGCCACCCGGGACGCGGCGGTTCGCTCGGCTTCGCCGACCCCGAGTCCGGCATCGCGCTCGGCTATGTCACCAACGGCCTCCAGAAGGGAGTCACCGCCGACCCCCGTGCCCAGGCGCTGGTCAGAGCAGTACGGTCGGCCCTATGACACCTGTGACATCTGCCCGCTTCGCCGGCTACAGCATCCTGATCACCGCCGCGGGCCAGGGCATCGGCGCGGCAACGGCCCACCGCCTGGCGGCGGAAGGGGCCTCGGTCCTCGTCACGGACCTCGACGCGAAGCGCGCGTCCGACACGGCGGCGGCGATACGCGAGGCGGGCGGCACCGCCGACTCCCTCGTCTGCGACGTGGCCGACCGTGCGGCGGTGGAGGCGGCGGTGGCGTACGCGGTCGAGACCTTCGGCCGGCTCGACGTCCTGGTCAACAACGCCTACGCGGCGAGCGAGGACGCCGAGCTCTTCGAGGACGAGCCGGACGAGCAGTGGGAACGCGACCTGGACATCACGCTCTCCGGCCCCTTCCGCTGCGCCCGCGCCGCCCTGCCGCACCTGGTCGCCTCGGGCCGGGGCGCGATCGTCACCATCGGCTCGGTCAACGGTGAACAGGACTTCGGCGGCCACGCGTACAGTGCCGCGAAGGCGGGCCTGGCCAGCCTCACCCGTACGCTGGCGGGCCACGCGGGCCCGCGCGGGGTACGGGTCAACCTGGTCGCCCCCGGCACGATCCGCACCGACGCCTGGGCGGGCCGCGACACTGAGTTGGCCCGGGCGGCGGCCCTCTACCCGCTGGGCCGGATCGGCACCCCCGAGGACATCGCGTCGGCCGTGGCCTTCCTCGCCTCGTCCGACGCGTCGTGGATCACGGGGACGACGCTGCGGGTGGACGGCGGGATCCTCGCGGTGAACACGGGCTTCCGGCAGGCGATGGCGCAGCCGTAGACCGGCGGGCGGCGGGGCAGCCCTAGATCCCGCAGGCGAGGGCGCAGCTGTAAACCCGCTGGTCCAACCCCGCCGCGGCGGCCTACCCTGCGCGGATGATCAACCACGAACACACCGACAGAACCGGCCGCCCCGTCACCCTCCACGAGGTGGACGCGGACAACTGGCGGGCGGTCGCCGACTGCGCCCCGCGCGACGACCAGCGCGACTGGGTCCCCGCTCTGGCCGCCCGCTACCTCGTCCTGAGCAGCCGCGAGGACACCTGGAACTCCCTCGCGGTCCTCGCGGGCGACGAGGTGACGGGCCACATCATGTGGGGCCGGGACGAGGACGGTTCGCACTGGATCGGCGGCATGCTGATCGACGCCGCCCACCAGGGCAGGGGTATCGGCCGCGCAGCCGTACACACCCTGGCGGACTGGCTCTCGACCCGCGAGCCCGGCACCGCCGTACGCCTCTCGTACGCCCCGGAGAACGAGGCGGCCGCGCACCTGTACACCGCGCTCGGCTTCCGGCCGACCGGGGTGGAGGAGGACGGGGAGATCGTGGCGGAGTGGAAGTAGCGGCGGCGAAGTGAGTGCTCGTCCCGTGGGTCGCGCCACTACGTCGCCGGACCGAGCATCATCAGCATCGTCGGGTCGGGCACGGGGGTGAACCCGACCTTGGCGTACAGCTCGTGGGCGTCGAGCGTGGCGAGCAGGGTGCGCTTGAGTTCGTACGGGGCGAGGTGGTCGCGGACGGCGGTCGCCAGGCGTACGCCGAGGCCCCGGCCGCGGTGCGCGGGGTCCACGTAGACGTCGCAGAGCCAGGCGAAGGTGGCACGGTCCGTGACGACCCGGGCGTAGGCGACCTGCGTCCCCCCGCCGTCGTACACACCGAAGTTGAGCGACCCGCGCAGGGACCGCTCGACGAGATCCCGGCTGCGGCCGAGCGCCCAGAAGGCGTCGGTGGAGAGCCAGTGGTGTACGAGGCCGATGTCGATGCGGTCCGGGTCGGTGTCGATCTCGTACGCGTCGTCGCCGGGCGGGCCGCTGGTCGTGGTGGTCATGGGACCGGATGCTAGCCGCGGCACGGAGTTCCAGCCGTGGGTGCGGGCAGTCGTCGTCCGTGCTGCCCGGCGCCGCCGGATAAACGAATGGCGGGGGCGGGCTTCGCGCGGCAGGATGCCCTGCATGACCTTGCCCACCCCCGAGTTGCACACCGAGCGCCTGCGCCTGCGGCCGTTCACCGACGCCGACGCGGCACCGCTCTACGCGCTGCAGAGCGACGCCCATGTGCTGCGCTACTGGGACTCCCCGCCGTGGACCGATCCGGCCCGCTCCCAGCGCTTCATCGAGATCTGCCGCATGATCGAGGAGGAAGGTTCGGGAGCGCGGGTGGCCGTCGAACGCGTCTCCGACGGCGCGTTCATCGGCTGGTGCGGTCTCTTCGACTGGAACCCGGACTTCCGCAGCGCGTCCCTGTGCTACGTCTTCGACGCCGCCACGTGGGGCAACGGATACGGCACGGAGACCGCGCGGGCCGTCCTGCGGTGGGCGTACGACACCCTGGACCTGAACCGCGTCCAGGCCGAGACCGACACCCGCAACGTGGCGTCCGCCCGGGTCCTGGAGAAGCTCGGCTTCGTCCGCGAGGGCACCCTCCGCGAGGACTGCATCGTCAACGGCGACGTCTCCGACTCCTGGGTCTTCGGTCTGCTCCGCCGGGACTGGGACGCGACGGCCGGCCGCTAGGACCGGGAGTTGAACCGGTGACCGTGCCCAACGCGTTGGCAGCAGCATGCTCCTGGAACGGCTCGACGGAGCCCTACCCTGGCCTCGATCCACGATGACGACGTGGCGATGGGCCTCCTCGCCGGACCGCACGCGCGGCTGGTCGCGGACCCCGCGCCGCCGGGGCTGCGCGGCCTCGGTGACGTCGCCGCCGCGATGCTGGAGCAGGTCCCGCAGGCGGTCACGCATCTGACCGACCCGGCCGACCGGCACCTCCTGGGAGGCTGGGCATCGGCCGCGCCGAACTGTCCGACGACCCCGGAGACCGGCTGTTGCCGTGGGTCGCGGTGGAGCGCGATGCGGTGAGGACGGCTACCGCACGAGGTCGATCTCCGCCCATTCCGTCCTGCGCGGGACCGGCCCGGGGGTGATGCCCCAGTGGCCCGGCTTCGTCGCCTACGCCGCAAGGCGCTGAACACACGCCCGCCACTATGATGCGGGCAACGCGTCACCATGCGCGCTGGTGTGCCGGGAAGTCTGGTCGGCGTCGGAGGGGCAGCCGTCCCTCCGCCAGCCGAGACTTCGGAAGGCCGCCCTTCGTGGAAGAGAACCTGCGCCGGCGAGCGAGACGCCCAAGTCCACTGTCCTTCAGGAGTACGTCGCCCCTCGGTTGCCCGTGAAGCCGCCCGAGGGCGGGCGGCAGGCCGTCACACCCGTGCCGAGCGGTTTCGGCGATTCCCCGGCCACCCGCGCACGGACCTGCCCCGGATTCGAAGCCCTGCTGGACGCGGTCGCGGCAACGGGCAGGGACCCCGGCGGGGACGAGTTGGAAGAGCTCCGGTCCTTCGGGGAAGAGGCCGCGGTCAGCGGCACGACCCTGCGGACCCTGGTCGTGCACCACCTGTCCCGGACCCGGGCTGCCTGGCCCGCCGGGACGACGGGTTCCGACCGTGTCCTCGCCGCCGTTCAACGAGCCGTCGAAGCCCTCTGTGAGGGCTACGAACGTGCCGAGCAGCTCGCCGTCCGGCAGCAGGAGGCGGCACGGCGGGAGTTCATCGACGACCTTCTGTACGGGAGCGGCGAACCGGGGCTCCTGGCCGAACGCGCTGAGCGGCTCGGGCTGCGGTTCTCTCACGCACACGCCGTCGGTGTGGCCGAAGGCCCCGTCCCGTACGCCGAGGGCGACGCCGTGCCCCGACTCGTCGAACGCGCCGTGACGAGTCGCTTCGGGGAGCGCAGCATTCTGCTCACCACCAAGGACGGACGGCTGATCTGCATCGCGCCCGGGGACCGACGCCAGATCCTCACCCACTTCGCCAAGCAGGCCCACGCCGCGACCGGCGGCGGACGGGCCGCGATCGGACGGCCGCACCCCGGAGCGGGCGGCGTCGTCCACTCGTACAGGGAAGCACTCCGGGCCCTGGACCTGGCGGGCCATCTCGGTCTGGAGGACCCGGTGCTCCACGCCGCGGACCTTCTCGTCTATCCGGTGCTGACCAGGGACCGGCAGGCCATGGAGGACCTGGTCCGGACCACCCTGGGCCCGCTTCTGAAGGCCCGGGGCGGCCCGGAACCGCATCTGGAGACCCTCGCGGCCTACTTCGACTCCGGTTGTGTCACGACCCAGGCCGCCCGGCGCCTTTCCTTGAGCGTCCGGGCCCTCACGTACCGCCTCGAACGCATCCACCAGCTCACCGGGGCCGACCCTGCCGACCCCCAGCACCGCTACGCCCTGCAGACCGCTGTCATCGGGGCCCGGATTCTCGGCTGGCCCGCACACAAGACCAAGGCGTAGACGACAGCGAGCAACCTTCCCTTCATGGTCGACGACGACAAGGACGGACACGTGGCCTCGGTCTACAAGAACGAGAACGCGCAACGGGAGGTGCGGTCCTGGTGTGCGCAGCGGATCGCGGACTGGGGCATCGCGCATGTCCGCAGTGAGGTGGTGACGTCGGCGGGAGTCACCGGTGTCGTGACCACGGGTCCGGAGCCGCGAGACGGGGAGCCGAGTGTCGTGCTGCTGCCGGGGACGAACATGAACGCCGCCCTGTGCCTGCCCCTGGTGGAGGCGATGGCCCGGGAACGGCGCGTGATCATCCTGGACCTGCCCGGCCAGCCGGGGCTCAGCGTGGGCCGGCGTCCTCACGTCCGGCGCATGGCCTGGTACGGGAACTGGTTGAGCGAGGCGCTGACGCGAGCCGTTCCGGGGCCGGCCGTGGTGGTGGGCCATTCACTGGGTGGCGCGGTGGCGCTCGCCTCGGACGCTCCACGGATCGTCGGCCGGGTGGCGCTCGCCGGTGCCGGCATCACCCGTCTGCGGGTTCCCGTTCGGCTTCTGGCCGCCACCGTCCCGTGGCTCCTGCTGCCCTCCGCCGCCCGGTCGGCGGCGTTGCTGCGCCGGATGACCGCTCCGGGGCACGGGGTACCCGGCCATCTGAGCGCCTGGATGCATCTGGTCGCACGCCACTGCCGTACCAGCCTCGCCCCGCCCCCTCTGCCGTCGAGCCTGCTCGAACGACGGCGAACCGTGCCGACGCTGGTGGTGGCGGGCCGGTTCGACCCCTTTCTGCCCCCGCGCACCCTGGGCCCGGCAGCGCGGCGGCGACTCGGGGCGGAGTTCCGGGTGATCGAGGGAGCGGGGCACCTTCTGCTGGACGAGGCGCCGGTCGAGGTCTCCGCGGTGGTGGAGGAGTTCTGTGCGCGGCTCGGGGGCTGAGGCGCACCGCAGGGCGCGCTGCTTCCGGCGGCCTGCGCCATGGGCAGATCGAGGGCGTTCCGGCTGAGATAGGTGTCCGATAAACGTATCCGGGCATCCGCATAACGATGACGTCACCCGCCCAGCATCTTCACCTGCAATATCCCGGAATGTGACCCACGCCACTAAAGGATCGGTAAACGGCGTGGTACAAATGCCCAACTTCGCGGGCGGAGCCACCGTCGACGCGGAGCGCCGGGGCTCAACCGGCAGCAGGTCAGAGCGATCACCCACGTCATCCGCCCATGCGGTATCGGCGGGTCGCCATTCGGACAGCGTCGTTCGCCCATCCCCCCATCGCACACCGACCGGCGAAGGCACCCCCAAGTCCGCCGCTCCAGCGCCATCGAGGTAGCCAACGTGTCACTCGACTCCATCACCGAGAACATCGATGAGTCCGTCAGCGGATTCTTCGAGCCCATAGCCGAATGGCTGGGCGGGATCGTCTTCTACTCCGTCACCATCGCCGGGGCGGAGGTGCCGCTCATCGTCACCTGGCTGGTGCTGGCCGGGCTCGTCTTCACCGGCTGGTTCGGCTTCGTCCAGGTGCGCAAGTTCCGGCTCGCCGTGGATGTGGTGCGCGGCAAGTACGACGACAAGGACTCCGCCGGCGAGGTCAACCACTTCCAGGCGCTGACCGCCGCCGTCTCCGGCACGGTCGGGCTCGGCAACATCGCCGGTGTGGCCGTCGCCGTCTCCATCGGCGGTGCCGGAGCCACCTTCTGGATGATCCTCTGCGGTCTTCTCGGTATGGCCACCAAGTTCGTCGAGGTCACCCTCGGCGTGAAGTACCGCGAGGTCCACGCCGACGGCACGGTCTCCGGCGGGCCGATGCACTACCTGCCCAAGGGACTCGCCGAGCGCTTCGGGAAGAACGGCAAGAGCCTCGGCAAGGTTCTCGCCGTCCTCGCCTCGATCATGATCCTGTTCTTCGGGCTCTTCGGCGGCAATCTCTTCCAGGTCAACCAGTCCTACGCCCAGCTCGTCTCCGTCACCGGCGGCGAGAGCGGTGCGATGGGCTCCTCCGGAGGAGCTCTCTTCTTCGGCATCCTGGTCGCCGCGCTCGTCGGCATCGTGCTGCTCGGCGGCATCCGCTCCATCGCCTCGGTCACCAGCCGGCTCATTCCCGCGATGGCCGGGATCTACATCGCCGCGTGCCTCGTCGTCATCCTCGTCAACGTCACCGCCGTGCCCGCCGCGATCGAGAAGATCATCGAGGGCGCGTTCAACCCCCAGGGTGTCGCGGGCGGCATCCTGGGTGCGCTGATCGTCGGCTTCAAGCGCGCCGCGTTCTCCAATGAGGCCGGTCTCGGTTCCGCGCCGATCGCCCACTCCGCGGTCAAGACCAAGCACCCCGCCAGCGAGGGCCTGGTCGCCCTGCTGGAGCCGTTCATCGACACCGTCATCATCTGCACCATGACCGCGCTGACCATCGTCATCGCCAACCCCGCGAGCTGGGAAGAGGCCCGCGCCGGTGAGTCCATCGGCGGCGTGACGATCACCTCGGACGCGTTCGAGACCGTGCTGCCCTGGTTCCCGTACGTCCTGACCGTCGCGGTGATTCTGTTCGCGTTCTCCACGGTGCTCACCTGGGGCTACTACGGCCTCAAGGCCTGGACGTACCTCTTCGGCCGCAGCCGCACCAGCGAGACCGTCTACAAGTCCCTCTACACCCTGTTCGCCGTCGCCGGGTCGCTGCTCACCCTGCAGACCCTCATCGACCTGGCCGACGCGGTGCTCTTCACCCTCGCCGTCATCAACATCATCGGCCTGTACCTCCTCGCCCCCGTCGTCAAGCGTGAGCTGAACAGCTTCCTTGAGTACGTGCGGGTGCGGAAGGCGGGCGGCTCCGACGAGACCGGCGGAGACACGGACGACGAGACGGCGAAGGCGACCGTCTGATCCGACCGCTCCTGATGCCCCTCACCCCCTTCCTTCACGGAGGGGGTGAGGGGCATCAACTCGTGTGCAGCATCAGGCCGATGCCCACCACCATCAGCCCTGCCGCCGCGATCCTCGGAGCCCCGAAGCGCTCCTTGAAGAACAGCGTGCCGATCGCCGCGCCCACGATGATCGACGACTCGCGCAGCGCCGCGATCGGGGCGAGCGGGGCCCTCGTCTGGGCCCAGAGCACCAGGCCGTACGCGACCACCGACAGGGCCGCGCCGAGCAGGCCGCGTACCGCGAACGGGCGGAGCTGGGAAGCGAGTTCGGAGCGGCGGCGGTAGTACGCGTACGCCGGGATCGCCAGGCCCTCCAGGATCATCAGCCACGCGACGTAACCCAGCGGGGTGCCCGAAGCGCGGACCCCGACGCCGTCCACCGTTGTGTAACCCGCGATGGCCAGGCCCGTGCCGAGGGCCGCCACGATCGCCGGCCAGTGCGGGCGCTTCCCGGAACCCCGGATGCCCCACAGGGCCAGGCCGACCAAGCCGGCCGAGGCCACCGCCACGCCCGTCGTGGCCCAGGCGTCCGGGCGCTCGCCCACGAACACCGCCGCCAGGACCGTCACCACCAGCGGGGCCGTGCCCCGGGCGATCGGGTACATCTGCCCGAAGTCGCCCAGCGTGAACGAGCGCATCAGCAGCATCATGTACGCCACGTGCAGCGCGGCCGAGACCAGGAGGTACGGCCAGGCGGCCGCCGCCGGGAACGGGGCGAACAGGGCCATCGCCGCGCCGATCAGCAGACCGCCGCCGGAGATCAGCGTGAAGGAGAGCAGCTGATCCTTGATCGCGTGGGCGATGGCGTTCCAACTGGCGTGCGTGACTGCGGCTGTGAGGACCGCGAGGGCGACCAGCGGGGTCACTTGGCGGGCTCGCGCACATCCGCGACGGTCGCGCCCGCGTGCGCGATCAGCGTTTTCGGGTCGAGCGGGAACACCGTGTGCGGTGTGCCCGCCGCTGCCCACACCACCGCGTGGTCCAGGAGGCGCCGGTCGGCCAGGACACGGGTCTTCGTGGCGTGGCCGAAGGGGGGTACGCCTCCGATCGCGTAACCCGTCGTCTCCCTGACCAGGTCCGCGTTCGCCCGCGCCACCTTCTCCGCGCCGAGTTCGCGGCGTACCAGCTCGACGTCCACCCGGGACGACCCGTCCATCAGGACCAGGACGGGCACGCCGTCCGCCGTGAAGACCAGCGACTTGACGATCTCGCTCAGCTCGCAGCCGATCGCCGCGGCGGCCTCGGCGGCGGTCCTGGTCGCGTCGGGGAAGCGGCGTACCTCGACCTGGAGGCCCAGCTCGGCCAGCGCCTCCGCGAACCTGGGGTGGGCGGGGGAGACGGGTGCGGTTTCCGCGGGTTCGGGTGTGCTCATGGCTGCACGCTAGCGGTCCGTGCAGTATGCACGCGAGGGGGTTCCGGGGCGTGGGCTCACCCCGCTCACCCTGCCGGATGCGAGCCCGGGGTGTGGCCGAACGTTCGGCGGAAGACCTCGATGAACGCGCTCGTCGACGACCAGCCGCACCGATGCGCCACCGTCGTCACCGCGCGCTGGCCTCGGCGGGCCTGTACGTACCCTTCTCGTTGCAGGTCACGCTCGGCCAGGACTACCTGCCGCCCCGGGTCGGCACCGCCGGCGGGATCACCCTCGGTCTGACCGTCAGCATCGGCGGCCTGGCCAGTCCTGCCGTGGGGCCCTCGCCGACGCCACGTCCCTGCAGACCGCCTTGGCGCCTCTCGTCCTGATGCCCGTGCTGAGCTGGGTGCTCTTCCGTGCTCTGCCTGAACCGGGCTTGTCCGCAGTCGAGTTCGCTGACGGGGAGGCCCACTTGGGGAGCGTTGTCGTCAAGCCCGGGTGACCACGCGCGTCGACGGTGCGGCCGTCCCTGCCGGGGCGACCGCACCTTCCGTTGCTCCGCCTCTCGGCGGATACGCGGATATCAGGTCGTGGCGTGCCAGTACACCGCCAGGCGTGCCTGTTCCACGGGCGAGACGCGCTTGTGGAACTTGGTCCACGTCGTGGAGTACTTGATCCGGCCGTTGTGCGAACCGGTGGTGGTGGTGATGAGTTCGCCGTGGTTGATACCGGCCTTGTACTGGACTTCGTGGTTCGCGGTGTCGGCGATGCCGGAGGACTCGGAGACGGTTCCGTCGTCGTACGAGGAGATCGTGGTCCAGTCGGTGCTCATGTTGCCGTACTTGGTGCTGCTCGGCATCCTGCTCCCGAGCGCCTTGAGGAGGCTGCTACCCGCCTTCATGTCCGTGCACTGCCGGGCTTTTCCGCAGAGGACGGCCCTGCTCTTGGTGATTCCGGCGTGCGGGGTGCCCAGGGTGACGACGTCCTCGATGTAGAGCTTCTCCGGGAAGCCCTTGGCGCGCTGGTGCGTGTAGTGCAGAGCGGCGCGGACGACGAGACCGCCCATGGAGTGGGCTACGACGTCGACCTTGATGCCCTTCTTCGTGTAGTTCCTGGAGACGTACTGCGCGAACTTCTTGGCCACGTCCTTGATGGGCGTCTCACGGCTGCCGGTGACATTGGCCGAGCACTTCTTGTTGCCCGTGTAGTAGCCGAAGGTGAGCAGGTTCCCCTTCCACTTCTTGTTCGTGAAGTGCTTGCGGGCGGCGCTGAACGTCTTGGTGCAGTCGTGCTTGCTGAAGGGGGCGTGCCCGTGGACGAAGATGACCCGGTTGCCGGCGCCGTTCGACCGGGACGGCTTGCCCGCCGCGCCGGCCGGTGCGACGGCGAGCATGGTGAGGACGGCCGACAGCGCCGCGGCGAGAAGCAGCGTGAGCCGCCTCTGAGGTGTGTGCTGAGTTCTCTGCATGAAAAGTTCCCCGTTTCCCCGTCTTCGCGTGTGGTTCTCGACGGGGACGTTAGCCCTGCCCGGTCGCGGGGTGTGCCGGTCGTTCGCCCCACAACCGGTCCTGATTGTTCGCCGGTCAACTAACCTCGGCCGTATGCGGATTGGGGGTCAGGAGGGGAACAGCGAGCGCCTGGTGAACCGCACCGTCGAGCGGTACGGGGTGTGGCTCAGGTCCGCCGTGGTCCTTCTGTGCGGTGCGCTGGGCCTCGTCTGGGCGGACGCGTCGGATGTACCCCGGGCGCTGTCGCTGCTGGCACCGGCCGTCCTCGCCTCCGGACTGCGTCTTTGGGCGCTGCGCCGTCCGCTTCCGCTCGCCCTGCTGTGGACGCTGGACGCGGCGGTGGTGACGCCGATGGGGCTCGCCCAGCCGGTCCTCGGCGGTGAGGGCGCGAACGCGATGGTGGAAGTGGCCGTCGGCATCAGCGTCATCGCGTTCCAGTTCGAGTGGGCGACGCGTCCGGCGGCCGGGGTCGCCCTGGCCGTGGCGGGGGGCGCCGCCTGCGTCCTGGGCGACATCCTCTCCTCACCCGCGCACGACCCCGACGTGGTGCCCCTGGTGCGCATGCTGATCCAGGTGGGGCTGTCGAGGGCGGGCTACCTCATCGTCCGGGCGCGGGCCAGGGCGGCCGACCGGTCGGCCGCGGTGAGGGCCGCCCTGCGCCGGGAGGCCGATGTCGCCGCGGCACGGCGGGCGACCGAACGCGAGTACCTGGCGACCTTGCACGACACGGCCAGCGCGACCCTGCTGATGGTCTCCCAGGGCGACAGCCGGGACTGGTCGTGGCTTCCCCCACGTGCCAGGCAGGACCTGGAGGCGCTGTCCGCCATGCCCGGATTCGAGACGGGGAGCGTGGACCTCGCGGCGCTTCTGCGCTGTGTGCCCGAGGGGGAGGGGCAGGCCAGGGTGCGGCTCACGACGCACATCGAGGGTCCGCTCGCGATGCCGTCCGGCCCTGGGCTCGCGATATTCAACGGCGTCCGGGAAGCCGTCACCAATGTGTCACGCCATGCCGGGGTGCGGGAGGCGGAACTCAGAGCGTGGCGGGAAGGGGCGAACGGGGTCGTCGTCGAACTCTCGGACGCGGGAGGGGGCTTCGACCCGGACTCCGTCCCGGTACGGCGCCGGGGCATCTCCGGCTCCATCGTCGGCAGGATGCGCGCGGTCGGAGGCACCGCTTCCATCACTTCGCGTCCGGGCACCGGGACGCGTGTGGAGTGGCGCTGGCACGACCGGGGACGGGCGCCCCGGACAGGTGACGGCGTCCTCCAGGCCACGGGAGCGCCGTGCCCGCCCCGCGGCCAGGCGCAGCACACGGCCGCGGTCCGCTTCATCCGCGGACAGCTCCTCTACGGGTCCCAGCTGGTCGCCCTGCTGATCTGCCTGGTGTGGCAGTTCACCATCTCGCTGCGCCGGCTGGTGGCCCACCAGGACGTGTACCAGCCCGCGTGGGCGCAGACGGCCGCCTTCGTCTGCCTCGTCGCCGTCGCGGTGACCGGGGGCGCCCATCTGCTGCGTGGTCGGCGGATCCCGCCGGGGGTGCGCGGCTGGTGCCTGGGTTCGGTGCTGGCCGCCTCGGCGGTGAGCGCGTACACGCTTCCGGCGGGTCACTCGACGGGCCCGGCGGACTGGGCGTTCGGCGTGGTCGGCTGGCATGCGTTGTTCCTGCTGGCAGACCTGCGGGTCAGGGTGTACGCGGCGATCCTCGGGGCGCACATAGGGATCAACTCGGCCTCCGTGGTGTGGCACGGGGCGCCGACCGCGGCCGAGGCGGCCGTTCTGGGGATCGCCACGGTCGGCAGCTGTGGCCTCCAGCTCGCCATCGGTGTCCTGATGACGCATCTGCTCCGCGACACGGCTCCGGCGGCGGGGTCGGCGGCCGCGCGGGAGGAGGAACTGCGTACCCGGGAACGTATCCACGAGCACCTGCAGAGCGATCACAAGGAGCGCTACCGCGCGCTGACGGCGACGACGGTGCCGCTGCTGGTGGGCCTCGGCCACGGTGTGCTGAGCCCGCACGACGAGGAGGTCAGACTGCGGTGCGGCGTGGAAGGCGCCCGCATGCGCCGCCTGTTCGCGGAAGGCGATGCCGTCGCCGACCCGCTGCTGAACGAGTTGCGGGCCTGCGTCGAGGTCGCCGAACACCAGGGGGTGACGGTGAGCCTGGCCGTGCGCGGCCGGCCGGGCGAGGTGCCTGTGGAGGTGCGCAGAGAGCTGGTCGACCCGGTGGCGGTGACGCTGGGCCGTACCCGCTCGGCCGCGCGCGTGACGGTCGTATGGACCCCCGGCGCCGTCCGGGTGAGCGTCGTGGGCGTCGACTGCGCGGACGACCGCACCGAGGCGTCGGCCGTCCCGGCGCACAGCCGTGCGGCGGACCCGCACGTGTCCGTGGTAAGAACCAGACGCGGTGAAAGTGTGTGGGCAGAAGCGAGTTGGAGCAGACCGGTGTCGTCGGGAGTTGACCTGCCATGAGTAACGACGCACCGGTCAGCGTGGTCGTCATCGACGATCATCCCGCCATCCTCTCGGGCGTGGAGATGTGGTACGGCGCTTCACCGCGGCCCATCATCGTGGTCGCGGCGGGAGCCTCCGTCCGGGAGGCCTGGACCGCCCCGGGCAGTGCGGCCGACGTGGTCGTCCTGGACCTGCAACTGGGCGAGGCCGTCCCCGCCTTCAGCAGCCTCCGGAGACTTGTCGACGCCGGACGCCAGGTGGTCGTCTACTCGATGCGGGACGACGAGAAGACCGCGCTCACCTGCCTGGACCTCGGGGCCGCGACCTTCCTGACCAAGAGCGAGGGCCAGGAGCACCTGGTCGAGGCGACTCTGGCGGCAGCCGACGAGCGGCCCTACATGCCGCCCGCGCTGGCCGGGGCGCTGGGCACGAACGCCCGCGCGGACCGCCCGCAGCTCTCCTCGCGCGAGGAGAACGTGCTCATCGAGTGGTTCCAGTCGGAGTCGAAGGAGCTGGTCGCGCAGCGCCTCGGCATCTCCGTACGGACGGTCAACTCGTACCTGGACCGCGTGCGGATCAAGTACGCGAACGTCGGCCGCCCCGCGCGGACGAAGGCGAGCCTGGTGGCCCGGGCGGTCCAGGACGGACTCGTCGACGTGGACGACCTCTGAGAGGCCGTGAAACCCGGATGACCCGGGGCGGCGGTGCTTCTACGCTCGCCCCATGGACGTGGGGGAGCGGGACGAGCACCTGCTGAACGTGGTCGACGTCGAGGCGACCTGCTGGGAGGGGCAGCCGCCGCCCGGCCAGGTCAGCGAGATCATCGAGATCGGCCTCACGGTCGTCGACCTGCTCGCGGGCCAACGCCTGGCGAAACACCGGCTGTTGGTTCGGCCCGCACACTCGAAGGTCAGCCCGTTCTGCACGGAGCTGACCGGCCTGACGCAGGCGGAGGTGAACGGCGGCCTGTCCTTCGCCGAGGCCTGCCGGGTGTTGGCGGCCGAATACCGTACGGGCCTGCTGCCGTGGGCGAGTTGGGGCGACTACGACCGTAACCAGTTCACGCGCCAGTGCCGGGCGACGGGCGCCGAATACCCCTTCGGGCAGCGCCACACGAACGCCAAGGTCGCCTTCACCGCTTCGTACGGCCTGCGCCGCCGCCCCGGCATGGCCCAGGCCCTGGAGACGGCCGGCCTTCCGCTGGAGGGCCGCCATCACCGGGGCGACGACGACGCGTGGAACATCGCCGCCCTGGTGCTGGATCTGGTGGGGCGGGGGGACTGGGCGGCGATGTTCCACGCGTCGTCGTCGCCCCGGTGA
>NZ_QWFA01000390.1 GCF_003501885.1 Streptomyces globisporus
CGGTTCCGTTCGTAAGCGTGTTTGATCTCTCATCAAATGCTGCGGATTCCGGTGCGCAGCATTTCCCGAGAGATCAAACACGCTTACGAACGGAACCGGCGCGCTATTGGGGCCAAGATCACGAGGATTCTTCCCGACCCCCGGAAAAGACGCCGGCCCGAGACAAAGTCCACATCACATCGTCATCACAAAGCGGCCGGATTGGCCTGCTCACACACTCACTCGCTGTAACGTCGATTGGGTGCGTACCGACATCTTTGCCCGGCTGGACCGGGAGCCGGAACCGCCGAAGATAGAGGCACCGCGGATGAGCCGTCACCGCATCGCCCTCTTCGGCGGGACGTTGGCGTTCTATCTCGCCATCGTCTGGGCGGTGCTGATCACGTCCTGGCTCGTGGCCCTGGACTGGAAGGTCATGCTGTTCCGGCCCTACCAGCAGTGGCCCGAGCTGCACCCCTTCCTGGACTACTACGTCGTGCTCGGCCAGCGCGGCCCCACGGCGGTGATGGTCGCCTGCTGGCTGGGCTGGCGCTCCTGGCGTCAGCACACGCTCCGGCCGCTGCTGGTCCTCGGCACGTCCCTGCTGCTGCTCAATGTGACGGTGGGCGCGGTCAAGCTGGGGCTCGGGCGGCTGGGCCCGCACTACGCGACGCAGATCGGCTCGGCCGAGATGTTCGCCGGCGGCGATATATTTCCCTCCGGGCACACCGCCAACGCCGTCGTGACCTGGGGAATCCTCGCCTATCTGGCCACCACGCCACGGGCCAGGCGGTATCTGTCGGCGGTCTCCGCGACGGTCTCGCTGGGAGTCGGCCTCACCACCGTCTACATCGGTACGCACTGGCTCAGCGATGTCCTGCTGGGGTGGGCGGCCGGGCTGCTCATCCTGCTGGCGCTGCCGTGGTTCGAGCCGCTGATCGCCCGGACGGAGGAGTGGATCTTCGCTGTGCGCGAGCGGTGGCGGGAGCGTCGCGGCGGGTCCCGCCTTGCACCCGTGGCCGATGCCGGGCCGCAGCCGGTGCTGCTGCCGCAGTCGATGGCCACCGACGGCCTCACCGCCGAGGCCGTGACGGCCCCGGCCGAACCGGTGCTTCCCGCCGGGCATGCGGCGGCCACCAGGGCGCGGGCCCACGGCGGGCACCCCGCGCGCCCGGGCTCCATGCCGGTGGCCCCGGCGGGCGTCCGCCGTCCGCCCCCGCACACCGAGCGGGGCCCGCGCGCGGGCAGCCCGGCCCGCCCGATGACCGGCGGCTGACACGAGCCCGTGGAGACGCCGAAGGCCCCGACCACGGTCGGGGCCTTCGGCGTTGCGGGTGTGGAGCGGGTCAGCCCACCCAGCAGCGCGTCACGGTGCCGTCCTCGACCTGGAAGTTGATGCGGCCGTGGCGGAACTCCATGGTCAGGAACGTGCCCGGGGGAACGGCCCGGACCGTGTCCCAGCCACGGCTTCTCGCCTGGCGTTCGGCGGTGTCTGCGGCGAGGCCGACATACGCGTCGGTGGCGTCGTCCGGCTGTGCTGGAGGGGTCGGTAGAGATGCCATGCCCTCACCGTAGGCGGCCCCGGACCGTGACGGAAGGCGGGGCCGGCGGGGCGTTCCGTTGCATCTCCACATGCCGTGCCGGTCACGCTTGTGTCACAGGATCCCCACACGTATATACGCGGTTTCATTCACCCGAACGGACCAGGGGGAAGCATCGCAAAATCATGAAGTGACCTGCTTCTTTTACGATCGGAGCGGCAGATCTTCCAAATGGTCGGGGCACCGGAATTTCCCTCCCCCGTAAACCTTCATTTCCTTGTCGCCCCGGGGGGGCTCACGGTCCGTCGAGTGCCCGTGTGAGCCGGTCCCTCGCTTCCCTCAGGACCTCGGTCAGCTCGGGCGGTTCGATCACCTCGAAATCGATCCCCATCATCAGAACGTGGACCGACAGCTCGTCGAGGCTC
>NZ_QWFA01000391.1 GCF_003501885.1 Streptomyces globisporus
GTGCGCCGGGCTGCGCGGGGGGCGCCGCCGGGGCGGGCGCGGTGAGTTCGTGGGGGAGTGCGAGCTGGGTGGTGGGCCGGTCGTTCTGGGGCGGCCGCGGCCCGGTGTTGAGGAAGCGGGTGGTGCCCCGGTCCTCACCGATGTCCCCGTCGCCCTGGGGCGCGGGGGCGTCGGCGGGCTTCTGGGGCGCGGGCGCTTCCACCGGCGGCGTGTCCGTCGGCCGGGCGTCCTCCGGCTCCGGGGCCGTGCGCGCGCCCTCCGGTTTCCGGAGCGTCCGGGGGTCCTCGGGCCGGGCGTCCTCGGGGGCGGCCGTGGCATCGGACTCCCCGGCCTCCGCCGCGACGTCCCCCTCCTCCGGCACCTCCAGGGCCAGGACCCGCGCCTCCTGGTCCACGACCGCCGCCGCGAGCGGTTCGGGCAGCCAACCGCCCCGGGCGAGGCCCGCCGCGCCCTCCAGGGCCAGTTCGGCGGCGACCGTGCCGGCGGTGGGCCGCTGATCCGGGTCCTTCGCCAGGCAGGTCGCGATCAGCTCGCGCAACTCCTCGGGTACGGCGTCGAGTTCGGGTTCGTCCTCGGCGATCCGGCGGGTGGCCTCCTCGGCCGGGCCCTCCGTGAACGGGGTCGTCCCGGTCGCCGCGTACGCCAGGAGCAGCCCCAGTACGAACAGGTCGGAGGCGGCGGAGACCTCCTTGCCCTCGATCTGCTCGGGCGTCAGATAGCCGAGGCGTACCGACAGCTGGCCGCCCGGGCCGGCCTCCGCCGACGCGGCGGCGCCCAGCGGGCCGAAGGCGGTGAGGCGGGGGCCGTCGGCGGCCAGCAGCACCGTGCCGGGGGCCAGANCGTTCGGCGGTGCGGGCCTCGGCCTGGAAGCGGCGGCTGAAGACGGGGACGGCGGCAAGCTCGGGGCGCGCGGCGGTGATGAGGGCGGTCTCGCCGGACGCGATGTCCCGGGCCACGTACCGCACGGCGCTCGCGCCTTCGTCGAAGCGGGCCAGCGCGGTGAAGCGACCGAAGCGGCGTGGATCGTCCTGACGCAGCGCCTCCATGGCGCACCCCCTTGTGACCGTTGTACGGCGACCGGATGGCCCGTCCCCGGCGCCTGACCGTCGATCTTAGACCCACCCCCCAATCGCCGGTGGGCCCAAGGCCCTGTGCCGTACGCGGGGACCGCCCGCCGCCGTTCAGTCGCGGCGCGGCGGCTTGGACCAGGGCCACTTGAGCGTGCGCTGCTCACGGCCGCCGGGGGCGTACTCGTAGACCCAGCCCCGCTGGAGCCCCAGCCGCTTGGTGTAGCCGGCCGGGACCCGCTGGTAGGCGTGCACCGTGGCGGGGCCGCCGTCGGGGGAGGGCACCGGGACCTCGTACCACTTCGGCGGATGGCCGGTCGGGCCCAGCAGGATCGGCAGGACCCGGCCGTCCAGGGGGCCGCCGCGGAAAGGGGTGTTCTCGCTCTTCACCCGGTCAGTCTGACGCAGGGGACGCGGGCAGCAGGTGCGCCGCCTCCGCGACGACCGGAATTACCCGTTCCGCCAGCTGTCCGGCCGGTCCTTCGGAGGTCTCCAGGGCCAGCAGGTCGTTCACCACCGCAGCGGTCTCCGGATCGGTGGCGGCGGTCGCGGCGAGCAGGGCGATGAGGTGGTCGACGAGCCAGCCACGCAGGTCGGCCGCGGCCGGCTGCTTGTCGTCGTCCAGCCACATCAGCGAGGCCGCCTCGACGGCCGCGATCCAACTGCGCACCATCATCCGCAGCCTCGGCCCGGCGGGCTGCTCCCCGGCCCCGCCCATCCGCCCGAGGTGGCGCAGGATCTCGTCGGCCGCCGCCCGGCGCACCCCGTCCACGATCGACGTCGTACGGGAGGTCTCCACGACGCTGCCGCCGCGCAGCAGGGCGCTGAACCCGGTGTCGTGCTCGTCGACGAAGCGCAGATAGCGGTCCAGGACCCGGGCGACCCGCTCGGTCGGCGGGCCCACCGGCGGCTCGGTGAAGCACAGGGTCAGCTCGTCGGCCGCCGAGCCGAGCGCGGCCTCGTACAACTGCTGCCGACCGCCCGGGAAGTAGCGGTAGACGAGCGGCCGGGACACCCCGGCCGCCACCGCCACCTCGTCGAGCGACACCTCGTCGGGCGCCCGGTGGGCGAAGAGGCCGAGCGCGGCGAGCAGCAGCTGGGCGCGGCGCTCCTCGACGCTGAGCCTCCGGTACGTCGCCCGGGGCGGCGGGACTGCGGCGGTGGACGTCATGCTCCCGAGCCTAGACGGTATGCGCCGGTACACCTCAGGCCAGCAGACCGGAGCTTCGCCACAGCCGGCGTCCGACGCCGTTCAGCAGCCCGATGTCGTCGAAGAAGTCGGTGAGCCGTTTCGCACCGGACTGCATGACCTCCGCGCGGTGGCCGCTCGCCTTCACCTGGGCGACGGCCTCCCGGCGGTCCAGGCCGACGTTCTCGTACACCTGTGGGTTGACGAAGCAGACGGAGAAGACGCGGGCCGCCTCGCCGCAGCTGACCTTGGTGAGTTCGCGCTCCCAGCGCGGGGCGGTCACCATCTGGCGGCGCAGCTCCTCCCGGGCGTACCGGACGTGCCGGGCCTCCTCGATGACATGGATCCGGGTCACGCCGCGCACCAGGGTCTGCACCCGGTCGTCCGGGAAGGTGAGCCGCTGCATCCAGTCGAGGATCTCCTCGCCGAGCAGGGTCGCGGCGAACGAACCGGGGGTGGTGGAGACGGTCTTCAGGACCCGCGCGAGGTTGTGGTAGACGCGCGGCACCGGATACGTCGGGGCGCCGCCCCAGTCGATCATGCGGCCGAACATCATCGAGTGCCGGCACTCGTCGGCTATCTCCGTGAGCGCGTAGCGGACGTGGTTGCCGAACCACTTGCCGTCCTCGACCGCCGCGTCCCAGTCGAGTTCGGTGTCGGGGTCGAAGGAGTGCTTGGCCGAGGATTCGAGCAGCCGCAGGGCGATCTGCTCGCGGTCGCGGAGCGGCCCGAGCGCGTCGCGGAGCACGGTCGCATCGCGAGCGGTGACGGTCGTCATGGCGGGAGCACCTCACAGAGGGGGACCGGGAACAGGAGCCACCGGAAACAGGAGTTACCGACGGTCACCCCTTATGAGACTGCTCGTCAGCAAGGCCGTCAATCCCTTGCGCACGGTTCCGTCCGACTTGTTGACCCGATGTCTACCAACGTGTGAACCTGCCGGGGAGGCGGCTGACGCACGCGCTCAACTGCCCACGACGTCACGGAACTTGTCGATCACGTCCCGCTGTCCGAGGCGAAGGAGCCGTCCGTGTCCACCCATGAGCTCTACACCAGCCCGCCCGCCGAACCGATCTGGCAGGTCGCCGCCACCGGGGCCGCCCGGTTCAGCTGGGACTACGACGACGGCCGCGAACGCCTCCTCGCCCTCTACCAGAAGGGCAAGGACAAGCAGTGGGACGGCAACAAGCGCATCGACTGGTCCCTGGAGGTCGACCCCACCGACCCGCTCGGCACCCCCGACGAGGCGCTCACCCTCTACGGCACCCCGCACTGGGCGAAGATGACGGAGAAGGACCGGGGCGAGCTGCGCAAGCACTACACCTCCTGGCAGTTCAGCCAGTTCCTCCACGGCGAGCAGGGCGCGATGGTGTGCGCGGCCCGCATCGTGGAGGCCGTCCCCGACCTGGACGCCAAGTTCTACTCCGCCACCCAGACCATGGACGAGGCCCGGCACGCCGAGATCTACGGCCGCTTCCTGCACGAGAAGATCGGCATGCTCTACCCGGTCAACGACAACCTTCAGGGGCTGCTGGGCGACACTCTGCGCGACTCCCGCTGGGACATGCCCTACCTCGGCATGCAGGTCCTGATCGAGGGCCTGGCGCTGGCCGCCTTCGGGATGATCCGCGACACGACGACCAAGCCGCTGCCCAAGCAGATCCTCGCGTACGTCATGCAGGACGAGGCCCGGCACGTCGCCTTCGGGCGAATGGCCCTGCGCGACTACTACAAACAGCTGAGCGACGCCGAACTGCGCGAGCGCGAGGAGTTCGTCATCGAGGGCTGCTACCTGATGCGGGACCGGCTCAGCGGGGTCGAGGTCCTGGAGAACTTCGGCATCGGCAAGCAGGAGGCGAAGGACCTCTCGGAGCACTCGGAGTACCTCCAGCTCTTCCGGAAGCTGCTCTTCAGCCGCATCGTCCCCTGCGTCAAGGACATCGGCCTGTGGGGCCCGCGCCTCCAGAAGGCGTACGTCGACATGGGCGTCCTCGAACTCGGCGACTCCAACCTCGACCTGCTGATGTCTCAGGACGAGGAGATAGCCGAGCAACTGGACCGGGACCGCTTCGCCGCCGAGGAGGAGGCCCGGGTGGCGGAGGTCGCGGAGGCGATCGAGGAGGGCGGCGCGGCGGCCGCCGCAGGGCCCGTACGGGCCGCCGCACCCGCAGAACCCGTACGGCGGCCCGCCGCCGGTCGCGCCGGGGGCCGTGCCGCACCAGCAGCCCTACGGCTACCCGCAGCAGCCCCCGCCCCAGCAGGGCGGCTGGGGGCAGCCCGGTCCTCCGGGCGCGGGCGGCGACCGGCCGCCCCAGGGCCCGCAGCCCCCGCGCCGCAAGCGGACCGGGCTGATCGTCGGGATCGCGGTCGGCGCGGTCGTGGCGGCGGGCGGGATCGCCTACGGGGTCTCCCAGCTGGTCGGGAAGACCACCGACGCGGCGTTCCCGGAAGCGGAGTACGAGCTCGTCCTGCAGCAGAAGGTGCTGGACGGCGAATTCACCCTGGCCCAGGACCTGTCGTCGTCCGAGGGCAAGAAGATCGAGGAGATGTACGACCCCACCGTCCGGGACGCGAAGGCCGTCGTCGGCCAGTACAGCTCGGCCAAGGGCGGAGCCCTGGTGATCTCCGGGATGCACGGGCGGTTCACCGAGCCGGAAGCCATGACCGGCAAGATGATGGAGGGCGGGGCCGATGGGCAGGGCGCGACCGTCGCCGTCCCCCCGAAGGAGTTCACCCCCGCCGGTCACGACATCACGCTGAAGTGCCAGGTGCTCCAGTCGAACCAGAACGGCGTCAGGGCGAACATCCCGATGTGCGCATGGGCCGACGGGAACACCGGGGCGTCCGTCGGGATCATCCGTCCCGAGACGGCCCTCAAGGACCCCACGGCGATCGACCTGGAGGCGGCCGCGCTCGAGACCGCCGAGGTCCGCGAGGAGATCCGCCGGCCGATCGGCTGACCGTCGCTCAGCGGCGCCCCGGCAGCGGCGGCGCCGGTGCGGCGGGCAGGGCGTCCTCCACCTCGCGGGCCGCGGCGAACAGCCTGAGGTCCGCGCCGCGCGGTGCCACCACCTGGAGCCCCACCGGGCAGCCGTCCCCGGTGAACCCGGCGGGCAGGCTCGCCGCCGGATGCCCGCTCAGGTTGAACGCCCAGGTGAGCGCCGTGGAGTAGCGGGAGCCCGGGCCCTCGTGGCCGTGCGGCCGGTTCGGGGTGGCCGGGGTCAACAGCAGGGCCCCGCCGGCCAGCAGCGCCTCCAGCCGCTCGTCGTTCGCCCGCCGCACCCGCACCGCCTCCGGGGCGTCCGGCGAGCCGCCCCGTACCGCGGTCCAGGCCCCCGCCGGGTCGAGCAGCCCGGCGTCGCGGTCCAGCAGGCGTACGGTCCCGGCCGCGACGAGCCGGTCCACGGCCGCTCGGACGACGACCGCCACCTCGGGGTCCACCTCCGCGAACCCGAGGTCCTCGCTGTACAC
>NZ_QWFA01000392.1 GCF_003501885.1 Streptomyces globisporus
TGACGCGCATCTCTTCACCGCCCCAGCACGCCCGACGGGTACTAACCTCCGCCGGAGAGTATGTGAACCGCCGTGAACTCAAGCGCACGGGCGAACAGAAACCAAGGGGTGCGAACGTGGCCAGGAAGCTCGCCGTCATCGGTGCCGGACTCATGGGATCCGGGATCGCGCAGGTCTCCGCCCAGGCGGGCTGGGACGTCGTGCTGCGGGACGTCACCGACGCCGCGCTGACCCGGGGCCGTGACGGGATCAAGGCCTCGTACGACAAGTTCGTCGCCAAGGGCAAGCTGGATGCGGCCGACGCCGAGGCCGCGCTCGCCCGCATCACCACGACCACCGACCTCGACGCCGTGGCCGACGCGGACATCGTCGTGGAGGCCGTCTTCGAGAAGCTCGAAGTCAAGCACGAGATCTTCCGGGCCCTCGACAAGGTCGTCGGCGAGAACACCGTTCTCGCCTCCAACACCTCCGCCATCCCGATCACCAAGATCGCGGCCGCGACCGAGCGTCCGGAGCGCGTCGTCGGCGTGCACTTCTTCTCGCCGGTCCCGATGATGCAGCTCTGCGAGCTGGTGCGCGGATACAAGACCACCGACGAAACCCTCGCCACCGCAAGGGAGTTCGCCGAGTCGGTCGGCAAGACCTGCATCGTCGTCAACCGTGACGTGGCGGGCTTCGTCACCACCCGGCTGATCTCGGCGCTCGTCGTCGAGGCCGCCAAGCTGTACGAGTCGGGCGTCGCGACCGCCGAGGACATCGACATCGCCTGCAAGCTCGGCTTCGGCCACGCGATGGGCCCGCTCGCCACCGCGGACCTGACCGGCGTCGACATCCTCCTGCACGCCACGAGCAACATCTACACCGAGTCGCAGGACGAGAAGTTCGCCGCCCCCGAGCTGATGCGCCGGATGGTCGACGCAGGTGACATCGGGCGCAAGAGCGGGCAGGGCTTCTACACGTACTGATCGGCTTCGTACGGATCCCGATCGGATCAGCCCTCTCGGCCCGGCCGGCCCACCGCCGTCCGGGCCGGGGGAGCCGGGGATTCTACCCGGCGGAGACCGGAAGCCGACGAACCCGAGTCACTCCACCGAGTGAATTCGGTATCGGTTCGCTCACAGACGGCAACTTCCCCGTCGCTGCGGCAGTCAGTGGTGGCAGAGGCAAAGCCGGCGGC
>NZ_QWFA01000393.1 GCF_003501885.1 Streptomyces globisporus
CCACCACCCCCGCCCCCGCCGAGTCACCGGCCGCCGAGGCCCGCCGCCGGGAGCTCGCCACGCTCGCCTGGCCCGAGGCCGCGGGCACCACCCCGGAGCAGCGTGAAGCCCTCGAACTGGCCGTACGCCACCGCCTCCCCCCGCGCTCCGTCGCCGCCGTGCTCGGCCTGGAGGCGGCCACCGCCCGTGAGCTGCTCGCCGCCGCGGCCTGCGAGGTGGAGCGCACCCGCGCCGCCCTCGCCGTCGTCGAGGGCGGCGACTGCCCCACCGTGGCCCGGCTCACCGGCGACCACCAGGTGCTGCTCTCCGCCGCCCTGCGCCGCGAACTCGTCCGGCACGTCGACGACTGCCCCCGCTGCCGCCGCGCCGCCGAACGCGCCGACGCGGCCGGCCCCTGGCCCGGAGCGGCCCTCGCCCCGGCCGCCGTCCTGCCCCTCGTGGAGGCTCCCCGCCCCTCCGTGTCCGTCGCGATGGCGCAGGCCCACCGCTCCCGTGCCGCGGGCCCGCGCTTCGACCGGAGCGGCTATCCGCTCGACCCCAAGGACCAGGCCGCCCGCCGGGACCGACTGCGCGCCCGGGTCGTGACGACCACGGTCGTCGCGACGGTGGTCGCCGCCCCCGTGATCGCCCTCTGGGCCGCCTACCGGGGAGCGCCGCAGACCGGCGAGGGCCACGACGGCACCTCGGTCACCGCCACGGAGGTGGACGGCGCCGGCGGCATGAGCGGCGACCCGTACGACCCCGAGAACACCGGTCACGGCCGCCCCGGCAACCGCTTCGGCGCACGTGTCCCGGACGTCACCGCCGAGGTCGTCAGCACCGGCGGCGCGCAGCACGGCGACGCCCGGCTGGCGGTGACGGCCCGGACCTCCGGGGCCGTCACGACGATCACGCTGACCAACTCCGGCCGGGAAACGGTCAGCTGGTCGGCGGCGACGGACGCCCCGTGGCTGCGCCTCAGCCGTACGTCGGGCACGCTCGCGGCCGGGCGGTCCATCACGATCGCGGTCTCGGTGATCCGGGACGCGCAGCCGGCCGGGCCGTGGCGGGCCCGGATTTCCCTGTCCCCCTCGGGCTCCGCCGTGCTCATCGACGGCCACGGGGTCACCGCCCCGACCACGGGCGGCCCGCCCCCCACCC
>NZ_QWFA01000394.1 GCF_003501885.1 Streptomyces globisporus
AGCCGGGGGCGCTCATGCTGGTGGGGCGGGCGGCGTGCCCGGCGGACCGGGGCCGGCCGCAGACGCTTCTGGTGGAGGTGCCGATGGATCCCGTCACCGCCCTGCGGCGGATCGCGTTCCTGCTGGAACGCTCGCAGGCGGCCACCTACCGGGTGAAGGCGTTCCGTACGGCCGCCGCCGCCGTGGACGCCATGGCCGACGGGGAGCCGGCCGAGCGGGTGGCCGCGAAATCGCTGGAGCGGGTCCCCGGTATCGGGCCGCGTACCGCCGAGGTGATCCGTGAGGCACTGGCCGGGAAGACGCCCGGGTACCTGGACCGGCTCGAGAAGGACGCCGCGGCCGAGCCGCCCGTCGAGGCGGGCGAGGACCTCTTCGCGCGGCTGACGGGCGACTGCCACATGCACTCGGACTGGTCGGACGGCGGCAGCCCGATCGAGGAGATGGGCCGGACGGCCGCGGAGCTGGGCCACGCGTGGGCCGTCCTCACCGACCACTCGCCCCGGCTGACGGTGGCCAAGGGCCTGTCGCCGGAACGGCTGCGGGAGCAGCTGGAGGTGGTGGAACGGCTCAACGAGCAGTGGGCCCCGTTCCGGCTGCTGACGGGCATCGAGTGCGACATCCTGCCGGACGGCTCACTCGACCAGGAGGACGAGCTGCTGGAACGGCTCGACGTGGTCGTGGTCTCCGTCCACTCCAAACTGCGGATGGACCCGGCTCCGATGACACGGCGGCTGGAAGCGGCGGTGCGCCATCCGTTGGCGAATGTGCTCGGCCACTGCACGGGACGCCTGCTGGACGGGCGCGGCCGCCCCGAGTCGCGGTTCGACGCGGACCGGGTCTTCGCGGCCTGCGCCGAGGCCGGGACGGCGGTGGAGATCAACTGCCGCCCGGAGCGGCAGGACCCTCCCCTTCGGCTGCTGCGCGCGGCCGTCGCGGCGGGGACGCTGTTCGCGATCGACACGGACGCGCACGCCCCGGGGCAGCTCGACTGGCAGCGGTCGGGGTGCGCCCGTGCCGAGGAGTGCGGGGTGCCGGCGGACCGCGTGGTGACGACCTGGAGCGCGGAACGGCTCCTGGAGTGGGCCGGCTGACCCCGCACCCCTCGGCACGGGCGCACCACGACCGCTGCCAGTC
>NZ_QWFA01000395.1 GCF_003501885.1 Streptomyces globisporus
AACCTACCCGCGTGGTGACACCCGACGAACCCGTCACCGCCCGCCTCGTCGAACCCCCGACGCCCCCGAGCCCACCCGGGCGATCACCGTCGCCGGGCCCGAGGAACCGTCCGGCGGCGGGGCGTCGGACGGTTCGACGGGCGGGCGGTGACAGGCCATGGCCCCGCCTCCTCCCCCGTCGCACGACGCCGGGGTGCCCACCGGGCGCGAGGACGATCTCGTCGGCAAGCGGATCGCGAGCTATCTCGTGGAGGCCGAGATCGGCCGCGGCGGCATGGCGGTCGTCTACCGAGCCAAGGACCTGCGGCTCGACCGGATCGTCGCGCTGAAGCTGCTCGCCCCCGAACTGGCCCGTAACGACACCTTCCGGCAGCGGTTCACGCACGAGTCGCGGGTGGCGGCCGCGATCGACCACCCCCACATCGTGCCGGTTTTCGAGGCGGGCGAGACGGAGGGGCTGCTCTACATCGCGATGCGGTTCGTCGCGGGCGCGGATCTGCGCGTCCTGATCGACCGGCGCGGGCCGCTGGACCTGACGGCCGCCGTCCGGATCGCCGCCCAGGTCGCGTCCGCGCTCGACGCGGCCCACGACCACGACCTGGTACACCGGGATGTGAAGCCCGGCAACATCCTGGTGGCCGCGGGCACCGACAGCGACCACCCGGAGCATGTGTACCTGACGGACTTCGGGCTGACGAAGAAGTCGCTGTCACTGACCGGGTTCACCACGGTCGGCCAGTTCGTCGGGACCCTCGACTACGTGGCGCCGGAACAGATCTCCGGGCGGCCGGTGGACGGGCGGTGCGACGTGTACAGCCTCGCCTGTGTCGTCCAGGAGACCCTGACCGGGGCGCCGCCCTTCCAGCGGGACGACGACATGGCGCTGCTGTGGGCCCACCAGTACGACCCGCCCACCCCGCCGAGCGGGCTGCGGCCCGGGCTGCCCGCCACCGTCGACGGCGTACTGGCGAAGGCGCTCGCCAAGTCGCCGGAGGACCGCTACGAGACCTGCCTGCGGTTCGTCGCCGCGCTGCGGGCCGCGGCGGCGGGCATCGGGCCCGGCGAACACCCCGCGACCCGGGTGGACGCCCCGGCCGGCTCCTGGTCGGCCACCCCCGAACC
>NZ_QWFA01000396.1 GCF_003501885.1 Streptomyces globisporus
GCCCCGCCCGGCACCCCCGGCACCCCTCAGCCCTGCTGGATCTCGCCGGTGTAGATGGCGTCCTCGTCCGGCAGCGTCACCGTGACCGGCAGCCCGAACCCGTACAGCAGCAGCGTCGAGACCACCGACACCTCCGGGCCCCGGGCGTCGGAGGAGAAGGTGAAGCGGTGCCGGACCTTCCGCAGCCGGCCGTCCTCGTCGAGGTAGGCGTCGAAGGGCACGGCGTCCTTGCTGAACCCTTTCGCCGCCGCGCTCAGCGCCCCGCGTGACTGCGGCGATGCGGCCCGGGCCGCCCGCCCCAGGTCGGCGACGCCCCGGTAGTGATGCACGGTCACCCCGGCCAGCTCGGTCTTCCCCGCGTACGTCACATCGGCAGCTCCGCGCAGCAGTTCGGCCGCCGCCATCGGGTCGGTGACCCCACCGGTGACGAGGTTGCCGTCCTTCAGACCGGTCGTGTCGATCCTGACCCACTTGTCGTCGGGCACCCCGGCGCCGCGGTTCTTCATGTACAGCGCCCCGGGGGCCAGCAGCTCGGTGATCGGCCGGTGGCCGTCCGCCCCCGCGGCGTCCTTGCCCGCCGGGTCCTTGGGCAGCACCACCCGGAGCCGCCCCATCTGCCTGCGGAAGTCGTACGCGCCCTGCCCCCGGATCGTCACCCGCGTACCGCCGGCCGCCGTCTCCATCGACGTACGGGTCTCCGCGCCACCCGCCTCGACGAGGACGTCTGCCGCCTGCCCGAGCAGATCGAGCGGTCGGTCGGCGGCCACGGAACGCTGCCCGGATCCGTCGGCCGCGCCGCCGCCCCCGCCGATGCACCCGGCGGTGACCGCGATCACCCCGGCCGCGGCGAGGGCGCGGACAGCGCGGGCACCGCCTCCGTCCCTGTACTGCTGCACCACCATCGCCTGCCAACCCCCAACGACTGCCGCCCGGCCGAGCCCTGACCCGCTCCGCATAACGAGTGCCGCCGTCCCCCGTCACGCCACGGGGGCTCTGCGGCCAGTACCGTGGACGGGTGCATGAGGATTCCCCCGCCGCGGCGCGCACCACCGCCGCCCCGCGCACCCCCGCCCGGACTGCGCGGTCACCGGCATCGACCGCGTACA
>NZ_QWFA01000397.1 GCF_003501885.1 Streptomyces globisporus
GCAGACTCCCGCCCCGCACCACGGCGACCGCCCCGAACCGCCGCACCCCGAGGTCCCCCACCGCCCGCCCCAGCAGGGTCGTCACCATGTAGACGTTGTACGGGACGGTCGCGAGCTGCTCCGAACTGCCCAGCACGTCCTGGAGGTACTTGGCACTCCAGTTGGAGACGGTCGAGTCCCCGATGTAGGCGAAGGTCATGATGAGGCAGAGCGGCAGCAACAGCTTGAACGAGAGCGCCCCGCTCGCACCGACCGAGCCGGCACCGGCCTCCGTGCCGTCCGGGCGCTTCTCCTCCGCGCCCTTTCCTTCCGTGTACCACCGGCTGCCGACGAACGCGGCGGGCAGCAGCACGGCGACGACGGGCAGGTAGGACGCGAGCAACGACAGCTCCCACCGCGCCCCGGCCCAGGCCAGGGAGGCCCCCGCGATCCCGCCGAGGCTGTAGACCGCGTGAAAGCCGGTCATGATACTGCGCCCGTAAGCGCGTTGGAGGCTGACGCCCAGCATGTTCATGGAGGCGTCGAGCGCCCCGACGGCCAACCCGAACACCCCGAGGGCGACGGCGACGTGCCACATCTCCCGCCCGGCGCCCACCCCGAGCAGAGCGAGGAGGACGAGGGGCTGGGCCCACCGCAGGACGACGCCCGGCCGCACTCGCGCGACCACCTTCTCGGTGGCCACGCTGCCGGCCCCCGCCAGGATCGGGACAGCGGCGAGGAAGACGGGCAGCAGCCCGTCGGATATCCCGTACTGGTCCTGGATGGCGGGGATACGCGTCACCAGAAGGGCGAAAGCCACGCCCTGAACACCGAAGCTCAGCCCCAGGGAGGCCCTGCCGTGCCGCAAGCCCGCATCAGTCATGGCCGCGAGCGTAGAGCCAGGCACTACCCATGGGTAGATGGATCAGCCGAGCAGTTTTCGGGCGGGCGATGACCGGAGGAGGGGCTTCAGGCAAGCAGTTGGGGCAGCTGGGCCATGTCCGAGAAGTGCCCGGTCACTCCGACGAGCCGGTCGGCGGGCACCATCGAGGTGAACCCGTACACGTCCATCCCGGCCGCCCGTGCCGCTTCCACGCCGAGCG
>NZ_QWFA01000398.1 GCF_003501885.1 Streptomyces globisporus
GCCGCCCAGGGCGAGCTGGACCCGGACGACCCGGCGCACGCCTGCGTGGGCGGCCACTTCGTCACCGACCCGCCGATCTGGCCGCACTGAGCCACTCGGGTGGCGGCGGGGACGACGGAAATCCGGGCGACGCGGGGGCGTCCGGGCGGGCAGGATACGGCCATGCCGAGACCTTCCGGATTCCAGTACGAACAGCAGGGCGACCAGAGCGTCACCATCACCCATCACGGCAGGCCCGCGGGCACGCTGCGCGGCGGCCGGGCGGAGAAGTTCCTGGCCGAGGTGGTCTCGGGCGACGCCCAACTGGTGATGGCGCGCTGGACGGGCGCGTACAAGCACGGCAACGAGCGCACGGCCCGCAACCACCCGCGCAACCGCCGCTGAGCCGCTTCCGGGCCGCCGGGGTACCGCTGCCGGACGGCCGAAAAGCATCTGGTGGACAGAGGGAAAGGTAAGGGAACGGCAAAGCCGGGTCGTTCGTTACCCCGTGCATGACCGCAATGACCCCCGGCTCGAACATTCCCCTCTCCGCCGCCCGCGTGGCGGTGGACGTCGCCGCTCCGGTGCGGCTCGACGTCTCGGGCCTGCTGCTCACCGCCGACGGCAAGGTGCGCTCCGACGACGACTTCATCTTCTACAACCAGCCCTCGGGCCCCGGCGTGACCTACCGCGCCGGCGGGGGCTCGGCGCCCGACGCGATCGTGGTGGACACCACCGCCGTGCCGCCGGGCATCGAGAAGATCGTCGTCACCGCGAGCCCGGACGCCGCGGGCCAGACCTTCCAGGGCATCGAGCCCACCGCCACCGTGCGCAACGCGGACGACGGCAGCGCGATCGCCACCTTCACCCCGCCGCAGCTGGGCGCCGAGACGGCGCTCGTGGTCATCGAGATCTACCTGCGCAACGGCGCCTGGAAGGCCCGCGCGGTCGGCCAGGGGTACGCGAACGGGCTGGCCGGGATCGCCACGGACTTCGGCGTCTCGGTCGAGGAGCCCGCGGCCCCGGTCGCCCCTCCGGTCCCGGCGGCCCCAGCCCCGGTCGCCGGGCCCGTCGACCGACGACC
>NZ_QWFA01000399.1 GCF_003501885.1 Streptomyces globisporus
GGTGGGGGCGGTCAGTTCGGCGGGGGCGGCGCCGGACGCGAGGGTGTAGCGGGACAGGGCGAACTCGTCGACCGGGGTCTCGTAGAGCTCCTCGCCCGACGGAGCCGCCTCCGGGCGCAGTACGCCGGGTTCGGTGGCCTCGAACCGGACGATCCGCAGGAGTTCGGGGACGTCGATGTGCTTGGGGGTCAGGCCGCAGCGCAGCACGTTGTCCGAGTTGGCCATGATCTCGACGCCGAGGCCGTCCAGATAGGCGTGCGGGACGCCCGCCCCGAGGAACAGGGCTTCGCCGGGCTGGAGTTCCACGTAGTTCAGCAGCATCGCGGCGAGGACCCCGGGGTCGCCGGGGAAGTGGTGGGCGATGCGGGCGTACGGGGCGTGGGCGCCGCCGAGGCGTTCGGCGGCGGCCGCCGCCTCCGTCACGGTCTCGCTCATCTCCGCCGGGTCTCCGCCGAGGATCGCCGTGAGCACCTCGCGGAGGGCCGCCTCCTCGGGGTGGGCGCGGAGGAGGTCGACGTACGGCTTGAGGGAGTCGACTCCCAGCGCCTCCATCGCGTCCGCCGCCTCGGTGGGCGGGCGGAAGCCGCACAGCCCGGCGAAGGGGGTGAGGGCGCAGATCAGTTCGGGCTTGTGGTTGGCGTCCTTGTACGTGCGGTGGGGGGCGTCGATCGGGACGCCCCGGGCCTCCTCGTCGGCGTAACCCTCGCGGGCCTGGTCCAGGTCGGGGTGGACCTGTACGGAGAGGGGGGCGCCGGCGGCGAGGAGCTTCAGGAGGAAGGGGAGGCGGGGGCCGAACCGGGCGACGGTCGGCGCGCCGAGCTCGCCTTCCGGGTCGGCGTCGATGACCTCGGTGAGGGCCAGTTCGATCGTGCCGGACGCGGTGGTGCGGGTGATTCGTGAGGGCGCTCCGGGGTGGGCTCCCATCCACATCTCGGCCTGCGGTTCGCCGGTGGGCGCGATGCCGAGCAGGGCGGGGATGGCCGTGGTGGACCCCCAGGCGTAGGGGCGCACGGTGTTGGACAGCCGGTCCATGGAGTCGTCCTCGGGTGGGGCTGGGC
>NZ_QWFA01000004.1 GCF_003501885.1 Streptomyces globisporus
CGGCCGCCGCGGCCGAGCACGGCGAGCACTCACCGGTCGTCCGCATCCTGCGCAAGCAGTACGCCGCGACGCTCATGGACGACGGGCAGTACCGCCGCGCCCTGCCCGAACTGCGCCGCCTCGCCGAGGACCGCACCGCCGAGTCGGGCCCGGCCGACAGCCAGGCCCTCCAGTTCCGTTACGACGCGGCCCAGTGCCTGGAGCAGCTCGGCGAGGCCGGGGCCGCACTGGTCGAGTACCGCGCGGTCCTCCCGTACTACGAGAACGCCTACGGGCCGATCACCTCCGATCCCGGCCGCGCCCTCGACATCCGGCACCGCATCGGACAGCTGCTCCTGGCGGTCGGCGACCACACCGCGGGCCGGGCCCAGCTCCAGGCGCTGCTGTACGACGCGGAGCGCACCTACGGGCCGCACCACCCGCTGCCCATGGACCTGCGCCGCCTGCTCAGCCACCAACGGGACGTCCGCGGTGGCTGAAAGCGCCCCTGAAAGCGCCCCGGAGCACCGCCCTTCGCGGACCACATCCCCAACTCCTCCCGAATCGTTGGTCGAATCAGTGGCACAGGCCACATCCACTGCCTAACATCGATCACCGCAAGGCTTTGTGCACCGATGCACAAACTCTCCCCGGGAGGCTCCTTTGCACCGCCGCCGTCGCACCGCGCTCTCCGTCCTCGCCGCAACGCTCGTCGCCGCGCCGCTCCTGTCGGCCTGCGGCAACCAGGCCCACCCCGGTGCCGCGGCCGTCGTGGGCGGCGAGCGGATCGAGGTGTCGGCGGTCCAGGAGCGGGCCGCGGAGGTCCGCACCGCCCAGGAGAGCTCCCCGCAGGCGGCCCAGCTGGTGAACAAGTCGGGCCAGCTCAACCGCGCCAAGCTGCACGGGCTGATCTTCGGCCGGATCCTCGACCGCGCCGCCGAGGACGCGGGGGTCAGGGTCTCCCGCAAGGAGATCCAGGAGATGCGGCAGGCCAGCCTCGCCCAGCAGGGCGGCGAGGAGCAGTTCGAGGCGATGATGCTCCAGCAGCGCTGGGTGGCCCCGGACCAGATCGACGCCGACATGCGCCAGGAGGTCCAGCTCCCGAAGCTGGCCCGGGCGCTCGGCGCGGACCTGGGCACGCCCGCCGGCCAGCAGGTCGTCGGCGAGGCCCTCACGAAGGCGTCCAAGGCCCTCGACATCGACGTCAACCCGCGCTTCGGCACCTGGGACGACCAGAAGATGCAGCTCGGCAACTACAGCGCGCCCTGGATCACCCAGCGCACCGAGTTCACCCCCGAGCAGCCGACGGAGGCCTGACCGGCCGCGGCCGGAGGCGGGATCTCCTGCGGAGGTAGGTTCACAGGGTGAACGCCGAAGCCCCCGACACCTCCGTCGAGCCCCCCGCCGACCCCGGCCGCATCGTCCTGCTCACCGCCAGCCACCGGGTCGCGCCCGGCCTGCTGTCCTGGCCCGCCTGGCAGACCCTGCACGCCGCCGACCGCGTCCTCACCGCGGATCCGGACCAGCCGCAGTTGCCCTACCTCCGCGAGGCGGGCGTACGCGTCGAACACGCCACGCCCTCCGCGGACGAGCTGGTCGCGGACTGCGCGGGCGGCCGGACGGTGGTCGTCCTGACCGGCGGAGAGGGCAACGCCCCCCTCACCGACGGCCTGGCCCGCCTGGGCGGCTCGGGCCGGGTGGCCATGCCGGACCTGGAGCTGCTCCCCGGCTCCTACGACCTGCCCGGCGCCCGCCTCCTCGACCTGGTCCAGGTCATGGACCGGATCCGCCGCGCCTGCCCCTGGACCTCGCAGAAGACGCACCGGGGCCTCGCCAAGTACGCCATCGAGGAGGCGTACGAACTGGTCGAGGCGATCGAGGACGGCGACCGGGACGAGCTGCGCGAGGAGCTGGGCGACGTCCTGCTCCAGGTCGTCTTCCACGCCCGCATCGCCGAGGAGGACCCCGAGGAGCCGTTCGCCATCGACGACGTGGCGGGCGGCCTCGTCGAGAAGCTGATCCACCGCCACCCGCACGTCTTCGGCGACGAGACCGCCGAGACCCCCGAGGACGTCCACGCGCACTGGCTGCGCACCAAGGCGATCGAGAAGCAGCGCACCTCGGTCACCGACGGCGTCCCCCTCGGCCAGCCCGGCCTGGCCCTCGCCGCGAAGCTCGGCAGCCGGGTCCGTACGGCCGGCCTCGACGTCCCCCTCCCGACGGGAGAGCCCGCCGGCGACTCCATCGGCTACGACCTCCTCGCCCTGGCCGTCGCCGCCGAGGCGAACGGCACCGACCCGGAAGCCGCCCTGCGCGCGGCGGCACGGGCGTACCGGGACGCGATCGTGGCGGTGGAGGGCGCGTGAACGACAGCTCCGCCTGCCCCCACGGCACCACCACCCCCGAAGGCGCACCCGAACTCTTCACCTGGGAGTTCGCCACCGACCCCTACCCCGCCTACGCCTGGCTCCGCGAGCACCGCCCCGTGCACCGCACCGCGCTGCCCAGCGGGGTCGAGGCGTGGCTCGTGACGCGGTACGGAGATGCCCGGCAGGCGCTTGCCGACGCGCGGCTCTCCAAGAACCCGGCCAACCACGCCGAGTCGCCGCACGCCAAGGGGAAGACGGGGATCCCGGGGGAGCGCAAGGCGGAGCTGATGACGCATCTGCTCAATATCGACCCGCCGGACCACACCCGGCTGCGCCGGCTCGTGTCCAAGGCGTTCACCCCGCGCCGGGTCGCGGAGTTCGCGCCCCGCGTGCAGGAGCTGACGGACCAGCTCATCGACGGGTTCATCGAGGAGGGGAAGGCCGATCTGATCCATGACTTCGCCTTCCCGCTCCCCATTTACGCCATCTGCGATCTGCTCGGCGTCCCGCGCGAGGACCAGGACGACTTCCGGGACTGGGCGGGCATGATGATCCGGCACGGGGGCGGGCCGCGCGGCGGGGTCGCCCGGTCGGTGAAGAAGATGCGCGGCTATCTCGCCGAACTCATCCACCGCAAAAGAGAGAATCCCGGCGACGACCTGATCTCCGGGCTGATCCGGGCCAGCGACCACGGCGAGCACCTCACGGAGAACGAGGCGGCCGCGATGGCCTTCATCCTGCTCTTCGCCGGATTCGAGACGACCGTCAATCTGATCGGGAACGGGACCTACGCGCTGCTGCGCCACCCCGAGCAGCGGGCCGCGCTGCAGGCTTCCCTCAATGCCGGGGAGGGCGCGCTGCTGGCGACCGGGCTGGAGGAGCTGCTCCGGTTCGACGGGCCGGTCGAGATGGCGACCTGGCGGTACGCCACCGAGCCGCTGACCCTGGGCGGCGCGGAGATCGCCGCCGGGGACCCCGTTCTGGTCGTGCTCGCGGCGGCCGACCGCGACCCGGAGCGGTTCGCGGATCCGGACGTTCTGGACCTTGCACGGAGTGACAATCAGCACCTCGGTTACGGGCACGGCATCCACTACTGCCTGGGGGCGCCGCTGGCTCGGCTCGAAGGGCAGACCGCGCTGGCCACCCTCCTGAGACGCCTCCCTGACCTGCGACTTGCAGCGGAACCTGCCGATTTGCGCTGGCGCGGCGGGCTCATCATGCGCGGACTGCGCACCCTTCCGGTCGAGTTCGAGCCCGGGATCCGCTCCGAAAAAAGTGACACGCTGTCAACTCTGTGACTTTCACGTGATCTGCGCTGCATCGACTTGTGACACACGTTCGAGTCCCGCTAGGTTCACGGTTCGACGCGTAGGCCGCACGTTGCTCACGCGTCACTTGTGCGCCGACGCAGGCACGGAATCCCGCTGCGCGGCGCTCAGGTCACTCGCTTGTCAGTCGCACGGAAGGCATACCCATGGGCTCCGCGAACGGCAGACACCGCCGCCCTCGCCAGGCACCCGCCATCGTTGTCGCCGCAGGTGTGACGGGATCGGCCATCGCCATCCCGCTGCTCGGGGCGAGCGGCGCGACCGCCGCCGAGGCCTCCACCTGGGACCGGGTCGCGGAGTGCGAGAGCGGCGGAATGTGGAGCGCCGACCTCGGCAACGGCTACTACGGCGGGCTCCAGTTCTCGCAGGAGACCTGGTCGGCGTACGGCGGTACGGAGTTCGCACCCCGCGCCGACCTGGCCAGCCGGTCGCAGCAGATCTCCGTCGCAGAGAAGGTCCTGGACGACCAGGGCCCCAAGGCGTGGCCGAGCTGTGCGGTGATCTCGGGTCTCGCGGTGGACGGCAGCCTCCCGGGCGTCGACCCGGGCACCTCGCCGGCCCCCGACCCGTCGACCACCCCGACCGATGAGGCGGACGCATCCGACGAAGCGGATGAATCCGGCAAGTCCGGTGAAGCCGATGAGTCCGGCGAGGGTGACAAGGGTGACGAGAGCGGCAGGGGTGGGAAGGGCGACCCCGCGGACAAGGGTGACAGCGCGGACGCGGAGAAGGGCGGCGAAGCCCCCGACTCCTCGGTGACGCCCTCCACTCCGCCCTCCTCCGAGGCCCCCGGCGCCACCGACCCCTCCACCGCCCCCGACTCCTCGAAGGGCAAGGGCGGCAAGCACCGCGGCGCCCCCGCGCCCGAGGAGGCCGGAGCGGGCCAGGAGGACGGCCCGCGCGGATCCGGTCGGCACGCCTCGCGCGGCGACGGCGACGCCCGGGACGGCGGCGCGGCGACCGATGCGTACACGGTGCAGCCCGGCGACAATCTCTGGGCCATCGCCGACGCCCAGGAACTCCCTGACGGCTGGACCGGTCTCTACGAGGCCAACAAGGACCTCCTGGGCTCCGACCCGGACCTGATCCTGCCCGGCCAGAACCTGGATCTGGGGCTGGACCAGGCTGTCGGCCAGGCCGCGCCCGAAGGTGCCGAAGAGCCTGCCGAGGAGCCCGCCGAGGCGCCTGCCGCCAACTGAATCAATTCGGGAAAATACCCCGAAACCAGAGGCAGTTAAGAGGCCTATGTCCACTTTGTGTAAGTGAGACATGGGTCTCTTTGCTTCAACTCGCGCGCCCCTTCCGGCTCATTCGCACACATCACCCCCGACCTGCGGAAACGGCCCACCGGCCGCCGCGAGTTCGGGCCGATTGCCCCCTATGTCCATCTTTGAATGTCGGGGTTGCCTGTGTTTACGGTCTAAGCCGCTCGCACCGCGGGCCCCGTCGACCGTCACGCCGAATCCTGCCGTCGGTCGAAGGGAACAGACGCGTAAGCGCCGTAGGCAGGAGCGGGGGACCCAGGTAAGCCGCCGGGTCCGCACGGCCCCTTCGTGAGGAGGGGGCGTACGGGACCGGCTAGGGGTGAAGCCGTGCGCAAGGACGCACGGCCGGGCAACTCATCAGCCCGAACCCGACAGCTCACCTCGTAGGCGTCGGTGAGGAGATTCGTTCCATGCTGCTGAACAGCAAGGGCAAGCACCGCCGCCCGTCCAAGGCCGCCCGTATCGCCACCCTCGCGGGTGTCACCGGTGCCGCCGTCGCCGTCCCGCTGATGGGCGCGACCAACGCTTCCGCCGCCTCCGTCGAGACCTGGGACGCCGTCGCCCAGTGCGAGTCCGGCGGCAACTGGTCCATCAACACCGGCAACGGCTACTACGGCGGACTGCAGTTCTCGCAGTCCAGCTGGGCCGCCGCCGGCGGTACGCAGTACGCCTCGCGCGCCGACCTGGCCTCCAAGGACCAGCAGATCGCCACCGCCGAGAAGCTCCTCGACATGCAGGGCCCGGGTGCCTGGGCCTGCGCCGGCGCCGGCGGCCTCACCAACGACGGTGTGGACCCGGGCGTGAACCCCGGCGGCTCCGGCCAGTCCGAGAGCAAGCCCGAGCAGGCGCAGCCCGAGCGCCAGGCCGAGCAGCCCACCACGCGCAGCGAGCAGCGCGAGGCCCCGAAGGCCGAGAGCAAGAAGACCGTCACCACCCCGACCGGCGACAAGGTCAAGAAGGGCGACGGCGAGTACAAGGTCAAGGCCGGCGACACCCTGAGCAAGATCGCTCAGAAGGAAGACGTCAAGGGCGGCTGGAGCAAGCTCTTCAAGCTCAACGACGACATCGTCGAGGACGCGAACCTGATCTTCCCGGGTCAGCAGCTCCACCTGAAGTAATCGCCGTCTCTCCTCCCCGGAGGGAGAGCGTCCGGCGGCACTCTCCCTCGCACGGCTTCCCGGCCCGGCGCGCTCTTCCCCCCAGCGTGCCGGGCCGGGTTCTTCGTGGACGGCGGGCGTCCGGGGGCCGTATGCGTTCACCTCTTGTTGTTACCGCTCAGTAGATTTCTAGAGTTCTGCCCCGATATGCAGGTCCTTGGGTCCTTTTTCGTCCCAGGAGACGGGCGGTCGGCCGACGGACGCGGCCGGGCCGGATAGGCTCGGGTCGCAAGGCCACAGTGACCCTGCACAACCAGTGTCAGATCCCAGAAGGAGATGCCTCGTGCCGTCCATCGACGTCGTCGTAGCCAGGGAAATCCTCGACTCCCGGGGCAACCCCACGGTCGAGGTCGAGGTCGGCCTCGACGACGGCAGCACGGGCCGTGCTGCCGTTCCGTCCGGCGCCTCCACCGGTGCGTTCGAGGCCATCGAGCTTCGCGACGGTGACCCCAACCGCTACCAGGGCAAGGGCGTCGAGAAGGCCGTCCTCGCCGTCATCGAGCAGATCGGCCCGGAGCTCGTCGGGTACGACGCCACCGAGCAGCGCCTCATCGACCAGGCGATGTTCGACCTGGACGCCACCGAGAACAAGGCCTCGCTCGGCGCGAACGCCATCCTCGGCGTCTCGCTGGCCGTCGCGCACGCCGCCTCCGAGGCGTCCGACCTGCCGCTCTTCCGCTACCTCGGCGGCCCGAACGCGCACCTGCTGCCCGTTCCGATGATGAACATCCTGAACGGCGGCTCGCACGCCGACTCCAACGTGGACATCCAGGAGTTCATGATCGCCCCGATCGGCGCGGAGTCCTTCTCCGAGGCCCTGCGCTGGGGCGCGGAGATCTACCACACGCTGAAGAAGGTCCTGAAGACGAAGGGCCTGTCCACCGGACTCGGCGACGAGGGCGGCTTCGCCCCGAACCTGGAGTCCAACCGCGCCGCCCTGGACCTCATCGTCGAGGCCATCAAGGAGGCCGGTTACGTCCCGGGCCGCGACATCGCGCTCGCGCTCGACGTCGCCGCGTCCGAGTTCTACAAGGACGGCGTCTACGAGTTCGAGGGCAAGTCCCGCTCGGCCGCCGAGATGACCGAGTACTACGAGGAGCTCGTCTCCGCGTACCCGCTGGTCTCCATCGAGGACCCGCTGTACGAGGACGACTGGGCCGGCTGGAAGGTCATCACCGACCGCATCGGCTCCAAGGTGCAGATCGTCGGCGACGACCTCTTCGTCACCAACCCCGAGCGCCTGGCCCGCGGCATCGAGGAGGGCTCCGCCAACGCCCTGCTCGTCAAGGTCAACCAGATCGGTTCGCTGACCGAGACCCTGGACGCCGTCGAGCTGGCGCAGCGCAACGGCTTCAAGTGCATGATGTCGCACCGCTCCGGCGAGACCGAGGACGTCACCATCGCCGACCTCGCCGTCGCCGTGAACTGCGGCCAGATCAAGACCGGCGCCCCGGCCCGCTCGGACCGCGTCGCCAAGTACAACCAGCTGCTGCGCATCGAGGAGATCCTCGACGACGCCGCAGTGTACGCGGGCCGCTCCGCCTTCCCGCGTTTCAAGGGCTGACCCGTAGCGTCAAGCCGGTGGCCTCCGCCCGTCCCCGCACCCGGTCCCGTACCGTGTGCGGGGACGGACGTATGTGACGGGGAGGCGGGGAGACATGGCCGGCAAGGACCGTGACCGGTTCTCCACCGCGACCAGGCTGCGGCTGCTCGGTGAGCAGACCGCGGCCCGCGTGTACCGATCGCAGAACCGCCGCCAGGCCCGCCGCTCCCGGCTCACCGGCCGGGCCGCGTTCCTGGCGCTGGTCGTCTGCTCCCTGGTGGTGGCGCTCGCCTACCCGATGCGGCAGTACGTCTCCCAGCGTGACGAGATCGCCGAGCAGGAGCGGCTCTCGCAGGAGGCCCAGCGGCGCACCGAGGAGCTGCGGGACGAGAAGGCGCGGCTCCAGGACGACGCGTACATCATGCGCCTGGCCCGCCAGCACCTCCATTACGTCCTTCCCGGGGAGACCGGCTACACCGTGGCCGACCCCGACGCGGCGAAGGACCGTCGGTCGGAGCCCGGTGCGAGCGACCGGCCCTGGCACTCCAACCTCTGGGACGGCGTGGACAGCGCCGACCGTGACGACCGCGACTGACCGAGCCGCGACCCCCTTTTACGAGCTTCGAGCAGAACCAAGGCAGGCATGGAAACGCCCCCTCCGCAGACCGAGTCCACCAAGCCCACCGACACGGACATCGCCGCGTTCCAGCAGCAGCTCGGCCGCCCGCCGCGCGGTCTGCGCGCCATCGCGCACCGCTGCCCGTGCGGCAACCCGGACGTGGTGGAGACCCAGCCCCGTCTGGAGGACGGCACGCCGTTCCCGACGACGTACTACCTGACCTGCCCCCGGGCGGCCTCGGCGATCGGCACGCTGGAGGCCAACGGGGTCATGAAGGAGATGACGGCCCGTCTGGAGACCGACCCGGAGCTGGCGAAGGCCTACCGGGCCGCGCACGAGGACTACATCACCCGCCGCGACGCCATCGAGGTTCTGGAGGGCTTCCCGAGCGCGGGCGGCATGCCGGACCGGGTGAAGTGCCTGCACGTCCTGGTCGGCCACTCGCTGGCCGCGGGCCCCGGGGTGAACCCGCTGGGCGACGAGGCCATCGCGATGCTGCCCGAGTGGTGGGCCAAGGGTCCCTGCGTCGCGCCGTGCGCGCCGCAGGTCGAGGACGATGGCTGGACGGTGGACGAGGGCGACGAGGGCCACTTCGCCTTCCGCCCGCTCGACGGCCCCGCCGACGGGCAGGGCGCATGACCCGGGTCGCCGCCGTCGACTGCGGCACCAACTCCATCCGGCTGCTCGTCGCCGATGTGGACCCCGCCACCGGCTCCTTCACCGAGCTGGACCGGCGGATGACGATCGTCCGCCTCGGCCAGGGCGTCGACAGGACCGGCCGGCTCGCCCCCGAGGCGTTGGAGCGGACGTTCGCGGCCTGCCGCGAGTACGCCGCCGCGATCGAGGAGCTGGGCGCGGAGCGGATCCGCTTCGTCGCCACCTCCGCCTCCCGCGACGCCGAGAACAGCGCCGACTTCGTGGCCGGGGTGCGGGACATCCTGGGCGTCGAGCCCGAGGTGATCACCGGCGACCAGGAGGCCCAGCTCTCCTTCGACGGGGCCACCAAGGAGCTGGCCGGCAGCGACCATCTGGCGAAGCCGTATCTGGTCGTCGACATCGGCGGCGGCTCCACCGAGTTCGTCCTCGGCTCGGACGAGGTGGAGGCGGCCCGGTCCGTCGACATCGGCTGCGTACGGATGACCGAGCGTCACCTCGTCGTGGACGGGGCCGTCGTGGACCCGCCGAGCCACGAGCGGGCCGCCGCGATCCGCGCGGACATCGACGCCGCCCTCGACCTCGCCGAGCAGACCGTGCCGCTCACCGGCGCGGGCACGCTCGTCGGCCTCGCCGGCACCGTGACCACGATCGCCGGGATCGCGCTGGAGCTGGAGGAGTACGACTCCGGGGCCATCCACCACTCCCGGGTCTCCCGGGGCCAGGTCCGCGCGATCACCGAGCACCTGCTGCGCTCGACGCACGAGGAGCGCGCCGCGATCCCCGTGATGCACCCCGGCCGGGTCGACGTGATCGGCGCCGGGGCGCTCGTCCTGCTCGCGGTGATGGAGCGGACGGGCGCCCACGAGGTCGTCGTGAGCGAACACGACATCCTGGACGGGATCGCGTGGAATGCGGCGGGCTGACCGCCGGCGCTCAATCGCTTCGTCACCTGCACCTTTGAGCCGCCCACCGGCTGCGGTGGGCTGCTCGGGGGACCCTTTCAGAGACACGCGGCGAGAAAGTTCGTGAACTTCTTCACAAGGAATTCGGCTCTCTCGGCCGCAGTTCGCGCCCCGTGCACCCCTGTGGGGCACTCCTGGGCTCGCGGGGGAGCGTCGCGGGCGCGTTCCCGGGGCGTTACGCCCGGATGAAAGAGGGGCGCGGTTCGCCCCGCCCGAAGGGTCAAGGACCAGCTCACAAGCGGTGAACAACGTTTCCCGCGGTGTCGTGGTTCCCTTTCGTGCCCATGACCTGGGTCACGTGGGCGGCGAAGTGTAGCAGAGGGTCGGTCAATCCTTGTGAAGGGGCTCACGAGCACCCCCCTGGGGCGGGGTGGATACTCGATGGCATGAGCACCACGGAGCGTCCCAGGATCCTCGTTGTAGGCGGTGGGTACGTAGGCCTGTACGCAGCTCGTCGCATTCTGAAGAAGATGCGATACGGAGAGGCGACCGTCACGGTCGTCGACCCGCGGTCGTACATGACGTACCAGCCCTTCCTCCCCGAAGCTGCTGCCGGCAGCATCTCGCCTCGGCATGTCGTCGTCCCGCTGCGACGCGTGCTGCCCAAGGCTGAGGTTCTCACCGGTCGTGTCACGACCATCGACCAGGACCGCAAGGTCGCCACGGTCGCGCCGCTCGTCGGCGAGGCCTACGAGCTGCCCTTCGACTACCTGGTCATCGCGATGGGCGCGGTCTCCCGCACCTTCCCGATCCCCGGCCTCGCCGAGCAGGGCATCGGCATGAAGGGCATCGAGGAGTCCATCGGTCTGCGCAACCACGTCCTGGAGCAGCTGGACAAGGCCGACTCCACGACCGACGAGGACGTCCGCCGCAAGGCGCTGACGTTCGTGTTCGTGGGCGGCGGCTTCGCCGGCGCGGAGACCATCGGCGAGGTCGAGGACATGGCCCGCGACGCGGCCAAGTACTACACCAACGTGAAGCGCGAGGACATGCGCTTCATCCTCGTCGACGCCGCCGACAAGATCCTTCCCGAGGTCGGTCCGAAGCTGGGCGCCTACGGCAAGGAGCACCTGGAGAGCCGCGGTGTGGAGATCTACCTCTCCACCTCGATGGACTCCTGCGTCGACGGCCACGTGGTCCTGAAGAACGGCCTGGAGGTCGACTCCAGCACCATCGTGTGGACCGCCGGTGTGAAGCCGAACCCGGCGCTGGCCCGCTTCGGCCTGCCGCTCGGCCCCCGCGGTCACGTGGACACCTCGGAGAAGCTCCAGGTGCAGGGCACCGACTACATCTGGGCCGCGGGCGACAACGCCCAGGTGCCGGACATGGTCGGCCGCCGCGCCGGCAACCCGAACGCCTGGTGCCCGCCCAACGCCCAGCACGCGCTGCGTCAGGCGAAGGTCCTCGGCGACAACGTGATCTCCGGCATGCGGGGCTTCCCGCAGAAGGAGTACAGCCACGCCAACAAGGGTGCGGTCGCCGGTCTCGGCCTGCACAAGGGCGTCGCGATGATCGTCATGGGCAAGGTGAAGATCAAGCTCAAGGGCCGTCTCGCCTGGTACATGCACCGCGGCTACCACGGCATGGCCATGCCGACCTGGAACCGTAAGATCCGGATCTTCGCCGACTGGACGCTGGCGATGTTCCTCAAGCGCGAGGTCGTCTCGCTCGGCGCCATGGAGACGCCGCGCGAGGAGTTCTACGAGGCCGCCAAGCCGGCCCCGGCTCCGGCCGCCGCCAAGCTCGAGGGCGAGAAGGCCAAGGCCTCCTGACCCTCCGGTGACCCGCTCCGCGAGGAGCGCTCCGTACGACGCCCGAAGGGGCCGTCCGCCATCCGTGGTGCGGACGGCCCCTTCGGCGTACCCGGGGGCGGGGTCGGGTGGGCGGCGGTGGCCCGGCCCCGCCGATGTGGGTGGGACGCACGCGCGCTTTGCCCTTTCGTTGCCCGGTAGCGGGATGACGGAGGGTGCGGGAAGAGTTGACGCAGGTGTACCTCGCGACGGCGCCCGGGGTGTCGTGGCGGGGCTACGCGCATGTCTGTTGCTCGTGCTTGTCGATCTTGTGCTTGCTGTGCTTGTCGGGGAAACACCACGGAGGTGTGCGCCATGGCAGACGCCGCGTCGCGGCTGACCGCTCTCGCCGAGGAGTTGCTCTCGGAACCCCTGCCGGTCCGGATCCGGGCCTGGGACGGCAGTGAGTCGGGGCCGCCCGACGCCCCGGCCCTCGTGATCCGTCACCGCCGCGCTTTGCGCCGCCTCCTGTGGAAGCCCGGCGAACTGGGCCTGGCCCGCGCCTGGGTGGCCGGGGAGATCGACGTCGAGGGCGACCTGTACGAGGTGCTCGACCGGATCGCCGGGCTGCTCTGGGACCGCGGTGCCGACGCCAAGGACACCGTCCACCCGGTCCGCGACCCCAAGGTCCGCGCCTTCGCCCGCGGCCTCCTCGGCCTCGCCGGGCCGTGGCCGCCGCCGGCCCCGCCCGCCGAGGAGGTGCGCCGCCGCTCCGGCCCGCTGCACACCAGACGCCGGGACAAGGAGGCCATCAGCCACCACTACGACGTCGGCAACGACTTCTACGCCCTGGTGCTCGGCCCCTCCATGGTCTACTCATGCGCCTACTGGCAGGACGGCTCCACCCTGGAGGACGCCCAGCGCGACAAGCTCGACCTGGTCTGCCGCAAGCTCGGTCTGAAGGAGGGCGACCGGCTCCTGGACGTCGGCTGCGGCTGGGGCTCGATGGCCATCCACGCCGCCCGCCACTACGGGGCCCGGGTCACCGGTATCACCCTCTCCCGGGAACAGGCCGCCCACGCCCGCAAGCGCATCGCCGAGGAGGGCCTGACCGACCGGATCGAGATCCGCGTCCAGGACTACCGGGACGTCCACGACGGCCCGTACGACGCGATCTCCTCCATCGGCATGGCCGAGCACGTCGGCTCGGTCCGCTACCGCGAGTACGCCGAGGACCTCTACGCCCTCCTCAAGCCCGGCGGCCGCCTCCTGAACCACCAGATCGCCCGCCGCCCCGAACGGGACGAGGACGCCTACCACATCGACGCGTTCATCGACGCCTACGTCTTCCCCGACGGCGAACTCGCCCCGGTCGGCCGCACCCTGGCCACCCTGGAGGAGGCCGGCTTCGAAGCCCGGGACGTCGAGGCGCTGCGCGAGCACTACGCGCTGACCCTGCGCCAGTGGGTGGCCAACCTGGAACGGCACTGGGAGCGGGCCGTACGCGCCACCTCCCCGGGCCGGGCCCGGGTCTGGCGGCTCTACATGGCGGCCTCGGCGCTCTCCTTCGAGCACAACAAGATCGGCGTCAACCAGATCCTCGCGGTGCGCCCGCTGGTCGGCGGCGGCTCCCGGCTGCCGCTGCGCGCCCGTGCGTGGACCGCGGGCGCGGATGCGGACACGGACACGGACGCCTGACCCGTACGGGTGCACGGGCGAGGGGCCGGTGCTCCGCTTCCCAGCGGTGCACCGGCCCCTCGTCGTCCCCTGTGTCCCTGCCCCGGGACCCGTGGCTACTCCGTCTTGATCGCCGTCAGCATGTTGAGCTTCGCGGCGCTGCGGGCGGGCCACAGCGAGGCGAGGACGCCCACCAGGCCGGCCAGGAGCAGGAAGATGCCGAGCCGGTCCCACGGGATGACCAGGGCGTAGCCGGGGATGTCGGCGGACAGGGTCCGGCCGATCGCCCAGCCGAGGAAGACGCCGAGGCCGACCCCGATCACCGCGCCGAAGACCGAGATGACGACGGCCTCCAGGCGGATCATCCGCTTGACGCGGCCCCGGTCGAGACCGATCGCGCGGAGCATGCCGATCTCCTGCTGCCGCTCGAACACCGACATCGCGAGGGTGTTGACGACCCCGAGGACCGCGATCAGCAGGGCCATGGCGAGCAGCCCGTACATGATGTTCAGGGCGGTGTTGATGAAGCCGCCGAACATGTCACGGATGTCCTGCCGGTCCATGACGCTCATCGCCGGGTTGTCGCCGAGCGCGTCCACGATGGACTGCTCGTTGGCCTTGCTCGCGCCGCCGTCCGCCTTGATCCAGATCTCGCGGATCTCCGGGCGGGTGGAGGCGCTGTGCCGGTCGGCCAGCTCCTTCGGGAGGACGAAGGGCGAGAGGAACTCGTTCTGCTTGTACGTCGCCCCGATCGTCACCTCGCCCTTCTTCTCGTCCTCGAACGTCACCGGAAGGGTGTCGCCGGTCTTCCAGCCGTTCGACTTCGCGGTCTCGGAGCCGACCGCGACCTGGCCGTCCTTGAGCGAGGCCAGCGAACCGGACTCGGTCGTCAGCGCGAAGACCTTCTCCACGTCCCCCGGGGTGACGCCGGAGGCCGAGTGGTACTCACCGTCGACCTGGAGCGAGGCCGCCTGCTGCGGGGAGAGCGCGGAGACGCCGTCGGCCTTCGACAGGGCCGTGAGCGCGGACTCGTCGAGCGAGTCGCCGCTCGCCATCGAGATCAGGTAGTCGGCCTTGATGTTGTCCGTGGTCATCTTGTCGATGGCCTGGCCGAGCGTGACGCCGAGCACCGAGATGCCGGTGACCAGGGTGAGCCCGATGGCCAGCGCGGAGGCGGTGGCTCCGGTGCGCCGCGGGTTGCGGACCGCGTTCTGCGAGGCCAGCTTCCCGGAGACGCCGAACACCTTCTTCAGCAGCGGCCGGACCAGCGCGATCACCGGGCGGGAGAGCAGCGGGATCAGGATGATGATGCCGATCAGGGCGAAGAACGCGCCCGCGGCGACCAGCTGCCGGCCCGAGGTGCCGCCGCTCGCGGCACCGCCGACGATGCCGGCGGAGCCGAGCAGAGTGATCACGCCGCCGATCGAGTTCCGTACGACGAGGGACTTGACGGAGGCGGTGGCGTGGACGCTGCTCATCGCGGCGACCGGAGCGATCTTCGCGGCCCTGCGGGCGGGCAGCCAGGCGGCCAGCACGGTGATCAGGATGCCGACCGCGAAGGCGGAGGCGACGGCGGTGGGCGAGACGATCAGCGGACCGGCCGGGATCTTGCCGCCCAGCAGGCCCATCGCGGAGCGCAGACCGGTGGCGAGGCCGAGACCGAGGAGGAAGCCGATGACGGAGGCGAGGGTGCCGACGAAAGCGGCCTCCAGCAGCACCGAGCGCTTCACCTGGCGGCGGGTGGCGCCGATGGCGCGCATCAGGGCCAGCTCACGGGTCCGCTGGGCGATCAGCATCGTGAAGGTGTTGGCGATGAGGAAGATGCCGACGAACAGCGCGATGCCGGCGAAGGCCAGCAGCATGGTGTTGAGGCTGGTCAGGCCGGACTCGATGTCCTTGGCCTGCTGGTCGGCGAGCGCCTTGCCGGTCTGCGCGGTGGCGTCCTTCGGCAGCAGCGGCTCGATCTCGTCCAGCAGCTTCTGGTCGGAGACACCGCCCGCCGCGCTGACCGTGGCGTTCTGGAAGACACCGGGCTTCAGGTAGAGCTTCTGGGCGGTCGGGGTGTCGAACAGCACGAGGCTGCCGCCCGCGTTGACCGCGCCGTCCTCGGTGGTGAAGATCCCGGAGAGGGTGTACTCCTTCACCGGGCCGTTGGTCGCGACCCGCACCGGGTCACCGACCTTGTACTCGCCCTTGCTCGCGGTGTCCTTGTCGAGCGCGACCGAGCCGTTCTTCACTGGGCCCGAGCCCTCGACGAAGGCGTACTGGGCGTCCTTGCCGTCCTTGCCGGGGGCGAAGTTCGCACCGGTGTTGGACCAGCCGTTGCCGATCAGCTTGCCATCGGGGTCGGCGACCCCGGCGAAGCCGTCGACGCGGCCGGTGGCGGAAGCCACGCCGTCCAGGCCCCGGATCTTCTCCAGGGTGGCGTCGTCGATGCCGGGGGTCTTCTCGTCGTCGCCGGCGTACGTCTCGATGGAGACGGCGACGTTGTCGTAGCTCTTGGCGGACTGGTTGCGGAAGGCGTTGCCGAGGGTGTCGGTGAAGACCAGCGTGCCGGAGACGAACGCTACGCCGAGCATGACGGCGAGCACGGTCATCAGCAGCCTGGCCTTGTGCGCGAGCACATTGCGCAGGGCGGTACGGAACATGTCTGTGTCCTGGGATGGGTTTCCGGAAGGGGAGGGCGGGGCGCGCGGGTACGGGGCCGGGTACGGCGGCCGTACGCGTCAGCCGTGCGGCGGCCGGTCGCGATGACCGGCCGCGGGCGTCAGCTGGTGCGGCCCTTCGCGTCGAACGCCTTCATCCGGTCGAGGACGCCGTCGGCGGTCGGGTGCATCATCTGGTCGACGACCGCGCCGTCCGCGAGGAAGATGACCCGGTCCGCGTAGGAGGCGGCCACCGGGTCGTGCGTCACCATCACCACGGTCTGGCCCAGCTCGCGCACCGAGTTGCGCAGGAAGCCCAGTACCTCGGCGCCGGAGCGGGAGTCCAGGTTTCCGGTCGGCTCGTCACCGAAGATGATCTCGGGCTGCGCGGCCAGGGCGCGGGCCACGGCGACGCGCTGCTGCTGACCGCCGGAGAGCTCGGTCGGGCGGTGCTTCAGCCGCTCCGAGAGACCGACCATGTCGATCACCTTCTGGAGCCACGCGGCGTCCGGCTTACGGCCCGCGATGTCCATCGGCAGCGTGATGTTCTCCAGCGCGGTGAGCGTCGGAAGCAGGTTGAACGCCTGGAAGATGAACCCGATCTTGTCCCGGCGCAACTGGGTGAGCTGCTTGTCCTTCAGCGTGGACAGCTCGGTCTCGCCGATCCGCACCGAGCCGCTGCTGAAGCTGTCGAGCCCGGCGACGCAGTGCATCAGCGTCGACTTGCCGGAGCCCGACGGGCCCATGATCGCGGTGAACTCGCCCTGCGGGAAGTCCACGGTCACCCGGTCCAGGGCGACGACCTGCGTCTCGCCCTCGCCGTAGACCTTCGACAGCTCCGTGGCGCGGGCAGCCACCGCGGTGGCGCGGTGAACGGTGGGGGTGGTGGTCACTGGGACGCTCCTGGTTCAGGGGTGCGGATGGGCCGGGGCCGTGGTGAGGCGGGGCGCTGACGCCATGCCTCGGGGACTTACTCCATCCTTACGGCCCGATCGCGTCCGGTCGTCACTCCCGATGCCCGTTCCCGTGGCCCTCTTGAGTCGCATCACGGGCGTGGATCCGTCCTCCTCGGGTATGACATCGACCCTGAGCGGAGTAGTGCCACCGCCGGATGGTCACCCAGTGTGAGCGGACCGGGGTGCGGGTGGAGAGCGGTCGCCGCGGCGGGCGGGCCGTCCCGGAGCGGTGCCGGCCGCGGGTCCTGATCGAGACGGCGGCCGAGGGTGGCGGACGCCCTGGCGGGGCATGGCGCGGACCTGGCGCGTTGGGCCGTACGAGTGCGGCGACTTTCCGTCATTCCGATGCGGCGCGCACAGCGCCCGGGAACGGCCGCGGGCGTGTGGTCCGCCCGGCCCGATGTGCTGACGACCCCTCAAGCGGTCAATAAAATAAGACAACATCGCGCCACTGTTCCGCTGATCGAGGGACGGCCCCGGATAGGGTCGGTAGCCAGACGCGGAGCCGCGCGGCACGCCCGGATGGTGGAACGTAGACACGGCGAGCTTAAACCTCGCTGCCCCTCGGGGGCGTGCCGGTTCGAGTCCGGCTCCGGGCACCACGCGCCGCACTCTGCGTGACTCCCACAGCCCTTACCGTGACGGGTGCACCGCCCCGGAACCGCGACCGCCGAACCGTCCCGGGACCCGGTCCGGCCCCCGGCGGGCGCTCCGGCGCGGATGCCGGAAAGATCCTCCCCGGGCACTAGGGTGATTCCTTTGCCTACCCATTACTCTTGTGGCAAGGCCACGCAGTGTGGCCATGGAGGAGTGAGATGAGGAGCAGCAACCCGGTCTTCTCGCGACGGGGGTTCAGCCGCGACAACGGCCACGCGGGCTTCAACGCGGCGCCGCAGGCCGGGGCCCCCGCGACGGGCAACCCGTACGCACAGGGCACCGCCGCCAACCCGTACGCCACCAACCCCTACGCGCAGACGGACATGCACGGCGCCCCGCAGGCGCCCGCCCGTACGGACGCGATGACCATCGACGGCGTGGTGACGCGCACGGCGATGACGCTCGGCACCGTGATCCTGGCGGCCGCCGCCGCGTGGTGGGTCATGCCGGTCGACCAGGCGAACCTGGGCAGCGCCTACGGCGTGGCCATCGGCGCCGCGCTCATCGGCTTCGTGCTGTCGCTGGTCAACTCGTTCAAGCGCCGGCCCTCGCCCGCGCTGATCCTGACCTACGCGGCGTTCGAGGGTGTCTTCCTCGGCATCGTCAGCAACATCGTCAGCATGTACGTCGCCCCTGGCGCCGCGATGCAGGCGGTGCTCGGCACCATGGCGGTCTTCGCCGGTGTGCTGATCGCCTACCGCACCGGGCTGATCCGGGTCACGCGCCGCTTCTACGGCTTCGTGATGGCGGCCGCCATCGGCTTCATGCTGCTGATGATGGTCAACCTCCTGTTCGCCGTCTTCGGCGGCGGTGACGGCCTCGGTTTCCGCAGCGGCGCCCTCGGTGTCGTCTTCGGCATCGTGGCCATCGTCATCGGCGCGGCCATCCTTGCCCTGAACTTCAAGCAGGTCGAGGACGGCATCGCGTACGGCGCTCCCCGCGAGGAGGAGTGGCTGGCCGCGTTCGGCCTCACCGTGACCCTGGTGTGGATCTACATCGAGATGCTGCGCCTGGTCGCGATCCTCAGCGGCGACGACTGAGCGACCCCGTAGCACCCGCAGTACCCCGTAGCACCGGAACGGCCCGCAGGCACTGCCTGCGGGCCGTTCCGCGTGCGCGGGGCGGGCGCGGGGGCCCACGCGCGGATCGGGCCGTTGGCGGGGGCGCGGGAGGGGCGCGTAGGGTCGGCCGGGTGCTCGATACGACGCCCCTGATCCTGGCCGTGGACCGTTTCGCCGACCGGCTGCGTTCGGCCCCGCAGAGCCGCCTCCAGCGCGGTGCGGCCGCCGAGGCGCTGGCCGCCGCCCGGGAGCTCGCCGTACGGGCCCAGCGGCTGGAGAACCCGGACGCCGAGCCGCGGGAGCTGCCGGACGCCGGGATGTTCGCCGTGGGCGACCAGCTCGCCGTCGCCGGGCGGGACCTGGCCGTGGCACTGGAAACGGCCCCGTCCCAGGAGCTGGACGAGGCCGTGCGGTATGTCGGGGAAGCGGCGGCGCGGGCTTTCGCGTGAACGGCGCGGGTGCGCGTACGAGCGGCCCGCGCCCGGCGGTCAGAACGAGGCGATGACGCGGTCGGCGAGGATGTACACGTTGTCCTCGCCGCAGGAGAAGGTCAGCGCATAGGCGCCCGAGACGCCCGAGCCGCCCAGCAGGACCGGCTGTCGGCCCGCCCGCAGCGCGTCCGCGAGCCGCTCGGCGGTCTCGCGGTGGCCCGGGGTCATGCAGAGCGTGGTGCCGTCGGCGAAGACGTACACATCGAGCGTGCCGAGCGGGCCGGGCCGCACGTCGGTCAGCTCGGTCGCGGTGTCGGCCAGCTCCTCGAGACGGTTCACGGTGCGCTCGTGGTCGGTGACCACCGGCGTCTGTACGGGGACGAAGTCCGGGTGCGAGGGGTGGCGGCGGCGGGCGGCGGCCAGCTCGGGGGAGTCCTCGGGGAACTCGGAGGTCTCCGGAAGCCCGGTCGCCAGATCCGTCGACAGCTCCGTCTGGAGGTCCGTCGGCAGATCGGTCAGCTCACCGACCTCGTGCTCCGCGAGGGTCCGCTCGCTCAGCTCGACGAGCTCCTCCATCGCCTCGGCCGCCTCCAGGTCCATCGACTCCAGGCCGGCGAAGTCGGCCTGCCGGGGCAGGTAGTACGGGGCCTCGTCGCCCAGGCCGGACAGACCGCCCAGCAGGGACGGGGCGTCGGCGGCGTCACGGGCCTCCTGGGCCGCCCAGAAGGCGCGCGCCTCGGCCAGCTCGCGCTCCCGCTCTTCGGCGAGCGCGTCGGCGACGGCCGCGCGTATCTCCTCGGCGGGAGTGGCCGTACTGCGGCTCTGCGGTGGCACCGAGGCGCCGGGAACGTGGCTCGCGGCCAGCTCCGTGCGCAGCGCCACGACCTGCTTGCGCAGCCCGTGAGCGGCGTGCAGTGCGGCGGCGCCGACGGCCGTGGCAGCGGCGGTGGTCAGCAACAGGGCAAATGACATGGCGCTCACTGACATACTCCCGGTCTCAATCGATACCCCCGACTTCCTACATCAGCTTGGCCTGTACCGGTACGTGCTGTCAGTGCATTACGTCACGAAATGGACAGGTCTTTCGGTCCGATGTTTAGCCTCAAACCGGCGTGACCTGCGGAAACGACTCTCCCCCGGGATGCAGATCACATCCTGGGGGAGATTCGGTCACGGTCGGGGCTCGGTGGGGTTCAGCTGAGGCGCTCGATCACCATCGCCATGCCCTGGCCGCCGCCCACGCACATGGTCTCCAGGCCGAACTGCTTGTCGTGGAACTGGAGGCTGTTGATCAGCGTGCCGGTGATGCGGGCGCCGGTCATGCCGAAGGGGTGGCCGACCGCGATCGCGCCGCCGTTGACGTTGACCTTGTCCAGCGGCAGGCCGAGGTCCCGGTAGGAGGGGATGACCTGGGCGGCGAACGCCTCGTTGATCTCGGCGAGGTCGATGTCGTCGATGGTCAGGCCGGCCCGCTTCAGCGCCTGCTTGCTGGCCTCGACCGGGCCGTAGCCCATGATCTCGGGGGAGAGGCCGGAGACGCCGGTGGAGACGATCCGGGCCAGCGGGGTCAGGCCCAGCTCGCGCGCCTTGGTGTCGGACATGATCACCAGGGCGGCCGCCCCGTCGTTGAGCGGGCAGCAGTTGCCCGCGGTGACGAGGCCGTCGGGGCGGAACACCGGCTTCAGGCCCTGCACGCCCTCCAGCGTGACGCCCGCGCGCGGGCCGTCGTCCTTGGAGACCACGGTGCCGTCGGGGGTGGTGACCGGGGTGATCTCCCGCTCCCAGAAGCCGTTCTTCAGGGCTTCCTCGGCGAGGTTCTGCGACCGTACGCCGAACTCGTCCATGTCCTGGCGGGTGACGCCCTTGGACCGGGCCAGGTTCTCCGCCGTCTGCCCCATCGAGATGTACGCGTCCGGGACGAGGCCGTCCTCGCGCGGGTCGTGCCAGCTCGCCCCGGACTCCTCGGCGCGGGCCGCGGTGCGGGCCTCGGCCTCGGCGAACAGCGGGTTGTGCGTGTCCGGCAGGCTGTCGGAGTTGCCCTTGGTGAAGCGGGACACCATCTCGACACCGGCCGAGATGAAGACGTCGCCCTCGCCCGCCTTGATCGCGTGCAGCGCCATCCGGCTGGTCTGCAGCGAGGAGGAGCAGTAGCGGGTGACCGTACAGCCGGGAAGGTGGTCCATCCCCATCTGCACGGCGATGATGCGGCCCAGGTTGTTGCCCTGCTCGCCGCCGGGCAGACCGCAGCCCAGCATCAGGTCGTCGATGTCCTTCGGGTCCAGCTCGGGGACCTTGGCCAGCGCGGTCTGGATGATCGTGGCGGTCAGGTCGTCCGCGCGCAGGTCCTTCAGGGACCCCTTGAAGGCGCGGCCGATCGGCGAACGGGCGGCAGAGACGATCACGGCTTCGGGCATAACGCGGCTCCAAGGGGCTGGACGGCTGTACGGGCTGTGAGGCTGTACGGCTGCACGTCGGGGTGGAAAGGCGGAACTCCTCTGGAAGTTACCCGGACGTATCGCCGGGGTCACCCGGCAGGCCGTGTGATGCGGGACTCTTTTCTAAGCGCTTGCTCAGCACATGGCCTGCCGTCGGGCCCCACCCGCTACGCGTGTCCGTGGGCGGCGTCCGGGTGGGCGTGCGGGGTGGGCTCCGTGGAGGCGGGCAGACGCCGCCGCCTGCGGTGCTTGAGGAGGGCCCAGGGCGCGCGCGCCCCCGTGACCTCCGTACCGGCCTCCCGGGCCGCCTGGGACGCGGCCTTGGCCACCGGGAGGATGTCCTCGCGCCGTGCGCCGTCCAGCCGGTCGGTCTCCGGCCACAGGCCCAGCACCGCGCACAGCGTGGGCAGCACCGCCATGGCCGCCGTGGCGTAGCCCTCGGCGGACGGGTGGTAGTTGTCCGGGCCGAACAGTTCGCGCGGGTTCGCCGCGAACTCGGGGCCCAGCAGGTCGCCCAGCGACACAGTGCGCCCGCCCTGCTCCACCGCGCCGATCGTCTGTGCCGCCGCCAGCTGCCGGCTCACCCGCCGGGCCAGCCAGCGCAGCGGCTGGTAGACGGGCTCGATCGTGCCCAGGTCCGGGCAGGTCCCGACGACCACCTCCGCCCCCGCCGTCCGCAGTCTGCGCACCGCCGTCGTCAGACAGCGCACCGACTGCGTCGCGGGCATCCGGTGCGTGACGTCGTTCGCCCCGATCATGATCACGCAGACGTCCGGGACCCGCGCCGGATCCGCGAGCAGCAGCGACACCTGCCGCTCCAGATCGTCCGACCGGGCCCCGGGCAGGGCCACGTTCCGCAGATCCACCGGCCGCTCGGCCACCGCCGCGAGCCCCGAGGCCAGCAGGGCGCCCGGGGTCTGCCCGGCCCGCCGCACCCCCTGGCCCGCGGCCGTCGAATCCCCGAGCATCCCGAGCCGCATCGCGTCGTTCGGCCCGGCGAACGCCACTCCGTACCGCCCGTCCGCGCTCGGCGGAACCGGCGCCGTCCCGCCGCCGACCTGCCTCTTCGCGAGCTGGACCTCCGCCAGGAACACGCCCACGGCCGCCGCACCGATCAACCCGATGCTGCCACCGCCGTAAGCCGCGCCCGCCGCGATCCGCCGTGCCACCCTTGCTCTCGACACAGTCCGGTCCACCTCCTCCTCGCCGTACAGCCGTACACGTACCTACTTGCCCCGCTCGGGGCTCCGTGTACTCCTTCCCGTACGCACAGTGCGTCCCGTACGCATACTCTGGGCCGGACCATCTCGGAGATCCCGGAGTACACGGTGCAATTCCACGATTCGATGATCAGTCTTGTCGGCAACACCCCGCTGGTGAGGCTGCGCAACGTCACGGCAGGTATCCAGGCGACCGTCCTGGCCAAGGTCGAGTACTTCAACCCCGGCGGGTCCGTGAAGGACCGCATCGCGCTGCGCATGATCGAGGCGGCCGAGCAGAGCGGGGAGCTGAAGCCCGGCGGCACGATCGTCGAGCCGACCAGTGGCAACACCGGTGTCGGCCTGGCCATCGTTGCGCAGCAGAAGGGCTACAAGTGCATCTTCGTCTGCCCGGACAAGGTGTCCACGGACAAGATCAACGTGCTGCGGGCGTACGGCGCCGAGGTCGTCGTCTGCCCCACCGCCGTTGACCCCGAGCACCCGGACTCGTACTACAACGTCTCCGACCGGCTGGTCACCGAGACGCCGGGCGCCTGGAAGCCCGACCAGTACTCCAACCCGAACAACCCGCGCTCGCACTACGAGACCACCGGTCCCGAGCTGTGGGAGCAGACGGAGGGGAAGATCACCCACTTCGTCGCGGGCGTCGGCACCGGCGGCACCATCAGCGGCACCGGCCGCTACCTCAAGGAGATCAGCGACGGCGCGGTCCAGGTCATCGGCGCGGACCCGGAGGGCTCGGTCTACTCCGGCGGCTCCGGGCGGCCGTATCTGGTCGAGGGCGTCGGCGAGGACTTCTGGCCGAGCGCCTACGACCGCAACGTCACGGACGAGATCGTCGCGGTGTCCGACAAGGACTCCTTCCAGATGACCCGCCGCCTCGCCAAGGAGGAGGGCCTGCTCGTCGGCGGATCCTGCGGCATGGCGGTCGTCGGCGCTCTGGAGGTCGCCAAGCGGCTCGGCCCCGACGATGTCGTCGTGGTGCTGCTCCCCGACAGCGGGCGCGGCTACCTGAGCAAGATCTTCAACGACGAGTGGATGGCCGACTACGGCTTCCTGGAGGACACCGGCACCTCTGCCAACGTCGGCGCGGTCCTGGACTTCAAGGAGGGCCCGATGCCCTCCCTCGTCCACATGCACCCGGAGGAGACGGTCGGCGAGGCCATCGAGGTGCTGCGCGAATACGGCGTCTCCCAGATGCCGATCGTGAAGCCGGGCGCCGGTCACCCGGACGTGATGGCCGCCGAGGTCATCGGCTCCGTCGTGGAACGGCAGCTGCTGGACGCGCTGTTCACCCAGCGTGCCTCGCTGACCGACCCGCTGGAGAAGCACATGTCGGCCCCGCTGCCGCAGGTCGGCTCCGGCGAACCGGTCGAGGACCTGATGGCCGTGCTCAGCGGCACCGGGGGAGCCGACGCGGCGATCGTGCTCGTCGAGGGCAAGCCGAAGGGCGTCGTGAGCCGGCAGGACCTGCTGGCGTTCCTCGCCAAGGACGCGGGCACGACGAAGGCCTGACGGGGCATCTCCGTCGCCCGGCCCGGCCGGGCGACGGTCCTCGGGAAGCCGGGCGCGGGCCTTGCGGGAGTCCGGCGCGGGGCCTCCCGGGGCCTGTCGCAGGGTTTCGCGAAACGGTACGAGCGCGTCACGTCCGCGCAGCACCCGCTTAACACGGCTCCGGCACATTGGTGGGTGTCGGCAGGGAGACCCGCCGGCACCCAGAACGGCGACACCGGACTACGGAGCGGCTCCCGGACCTCCACCGTCGCCCGGACGCGGGCAACCGGCCCTGACCCGGACCGCGTCCCTCGCGGGGACCGCCGTCGTCCCGCCCCCCGGGCAACCGGGGGTGCGGCGGTCCCCGCGACATAACCTCCGGGCTCGGCCCCTCTCCGCCCCTGCGCCGGGCTCAGTCCTTCCAGTCGGACGACGTCCGTTCGTCCCGGCGGCGGAACAGCCCCCCGCCCCGCGCCGCCTGGAACGCGTTGACGCCGACGATGCCGAGCCAGGCCACCACCAGCCCCTCGATCCCGGCGTTGACGACGCCGATCGCGGACAGCGGGACGGCCAGGATCAACGAGACGATCCCCAGCGCGTGCCGCTCCCCGAAGGTCTCCGGCTGCGCCGGGCGTGCGCCTCGGGCGTTGGTCATCTGCTGCTCGGCGAGCTGACGGCGGACCCGGCGGTCGAGCGTGGTGTCGAGGCGCTGCTCGACCTTCTCCAGGAACGATTCGATGAGCACGGACTCGTACTCCGCACCCAGCTCGCCGCGGGCCTGGAGGGTGGCGGCGAGCTCCTTCTTGAGCTCGTGGTCACGGGCTTCCATGGGGATGACGGTACGGAGTCCGGGCCCCCGTGACAGTAGGGCTAGCCCCCGAATCTCTTGGGGCTAGCCCCCGCACTCCTGCATATGGACATACAGCAACCTTCCTGGCTGAATAGAATGGTCGGCGCCGGTCGGGCGCGACGGATCCAGCAAGGGGACACCATGAGCGGGAGCAGCCCCGCCGCACGGTTGCAGCGGCTTTTCGAGGGCCACCGGCTCACGCCCACCCAGCGGCGCATCGCGCACTGCATGGTCCGCCGGGCCGCTGACGCGCCGTTCCTCTCCAGCGTCGAGCTGGCCGAGCTGGCCGGGGTCAGCCAGCCCTCCGTCACTCGCTTCGCCGTCGCCCTCGGCTTCGACGGCTATCCGGCGCTGCGCAGGCATCTGCGCGAGGTCGCACCCGCCGAGCCGGAGCAGGAGGAGGCGGGGGAGCGGTACAACGAGTACCAGCAGGCCGTCCGCGCCGAGATCGAAAACCTTCAGCACCTCTCCGACGTGCTCGCCGACCCCGCGCCCGTCGAGCGGGCCGGGCGGCTGCTCGCCGGCTCCCGGCCCCTGCCGGTGCTCGGGCTGCGCGCCGCCTCCTCGCAGGCGCGCGGCTTCGGCTACTTCGCCGCCAAGGTGCACCCCGACGTCCGGGTGCTCGACGAAGGCGGCAGCATGCTGGCCGACCGGATCGACTCCGCCCGCCGGGCCGGGGCGACCGCCCTGATGTGCTTCGCGCTGCCGCGCCACCCCAAGGAGAGCGTGGACGTTCTCGCGTACGCCCAGGACCAGGGGCTGACCGTCGTGACGGTCGCCGACTCCGCGTTCGCGCCCGTCGCCAAGCACAGCGATCTGCTGCTCCCGGCGGCCATCGGCTCCGGGCTCTCCTTCGACACCGTCTGTGCGCCGATGCTGCTCGGCCGGGTGCTGCTGGAGGCGATGTGCGACGGACTCCCGGACGCCCAGGCGCGGTTGGAGGAGTTCGACGTACGGGCGGCGGCGCGCGGTCTGTTCGTGGAGTGAGAGCCCCGGCCTCGCGCCGCCCCGAACGCGTCAGACCTCCAGCTCGGCCTCGATCTTCTTCAGCTGGTGGCGGGCCATCGCCAGGTTCGCCCGGCTCGCGTCCAGCACGAGGTAGAGGAACAGACCGTTGCCGCCACGGGTCTTGAGCAGCCGGATCAGGTGGTACTGGGTGTTCAGGGTGATGAGGATGTCCTCGATCTCCTCATTGAGCCCCAGGTGCTCCATGGTGCGGAGCTTGGCCCGGATGACGTCGGTGTTGCCCGCGGCGGCGACCTCCAGGTTGAAGTCCTTGCCGCCGCCCAGCGTGCCCAGGGCCATACCGCTGGTGTAGTCGACGAGGGCGGCACCCGTGGCGCCCTCGATCGAGCTCATCGCTTCCTTCAGTGTCGCTTCGGTGTTCGCCATGGGGGCTCGTTTCCTTTCCCTGGCCGGTCGCGGTGACCGGGTCCGTTTCTGTGCCGGCCGCTGGGCCGGTTTCCGTGCGGGCTGGTGCTCGGGCTTCTGCGTGATGGCTGAGTCCCGGTGGTTGTGGCGGTACGGGTGGGGGGAATCGGGCGACCGCTGCGCGAAGGCGCGTTACGTGGGGCGTTGCGGCAGGGCGCGGTTGGGCGCGGTGGCGGGGCGCGGCGGCGCGGCACGGGGAGTGGCGGCGGGACGCTCGACGCGCTCCAGTGCGGCGTCGACGAGTTCGCCGATCCGGGCGCCCGCGCGGCGGCCCTCCAGATGGAGCCGACCGACGTTGATGCGGTCCTCGGCCAGGAGCGTCAGGACGGCGGAGGAGCCCGCGGCGTAGGTGGCGATGTAGCCGCTGCCGCCGCGGACCAGCAGTTCCCGGAAGCCGCCCCGGCCGGTGGCGTCGGTCATCCGGATGGAGACGCCGAGGGCGGCCGCGGTGAGGGCCGCGACGCCCTCCGCCTCGACGCCCGGTGTGTCGTGGGCCAGGACGAGCCCGTCGGTGGAGGCGGCCAGCGCCCCGGAGAGCAGCGGGACCCGGGCGCGTAACCGCTGGAGCTCGTCGAGGACATCACGTGTTTCGGCCTCGGGCACCATCGGCTGTCTCCTCCCGGCACGCTGTCTGAGCGCGCGTATCACAGGGCCTCCAATGCGTCTCGGAGTCGGCGCAGCAGGGCGATATCGGGGTCGGCCGTCACCTCGGGGAGCGTGATCCGGCCGGGGGTCTCGGCGGCCGGCAGAGGCTGGGCGCGGACCGCCTCCACCAGGCCGGCCGCCGCGAGACGTCGCAGGTCGACCAGGATGTGGAACGCCGAACGGCCCAGCGCCTGCGCGATGTCCGAGGCCGTACGGACCCCGTCGACCAGCTCCAGGAGCCGGCGCTGCCGGGCCGGTACCGGGGCGTCGGTCCCGTGCGCCGTCCGCAGGAGCGGGGCGCTGTCGCAGGCGGGGTCGGGCCAGATCCGGTCCAGGAACTCGCGTCTGCGCAGCGTCTCGCGCTCCACGGCGGCGACCGGGACGGGCCGCACCGGACCGATCCAGTGCGCCACCCCGTAACGGAAGCGGGCGGGTGTCCCGGTCGGGGCGAGCGCGAAGAACGCGGCGTCGTACAGCGCGCCCAGATGGCACAACTCCAGTGCGCCGCCCGGAACATGGCCGCTGTCCACGAGATAGCGGCCGACCCGGTGGCCCGCCCCGGCCTGCGCCACGGCGTCCCACCAGCCCTCGTGCCGCAGGGTCCCGCCGGTGGTGAGCAGGACGTCGATGCCGGGGGTGGCTGGGCTCTCGGCGTGCACCACCTGGCCGTCGGCGAGGTAGAGCGTGCCGCGGTCGCGCATCAGGGCGCCGGTGGCGCGCTCGGCGGCCAGGCGCTGGAGCATCGGGGAGAGGACCGGGAGCCGGTCCGTCTCCGGTGCGTCGGGGTCGGCGGCTATCGCGCTCATGCCAGCACCAGCCGCTCCGCCAGCTCGCCGAGCCGCATCCGGGCGAGGGCGAGATTGCCCGCCGAGCGGTCCAGCCACAGGTGCAGGAAGACACTGCTGTCGAATGCCGTCTCCACGAATCGGAGCATGTGGTATCCGTCGTGGGTGGTGACGATGACGTCCTCGACCGGGGTGCTCGGTGACTCCGTAAGCCGTTCGCCTTCCGCGCCGAGGTGGGCGAAGGCGGGCTGTTCGGCGGTCATCCGGGCGACCTCCGCCGTCTCGGCGGCGGTCGCCTCGTGGTCGCCGTTGGGGGAGTCCCCGATGGTGCCCAGGGCGAGACCGCTCGTCCAGTCGACCACCGAGGCGCCCCGGGCACCGGGCAGCCTCATGACTTCGAGCAGGCACTCGTCGATTCCGGGCACGCGGATTTCCCCTCCCGACGTGGCGTACGGCTGTAACGCAGAGGCTACGCAACGTGCTCACGGCTGGTGGAGGTTCTGGCATTTTCCTTTGGTACATGCCCTCCGGCGTGTAAAGGAGCGGCTGAAATGCGCTGGCCGACAGGCGCGGTGACGCCTGGTCAGGAGGCGTCGGCGCCGGACCTCTCGCGGGCGGTCATCACCACCTTGTTGAGCCCCCAGAGGCCGATCCCGATGAGCAGCAGGATTCCGGCCCGCACGTACACGTCGGAGCCCCGGTCGGCGAGCGGGCTCGCCAGGGTCAGCGAGGTGAGCGCGCCGAGCACCGGAAGCGCCGTGGGCGTGCGGAAGTGGTGGTGGTCCACCGGGTCCCTGCGCAGCACCAGCACGGCGATGTTGACCACGGCGAAGACGCAGAGCAGCAGGAACGAGGTGGTGTCGCCGAGTCCCTCGATCTCACCGGTGGAGACCAGGCCGATCGCCAGGGCGGAGACGAAGAGGATCCCGACCCAGGGGGTGCGCCGGCCGGACAGCACCTTGCCCATCGTGGGCGGCAGGATGCGCTCGTTGGCCATGCCGTAGCAGAGCCGCGAGGCCATCATGATGTTGATCAGCGCCGAGTTGGTGACGGCGAACAGGGCGATCAGCGCGAAGAGTTTCGGCGGGAAATCGACGCCCCCGGCCTTCACCACCTCCAGCAGCGGGCCGCTGGATCCCGACAGGGTCCGGGGGTCGACCAGGAGCGAGGAGATCAGGGCGACCAGGACGTAGATGGTGCCGGTGATGCCCACGCCGATGAAGATGGCGCGGGGGAAGTTGCGGGCCGGGTTCTTGGTCTCCTCGGCCATGTTGACCGAGTCCTCGAAGCCCACGAAAGCGAAGAAGCCCAGCGCGGTGGCGCCGAGGACGCCGGTGAGCAGGGCGTATCCGGTGCCGCCGGTCTCGATCTGGGTCAGCCGGGAGGGTTCGCCCTCCCCGCTGAACACGGCGTACGCGCCGATCGCGAGGATCACCGCGAGCCCGCTGACCTCGACCAGGGTCAGGACGACGTTCGCCTTGACCGACTCGGCGACCCCGCGCAGGTTGATCGCGGCCAGGGCGAGGATGAACAGGATCGCGATCAGGGTCGGCGGCACCGCGTCGGTGAACTCGCCCAGATAGTCGCCGCTGAACGCCCGTGCCGCCGCGCTCGCCGAGGACAGGCCCGAGCACATGACCATGAAGGCGACGACGAAGGTCAGGAAGGGGACTTTGAACGCCTTCTGGGTGTAGAGCGCGGCCCCGGCCGCCTTCGGGTACTTGCCGACCAGCTCCACGTACGAGGCCGCCGTCAGCAGTGCGACGACGAAGCCGATCGCGAACGGCAGCCAGAGCGCGCCGCCGATCTTGCCCGCCACGTCTCCGGTGGTGGCGTAGATGCCGGTGCCGAGGATGTCGCCGATGACGAAGAGGATCAGCAGTTTGGGGCCGAGCGCGCGCTTGAGCGGCGGCTCGACGCCGGGTTTCGCCCGGTCCCCGCGGCCCCCGGGTTCCGCTGGTGCGGGTGTGTCGGAAGTGCTCATCGATGCCTCCGGTCCGGCCTGGGATGCGGCCCGGATCCGGCTTCGGATCCGGCCTCCTGCTCGGTAGGGAGAACGTCTTCCCGATCGCGACGCGAACCGCACCTGTTGACTACGACTATTCAGAGCAGCAGGATGTGAATAGATTTCCACCGTCGCGAGGAGGCACCGCCATGTCAGGACCCCGCCCCGTACGGGCACCGCGCGGCAGCGCACTGACCGCCCTGGGATGGCAGCAGGAAGCCGCCCTGCGCATGCTGCAGAACAACCTCGACCCCGAGGTCGCCGAGCACCCCGACAAGCTCGTCGTCTACGGCGGCACCGGCAAGGCGGCCCGCGACTGGCGCTCGTTCGACGCGATGGTCCGCACGCTGCAGACGCTCAAGCAGGACGAGACGATGCTCGTCCAGTCCGGGCGGCCGGTCGGCGTCATGCAGACCCACGAGTGGGCGCCGCGCGTGCTCATCGCCAACTCCAACCTGGTCGGCGACTGGGCCAACTGGGAGGAGTTCCGCCGCCTGGAGCAGCTGGGCCTGACCATGTACGGCCAGATGACCGCCGGGTCCTGGATCTACATCGGCACCCAGGGCATCCTCCAGGGCACCTACGAGACCTTCGCCGCCGTCGCCGCGAAGAAGTTCGGCGGGACGCTGGCCGGGACGATCACCCTGACCGCCGGTCTCGGCGGCATGGGCGGCGCCCAGCCGCTCGCCGTCACCATGAACGACGGCGTCGCGATCTGTATCGACGTCGACCCGCGCGCCATCGAGCGCCGCATCGAGCACCGCTACCTGGACGTGAAGGCCGACAGCCTGGAACACGCCCTCCAGCTCGCCGTCGAAGCCCGTGACCAGCGGAAGCCTCTCTCCATCGGCCTCCTCGGCAACGCGGCCGAGCTGCTGCCCCGGATGCTCGCCGAGGGCGCGCCGGTCGACATCGTCACCGACCAGACCAGCGCCCACGACCCGCTGGCCTACCTGCCGCTCGGCGTCGAATTCGACGACATGGCCACCCTCGCCGCCGAGAAGCCCGCCGACTTCACCCAGCGCGCCCGCGAGTCGATGGCCCGCCATGTCGAGGCCATGGTCGGCTTCATGGACGCCGGCGCCGAGGTCTTCGACTACGGCAACTCCATCCGCGGCGAGGCCCAGCTCGCCGGGTACGACCGCGCCTTCGACTTCCCCGGCTTCGTCCCCGCCTACATCCGCCCCCTCTTCTGCGAGGGCAAGGGCCCCTTCCGCTGGGCGGCCCTCTCCGGCGAGGCCTCCGACATCCACAAGACGGACAAGGCGATCCTGGACCTCTTCCCGGAGAACGAGTCGCTGCACCGCTGGATCAAGATGGCCGGCGAGCGCGTCCACTTCCAGGGCCTGCCCGCCCGTATCTGCTGGCTCGGCTATGGCGAGCGCGACAAGGCCGGCGAGCGCTTCAACGACATGGTCGCGAGCGGCGAACTGGCCGCCCCGCTGGCCATCGGCCGCGACCACCTCGACTGCGGCTCGGTCGCCTCCCCGTACCGCGAGACCGAGGCCATGCTCGACGGCTCCGACGCCATCGCCGACTGGCCGCTGCTCAACGCCATGGTCAACGTCGCCTCCGGCGCCTCCTGGGTCTCCCTCCACCACGGCGGTGGCGTCGGCATGGGCCGCTCCATCCACGCGGGCCAGGTATCCGTCGCGGACGGCACGAAGCTGGCCGGCGAGAAGATCCGCCGCGTCCTGACGAACGACCCCGGCATGGGCGTCATCCGCCACGTCGACGCGGGCTACGACATCGCGGAGTCCGTCGCCGCGGACAAGGGCGTGCGCGTACCCATGACGGAGGACAACTGATGCCCACGGGCACCTCGGGGCAGGGCCCGGCCGGTGCGGCCGGGCCCACCCCGCCCGGTCCGGGACGGCAGCCGTGGCGTGCCGGTGACTCCTTCCTCGCGATGTGGCGGGAGCTGGGTCCCGTCGGACGCCACCCCGACAGCGGCGGCTACCGGCGCTACGCCTGGTCGGCGGCCGACCTCGACTGCCGGGCCTGGTTCCGCGCGCAGGCCGAGGCGCGCGGGCTCACCTACGAGACCGACCGCAACGGCAACCAGTGGGCCTGGCTCGGCGACCCCCTGGCCGGGGACACCGTCGTCACCGGCTCCCATCTGGACTCCGTCCCGGACGGCGGGGCCTTCGACGGCCCGCTCGGCGTGGTGTCCTCCTTCGCCGCGCTCGACGAACTCCACCGCAGGGGAGTGGAGTTCACCCGCCCGCTGGCCGTCACCAACTTCGGTGACGAGGAGGGCGCCCGCTTCGGACTGGCCTGCGTCGGGTCCCGGCTCGCCGCCGGACAGCTCACCGTCGCCGACGCCCACCGCCTGAGGGACGCGGACGGAGCCACTCTGCCCGCCGCCATGGAGGCGGCCGGATACGACCCCGGGACACTCGGCCCCGACCCGGAACGGCTCGCCCGGATCGGCGCGTTCGTCGAACTCCACGTCGAGCAGGGCCGCGCCCTCGACCTGACCGGCGACCCCGTCGGCATCGCCTCCGCCATCTGGCCGCACGGCCGCTGGCGGTTCGACTTCCGGGGCGAGGCCAACCACGCGGGCACCACCCGGCTCGTCGACCGCCGCGACCCGATGCTCACGTACGCCGAGACCGTGCTCGCCGCCCGCCGCGAGGCCGAACTGACCGGTGCCCTCGCCACGTTCGGCAAGATCGCGGTCGAGCCCAACGGGGTCAACGCCATCCCTTCCCTCGTGCGCGGCTGGCTCGACTCCCGCGCCGCCGACCAGGCCACCCTGGACGCCGTCGTCACCGGCGTCGAGCGCGCCGCCCGGGAGTACGCCGAGCGGGCCGGGATCGACCTCGACGTCGTATGCGAATCGTTCACCCCCGTCGTCGAGTTCGAGCACGCCCTGCGCGACGAGCTGGCCAAGATCCTCGAAGGCGCCGGCGACACGGGACGCCCCGTGCCCGTCCTCGGCACCGGCGCGGGCCACGATGCGGGTATTTTGTCCGCCTCGGTCCCCACCGCCATGCTCTTCGTACGGAACCCCACCGGCATCTCGCACTCACCCGCCGAGCACGCCGACGAGGACGACTGCACGGCCGGGGTCCAGGCACTCGCCGACGTACTGGAAGGTCTCGCGTGCAGCTGACACAACGGACGGCGGGCGCGCCCGTCACCGCGACCTACTGGATGGACCACGCCTGGCTCGGCACGCACGTCGAGCCGGGCGTCACGCTGGACGTCGCGGACGGCCGCATCGCCGGGATCAGGACCGGGGTCGAGACACCGCCGCCCGGTGCGACGGCGCTGCGAGGCCTGACGCTGCCCGGCCTCGCCAACACCCACTCCCACGCCTTCCACCGGGCCCTGCGCGCCACCGTCCAGGTGGGCACCGGGACCTTCTGGACCTGGCGCGAGCTGATGTACCGCACGGCGGCCGGGCTCACCCCGGACACCTACTTCGACCTGGCCCGAGCCACGTACGCCGAAATGGCCCTGGCCGGCATCACCTCCGTCGGCGAATTCCACTATCTGCACCACGCCCCCGGCGGCACCCCCTACGCGAACCCGAACGCCATGGGCGAGGCGCTCATCGCTGCCGCCGCCGAGGCCGGGATCCGGATCACCCTGCTGGACACCGCCTATCTCGCCGCCGGATTCGGCGAGCGGCCCAACCGGCACCAGCTGCGCTTCTCCGACACCACCGCCGAGGCCTGGGCGGAGCGCGCCTCTCTCCTCAAGGGCGACGACCACACGCTCATCGGCGCGGCGATCCACTCCGTCCGCGCGGTCCCGGCGGACCAACTGGCCACCGTGGCGCAGTGGGCCGAGGAGCGGGAGGCCCCTCTGCACGTCCACCTGTCCGAGCAGACGGCGGAGAACGACGCCTGCCGGGCCGCCCACGGCCGCACCCCCACCCGGCTGCTGGCCGACCACGGGGTCCTCGGCCCGCGCACCACCGGCATCCACAACACGCACCTGACCGAGGCGGACATCGAGCTGCTGGGCTCCTCGGCCACGGGCACCTGCATGTGCCCCACCACCGAACGCGACCTGGCCGACGGCATCGGACCCGCCACCGCCCTCCAGAAGGCGGGCTCGCCGCTCTCGCTGGGCAGCGACAGCCACGCCGTCATCGACCTCTTCGAAGAGGCGCGGGCGATGGAGCTCAACGAGCGGCTGCGCACCCACGTCCGGGGCCACTGGACCGCCGCCGCCCTGCTCCGGGCCGCCTCCGCCGACGGGCACGCCGCACTGGGCCGCCCCGACGCGGGCGTGCTGGAGCCGGGCGCCCCCGCCGATCTGACCACCGTCGCCCTGGACTCCGTCAGGACGGCAGGACCGGCACCCCGACTTGCAGCGGAGACCGCCGTATTCGCCGCCTCCGCCGCTGATGTGCGGCACACGGTCGTGGCGGGGCGGCACATCGTCCGGGACGGCCGTCACACCCAGGTCGAGGACGTGCCCCGGGCCCTCGCCACAGCCATCGCCGCCCTGCACGGCTGACCGCCCCACGCCCCGTCCGCCACACCGGACGCCCGGAGCGACCCGCACTCCCGCGACCGACGCTCCGGGCGCTCGTGGAACGCAAGGAGAACAGCCTCACGATGACGACCACCGCCCTCACCCACATCGCCAGCCTGGTCACCAATGACCCCTCCCTCGGCAACGGGACCCCCCTGGGCCTGATCCAGGACGCGGCCGTCGTCATCGAGGGCGACCGCATCGTCTGGACCGGTGAATCCAGCAAAGCACCCGCCACTGACAACGTCCTCGACGCGGCCGGCCGCGCGGTGATCCCGGGCTTCGTCGACTCCCACTCCCACCTGGTCTTCGCGGGCGACCGCACCCAGGAGTTCAACGCCCGCATGTCCGGGCAGCCCTACCGCGCGGGCGGCATTCGCACCACCGTCGCCGCCACCCGGGCCGCAACCGACGAGGAGCTGTCCGCCAACGTCGCCCGCTACCTCGCCGAGGCCCTGCGGCAGGGCACCACCACCTTCGAGACCAAGTCCGGCTACGGCCTCACCGTCGAGGACGAGGCCCGCGCCCTGCGCATCGCGGGCCGTCACACCGACGAGGTCACCTACCTCGGCGCCCACATCGTGTCCCCCGACTACGCCGACGACCCCGCCGGATACGTCGACCTGGTCACCGGCCCGATGCTGGAGGCCTGCGCCCCGCACGCCCGCTGGATCGACGTGTTCTGCGAGCAGGGCGCCTTCGACGGTGACCAGGCCCGCGCCATCCTCACGGCGGGCCTCGCCGAGGGACTGCACCCGCGCGTCCACGCCAACCAGCTCAGTTACGGCCCCGGTGTCCAGCTCGCCGTCGAGCTCGACGCCGCGTCGGCCGACCACTGCACCCACCTCACCGACGCGGACGTCGACGCGCTCGGCCAGGGCAACACGGTGGCCACCCTCCTCCCCGGCGCGGAGTTCTCCACCCGCGCCACCTGGCCCGACGCCCGCCGCCTCCTCGACGCCGGGGCCACCGTCGCGCTCTCCACGGACTGCAATCCCGGCTCGTCGTTCACCTCGTCCATGCCGTTCTGCGTCGCGCTGGCCGTACGCGACATGGGGATGACCCCGGACGAGGCGATCTGGTCAGCCACCGCGGGCGGAGCCGCGGCCCTGCGCCGTACCGACATCGGCCGCATCACCCCCGGCGCCCGCGCCGACCTGGTCCTCCTCGACGCCCCGAGCCACGTCCACCTCGCCTACCGCCCGGGCGTCCCGCTGGTCAGCGCGGTGTGGCGGAGCGGGCAGCGGGTGGTGTGACGGGCGCCCCGGGAACTGCCGCCGGGGCCCAGTCGCGCTCCGGCCAGGTGTACTCGTAGAAGCCGTCGGGAAGCTTCCCGCAGCCCGCGTAGGCGCTGACGGCGTACGTTCCCGTCTCCCGGTACCAGCGCGCGTCCACGTGCTCCACGTGCTCGCCGTCGTCCCCGGCGCCCGGGTTCCGGAAGCGGAAGCCGGGCCGGTCCACGCCGCTGCCGACGGAGGTCCAGCCCTCGCGTTCCAGCCGCGCCCGCATCCGCTGCAGGCCCGACCGGGCGACGTCCTCCGGGACCGCCCTCACCTGCCAGGCGAGGCGGAAGCTCCTGACGTCCGACCGGCCCCGGTCGATGTGGGCCAGGCTCCGCAGCCCTCGGTAGTAGCACGTCCCCGTCTCCACCCGGCCGCGCTCCACCTCTGGTCGGCCGGGCAGCGCTGCCTCGTCGTAGGCGCGCCGGGCCTGGTCCTTGAGCTGGGCGGCGATGCGGTCGGGGTCGGACTTCGGATACGGCGTCCCGTACCACAACCAGGCGAGCGCGGCGACGGTCGCCGCCACGAGAAGCGCCGCGCAGAGGGCGCGGGCGGAGCGGGATGCGGGAGGACGGCGCAGGAGACGCCGACGGGGTGCCGTGCGGTACCAGGGACGGGGCCGGGACGCATTCATGATCGAAACGCTAGGAGCCCGCGGCCACCGGCCGCCTGCGGTGGCGTACTCATCGTGGATGAGTACGCCGACCCCGGACCCGGCTCCGCACCGCCCCACACGCGGAAGGACCCGCTCCCGGCGATCCGGGGCGGGTCCTTCCGCGGTGCTCCACGGCTCCCGGGCCCCGTGGCGGGGCTGCGGGCCGGGTGAGGTGGTCACTCCTCCAGGGTCAGACCCTTGCGGAGCTTGGTCAGCGTGCGGGAGAGCAGCCGGGAGACGTGCATCTGCGAGATGTTCAGCTCCTCGCCGATCTCCGACTGCGTCATGTTGCTGACGAAGCGGAGCGAGAGGATCATCCGGTCCCGGGCGGGCAGCGAGGCGATCAGCGGCTTCAGCGACTCGACGTACTCGATGCCTTCGAGGCCGTGGTCCTCGTAGCCGATGCGGTCCGCGAGGGCGCCCTCGCCGTCGTCCTCCTCGGGCTTGGCGTCCAGCGAGCTCGCGGTGTACGCGTTGCTCGCGGACATGCCCTCGACGACCTCGTCCGGGGTGATGCCGAGACGCTCGGACAGCTCCGCCACGGTGGGCGCGCGGTCCAGCTGCTGGGAGAGCTCGTCGCCCGCCTTCGCCAGGTCGAGCCGCAGCTCCTGGAGCCGGCGCGGTACGCGCACCGACCAGCTGGTGTCACGGAAGAAGCGCTTGATCTCGCCGACGATCGTCGGCATCGCGAAGGTCGGGAACTCCACACCGCGGCTCAGTTCGAACCGGTCGATCGCCTTGATCAGGCCGATGGTGCCGACCTGGACGATGTCCTCCATCGGCTCGCTGCGGGAGCGGAACCGGGAGGCGGCGAACTTGACGAGCGCGAGGTTCAGCTCGACGAGGGTGTTACGGACGTAGCTGTACTCGTGGGTGCCCTCTTCGAGGGACTCCAGCCGCTCGAAGAGCGTCTTCGACAGGGCCCTGGCGTCCAGAGCGCCCACTTCGGCGTAGGGCGGGATCTCGGGAAGCCCTTCGAGCCCTTCGAGGCCCTCGCCGGAAGCGCCGGAGAAGTCTGAGGTGGTGCTGGTGGTGCCGGTGGTGCTGTTCGTGCTGGTGCGCGGGCCGGGGACGGCGCTCGCGGCGGGGGAGTCGGAATTGGTCGGTCCCTGAGGACATGCCGACGACGCGTTCTGGGTACGCGCTACGTCGAGCCGGGGTGACATGGTTCTCCTCCATCGTTCTCGGCATATGGCTGCCGATGCCCATACGTGTTCCTGCGGTGAAGCGGCGCCTCCAAAGCCGGTCGCATTTCTGGTGTCCCTCTACCCATACCCGGTCTTGACCAGCAGTGACAAGCGCCAATTGCCGCTATATGTCCGGTTTGTTGAGGTCTCCGACTACCGTGTGGCGTGCGGAACGCGTACTGTTTTACGCACGTCGGCGGCAGCTACGCATCAGCCGCACAGGCAGTGACGCGCACAGTGACGAACGGCGAAGAGGGACAGGCATGGACCGCGGGACGGTCGGCAGTGCGAACCGGGGTCGGCTTCAGGTCGAGGCCCGGACCGAGGGGCGCAGCGAGGTGGTGACCCCGGTGGGTGAGCTCGATCACCACACCGCGGATCTGCTGCGCGAGCCTCTGGAGAATGCGGTCGAGCAGGGGCGGTCACGCCTGGTGGTCGACTGCTCCCGTCTGGATTTCTGCGATTCCACCGGGCTGAACGTGCTGCTCGGCGCCCGCCTCAAGGCGGAGGCGGCCGGGGGTGGCGTCCATCTGGCCGGAATGCTGCCCGTCGTGGCGAGGGTGTTCGAGATCACCGGCGCGGAGGCGGTCTTCACCGTCCACGCCACGCTCGAAGAGGCCCTGGCCACCTGACCCGGCACGGCCGTGCGACCGCGGACATCCCTGATGTCGGCTGTGTCACGCGATCGTGTGCCTCAAGTGGGTGTTGTTGCGACATGGCAGGGCAGGAGACACCCCGGCGGTGCCCCGCAAGGGCTCCGGCACACTCGGTAACTGATCACTATCTGTTCAACGGCGACATGGCGACATGGCGACATGGCGAATCGGTGAGGTGAAGCGCTGATGAGCACCACCCGGCAGCATCCGCCGGGCGACCTCGGTCGCGAGCCGGACGAAGCGGGCGCAGCCTCGCCCGTCCCGGCCGAGCGGCAGTGGCGCACGCTCTCGCTCGCGCAGGCCAGCGGCATCGTTCCGACGGCCCGGGACTTCGCCCGGCAGGCGCTGCACGACTGGGGCTGGCTCCCCGCGTCCACCGCGGACCGCAGGGCCGCCGCCGAGGACGTCCTGCTGGTCGTCTCCGAGCTGGTGACCAACGCCTGCCTGCACGCGGAGGGACCTGAGGAGCTCCGCATCGGCCGCACCCCCAAGGGGCTGCGGGTGGAGGTCGTCGACCGGGGCGCAGGACAGCCCGCACCCCGTACGCCGCACCGCGCCGGCCGACCCGGGGGCCACGGCATGTTCATCGTGCAGCGCCTCTGCCTCGACTGGGGCGTGCTGCGTACGCCGGAGGCCCCGGGCAAGACCGTCTGGGCGGAGCTCGCCGCTCCCGCCTAGCCGCAACCCTCTCTACCGCACGAAAAGAGCGCGCCGGATCGGCGCGCTCTTTGTCTTCCCTCCATCAGGACCCGGGCGTACCTTGAGCGCCCAATCTGATGTGCCGTCAGCGATGTGTGCCCGTACGGTTCGTGGCGCGCGGCGGCGTCCGGCAAGAGGGGAACACGAGGTGCCGAACCACAAGCGGACAACTCTCGCGCTGGCGGCCGCGCTGGCGGGCTCGATCGTGGTGACGGGCGCGCCCGCCGCGTACGCCGAGGTCGTGGACGTCAACTACCAGTGTGTGACGCCCATCGGGCCCAAAGGGGCGGTCTCGCCCATCGACATCAAGAGCGTCAAGAGCGGCGGTGGCTACAAGCTCACCATGTCCTTCCAGAAGGGCGTCTCCTCCAGCCCGGTCGAGCTGGGGAAGGGGGCCATGAACCCGAGTGCCGTGATCGAACTGGGCGGTGCGGAGACGGGCGAGGTCCAGGTCTCCGGCCCGGCCAACGCCGAGGCGATTCCGGCCAACACCCCTATCAAAATCAGTGACTTGTCGGGGACGTACACCCCGAAGAAGAGCGGCAAGGTCACCTTCACCGCCGGGGTGCTCACCATCAAGGCCCTCGGCACGACCACCACCTGTACGCCCAAGAACAGCCCCGGCCCGTCCCTCGAACTCGACGTCCAGGGGGCGGGCGGTTCGTCGGGCGGTGGCTCCACCGGGGGTTCGACCGGCGGCTCCACCGGCGGTGCCTCGGGAGGTGCTTCGGACGGTGGCGAACTGCCCCGTACCGGCCCGCTGGACTCGGCGGCGGCGCTCGGCACGCTCGGCGGCACCGTGCTGCTGACCGGAGTGGCCGGAGTGCTCTGGCTGACCCGGCGCGGACAGCGCTCCGCAGGCTGATCACGGCCCGCACGGCAGCGCCATCGCCGCCGGAAGGCAAAGGAGCCGCCCATGTCGCCACCTACCCCGCGCCGCCGCCTGGCGCTGCCCGTCCTCACGGCTGCGCTCGCCGCGCTGCTGTGCGGGCTCGCGCCCCCGGCCGCCGCCGACGACGGACCGGCCGACTGGACGGCCCGGCCCGCCGGCGGAGGCGCCGACCGGGACGCCCGGCCGTACGTCTATCTGGAGGGCACCCCCGGCACGGTCCTCCAGGACCGGCTCGCGGTGACCAACTCCGGCCGGGCCCCGCTGACCGTACGGCTCCGGGGCGACGGCCGGGCCGGGGCCTGGATCAGGTTCGCCGAGGACACGGTCACCGTCCCGGCCCGGACCCGCGCCGAAGTACCGCTCGCCCTCACGGTGCCGCACAACGCGGTGCCCGGCGACGCCGCCGGGGAGGCCGTGGCCACCGGCGGGGGCGAGGAGATCCGCGTGCCGGTCCGGGTCCGGACCGTCGGCCCGACGCTGGCGGCGCTCGGCGTCGAGGACGTCGAGGTGTCCGGCGGGACCATCCGGTACGCCCTGGTCAACCGGGGCAACGCGATGCTGAGGCCCTGGCTGGCGGTGCGCGCCGAGGGGGTGTTCGGCACCCTGCTGGACCGCCCGGAACGGCCTCTGCCGCTGGAGCTGGCCCCCGGCCGGAGGGTCGAGCGGACCGAACCCTGGCCCGACGCGCCGGCCCTGGACGCGGTCACCGTACGGCTGCGGGTCACCGCGTCGGGGGGTGTCCGGGACGAGGCCGAGGCATCGGCGACGTACCTGCCGGTAGCTCCGGCCGTCGGCGCCGGGCTGCTGGTCCTCGGCGGCTTGGCCGCGCTCGCCTCCGGCGCGTATCGAAGACGGCGCAGCGGGCGCGCGGCCCCGCAGCCGCCTCCGGCCGAGGAGCAGCCCCCGGTCGACGAACAACCCCCGGCGGCCATCGAACCGTTGCTGAAGGCGGGAGCGAGAACGTGACGCGGCAGCTCGGACCCAAAGCCCCTCGCCCGACCCGGCCGACCGGCCCCCTTCCCCTGACCGCCCTCCTGGCCCTCCTCGCCTTCCTGTCCGCCCTGTTCGTCCTGAGCGCGCCGGACGCGTGGGCGGCCGACGGCGACCCCGCCGTCAGCCTGTCCAAGAAGGAGGCGGGCAAGGGCGGGGAGATCACCGTCAGGGGCAGCGGCTGGCGGCCCGACGCGCTGCTGATGCTGCTGATCTGCGGTCAGTCCACGCCGGAGCGGGGCGTCATCGGCGGCACCAACTCCTGCGCCAACGCCGACGGCCGCGCCGTCACGACCGACAAGAAGGGCGCCTTCAGCAAGAAGCTGCCGGTGACCGAACCGCCGAAACCGTGCCCCTGCGTGGTGCACGTCGCCCCGGTGACGGGTGAACAGGCTCTGGCCGACGCGGTGTTCACGGTGGCGGGCCATCCCACCGCGGATCTGCCGCGCCAGGGCGGCGACGGGAAGCTCGCCGTGCTGGCCACCACCCGCCTGGAGGGCGACAGCTCCTTGCTCACCTGGTTCGGGGCCCCGCCCGCCCGCCGGCTCGTCCTCACCGTGGGCAATCTCGGGTCGGACCCGGTTGAGGACCCCGTCTTCGAGATCGGCACCGCGCACGGCGTCTACGCGCCGCAGTGGGAGGAACGCCAGTGGCGCGGCACGGTCGCGCCCGGCGGCAGGGCGCGGATCGAGCTGCCGGTCGAGCTGTCCGCGGGCGCGCACGGCGACTACCAGGTCTCCCTGCGGTACGGGGACAAGGTGCTGGCCGAGCAGCCGTGGGGGGTGGGCCGACCCTGGGGCGTCACGCTCTTCTGGGTCCTGCTCTGCCTGGTCGTTCCGGCGGCGGTCTTCCGTTTCGGCATGGCGGTCGTGGACAAGGTCCGGCCCCGCCCCGCCGGCGCGCACCGCATGCGGAGGCCGACCGCGACCCCCACCGCCACCGCGAGGACGAAGGCGAAGACGAACACGAACGCGACCACGGCCGTGCTGCCGTGGTTCACCCCGGATTCCGCACCGTCAGAGAACCGACCCCGACCCACGACGAAGGGACAAGCGTGAGAACGCAACGGAGGATGAGCGCGGCAGGAGTCGCGCTGATGCTCGGCGGCGCGGGCATCCTGATGGCCGCGAGCCCGGCCCAGGCCGCCGAGGTCAGTTACGCGACGGAGTGCGTCCCGCCGCCGATCTCGGGACTGCCCGCCGTGCAGGGCACCACGAAGGTGGAGCTGACTGCTCCGGCCGAGGCGAAGGTGGGCGACGAGATCGAGGTCGTCTGGAAGACGGTCGAGGCCGCGTCCAAGAACCCGGACGTGCTGGACCTGGGGGCGGACACGGTCAAGCCGACCGGAACCGTCACCCTGGGCGGCGCGGCGAGCGGCGAACTGAAGCTGGAGGGCCCCCGGCAGAACCCGCCGATCCCCAAGAACAGCCCGATGGTGCTGCCCGACATGAAGGGCACGCTGAAGCTGGAGAAGGCCGGGGAGATCACGCTGACCCCGGGCGCGTACAACATCAACGTGTCCAAGCCGATCTCCACGGACACCAAGTGCGCGCCGAAGGAGGAGGTGCGGCCGGGCGCCACGATCAAGGTCACCGAGGGCGGCGGCTCCACCACCGGAGGCACCACCTCCGGCGGTACGACGACGGGCGGCACGACCACCGGAGGCACCACCTCCGGCGGTACGACGACGGGCGGCACGACCACCGGCGGCGCGACCACCGGAGGCACGGACTCCGGCGGAACCACGTCCGGGGGCGGCGACGGCGGAAGCACCGGCGGCGGAGGCGGCGAGACCGACTTCCCCGGCAAGGAGGTGTCCGTCGCCTACGCGTGCAAGACCCCCATCGGGGACAAGAACGCCACCTCACCGGTCCGCATCAGCGCCAAGAAGAGCGGCGGCGACTACGCCCTGACGGTGAAGTTCAGCAAGTCCGTGATGGACAGTCCGATCGACATCCCGGCCAACCAGGTCAAGCCGTCCATGGAGGTCAGGCTCGGCGGGGCGGACCAGGGCACGGTCAAGGTCGAGGGGCCGCTGAACAAGGAGGTCATCAAGACCGGCGCCCCGATCGAGATCCCGGATCTCACCGGCACGTACAAGCCCGGCGCGAGCGGGAAGTCCACGCTCAGCCCCGGCGTCCTGACGGTGATGGCCGCCGGTACGACGACCACCTGCACCCCGCCCGCCGGTGTGGCCGTCTCCCTGGAGCTGGACACATCCGCCCAGCCGGGCGGCGCGTCCGGCGGCAGCGGCGGGGCTGCGGGCTCCGGCGGAGCCGCGGCGTCCGGCGGCGGCACGGACTCGGGCGGCGGCCTGGCCGCCACCGGGGCCGAGGACGGCGGTGCGCTGAGGGCACTCGGCCTGGTCGCCGGCACGGCGATCCTGCTGGGCGGCGCGGTGTTCACGTTCACCCCGTGGCGGAAGCTGCGCGGCCTGCGCTGACCCGTGGCGGAAGCTGCGCGGCATGCGCTGAGCGGGTGCCACGAGCCTGGACCGGGCCGTTCTCGGTCCAGGCTCAGAACTAGCTCAAATCGCCCGCCTCACCTTGCTCGTACAAGATCGAGAAGGCTAGGTTCCTCAGGTGCCCCTTCGCAGGAGCGAAGGGAATAATCTGGGTGCGGCGCTCACCGGCAGGCTTGACCACCCGCCGGACCCGCACCGGTGGAGAAGAGGAACATCATGAAGGTGAACTGGGGGAAGAAGGCTGCGACGGGCGTGCTCGCCGGCCTCCTGATGACGTCCGGACTGTCGCTCGCGACTGCGGCGCCCGCCGCCGCGGCCGGTGCGAAGTACACCTGCAAGGCCACGCCCAGCCTCTCGCTGGGGCGTCCGGTCTCGACGTCGTCCTGTAAGAAGTCGTCCAAGGGGAAGGCCGTCAAGAAGCACCGCGCCGTGCTCGTGTGCGACGTCGTGCGCGGCCGGGGCGCCGAGCACACCATCCCGTGGACGGTGTTCGGCGACTGGAAGAAGCCCGGCGAGAAGTCCTCGGTGAAGTGCGGGTTCAGCAGCTTCCTGCGCAGCGTCAAGGTCGAGACCAAGAAGTAGTCGCGCCCCGGATACATCCGCCCGACGGCAAACGGCAGTGGGGCCGCACGAGAAGCTCTCGTGCGGCCCCACTGCCGTAGTCACGTCCCCTGCGGGGAGTTACTTCACGCCACCCATCAGGGCGCGGATCTTGCGGCCCGCCACCATGAAGGCGATACCCGCGGCCACCGCCACGACCGCCTGCAACGTGTAGTACGCGGCGTCGCCCAGCGGCGCGTTGAGCTTGGTGGTCCAGCCGTTCAGGGCGTTGCCCGTCGAGGTGGCCAGGAACCACAGACCCATGATCTGGCCCACGAACATCTTCGGCGCCAGCTTCGTGGAGAGGGACAGGCCGACCGGGGAGAGGCACATCTCGCCCATGGTCTGCGCCAGGTAGACCGCGAGCAGCCAGAACACGGTGACCTTGCCCGTGTCGCTGTTGGCTGCGGCGGCGCCCGCCAGGCCCATGATGCCGAAGGAGCCGCCGATGAGGAGCATCGCCAGGGCGAACTTCATCGGGGTGCTGGGCTCACGGTTGCGCGTGGCCAGCTTGACCCAGAGCGTCGCGAAGAGCGGGGCCAGGATGATGACCAGCGCCGGGTTGACCGACTGCAGCCACGAGGCCGGGAACTCCCAGCCGCCGATGAAGCGGTCCGTCTTGTTGTCCGCGAAGATCGTCAGCAGCGAGCCGGACTGGTCATAGATCATCCAGAACAGCACGGCGGTGATGAAGAACCACACGTACGCCTTGATCTTCGGGCGGTCCTCCGCCGTCAGCGCAGGGTCACGGAAGATGGTGATGAAGTAGACGATCGGCACGACGACGCCCAGTACGGCCAGGACGTTGACGATGTGCTCGATGTCGTACGTGCCCAGCGCCAGGTCGATCAGCAGCGCGGCAACTGCGATGCCGGACCACAGGGCCACCTTGCGCAGCGTACGCCGCCGCTCCTCGGGGGAGATGGGCTTCGCGGGCAGCTTGCCGATGTCCCCGAGGTGCTTGGAGCCGAGGACGTACTGGATGACGGCGAGGGTCATTCCGACACCGGCGACACCGAAGCCGAGGTGCCAGTTGACGTGCTCGCCGAGGTAGCCGACCAGCAGCGGGGCGGCGAAGCCACCGATGTTGATCGCCATGTAGAAGAGGGTGAAGCCGGCGTCGCGGCGCGCGCTCGTCTGGCCCTCGTAGAGGCCGCCCACCATCGCCGAGATGTTCGGCTTGAGCAGGCCCGTACCGACGGCGATCAGCGCCAGGCCGAAGAAGAACGTGATGTCACTCGGCAGCGCGAGCGCGAAGTGGCCCAGGGCGATGATGATCCCACCGACCAGGACGGCCTTGCGGGCGCCCCAGAGACGGTCGGCGACCCAGCCGCCGGGCATCGCGGCCATGTAGACGACGGCGTTGTAAACACCGTAGATGGAGGCGGCGAGCGCCTCCCGGCCCTCCAGGGGGCCGTCGAGCACCGCGGCCACCAAGTACAGGGTGAGGATGGCGCGCATCCCGTAGAAGGAGAAGCGTTCCCACATCTCCGTCATGAACAGGGTGGCCATACCGCGGGGGTGGCCGAAGAAGGTCTTCTCGCCGGAACTCGGCGAGTCCTTCGTCAGGCTGGACGCCATGGTCGATCCTTGCTGGTCGGGACGCGCCGCCTCGTGAGCGGAACGCGCCCGGTGGGGGGCAGCCGGCACCGGCGCGGCGTGCCCCGTCCCCACGCCTGAGGGGGACGTGCTCCGTGCGGCCGGGCTCCTGGCGGGGGCTCGGCGGTGGAGCGGGGAAGAACCGCGTCGGGATCCACACCCGGGGCGCGTCCTCGCGCTCCGGGCCCGGCTCACAGGTCATTCACTCAGAGCGGGCCGGCGGGAACCGGCCCCGCACACAAAAGGGACCCTTGGCGCTCATGGCTGCCCAAAGGTCCTTGAGTAGTGCAACAGGCGTCGGGACACCATACGACACGACACGGCGGGATATGGAAGGACTTGAGAGATGGATCACAGGTCCTGACGGAACCAGACTCCCACATTCAAAGGTCCCCGTCCTCTTTGTGGCGCTGACCCGCAGGCGACGTCGTGGGCCTCACTCCGGGGCCCCCGGCCGGACTACCATCAGTCCATGACCCGTGTACTGCTCGCCGAGGACGACGCATCCATCTCGGAGCCACTGGCCCGCGCACTGCGTCGGGAGGGTTACGAGGTCGAGGTCCGCCAGGACGGTCCGACCGCGCTCGACGCCGGACTTCAGGGCGGTATCGACCTGGTCGTGCTCGACCTGGGGCTGCCCGGGATGGACGGTCTCGAAGTGGCCCGCAGGCTCCGGGCCGGCGGCCACGCCATCCCGATCCTGGTGCTGACGGCCCGCGCGGACGAGGTCGACACGGTCGTCGGCCTGGACGCGGGCGCCGACGACTACGTCACCAAGCCGTTCCGGCTCGCCGAGCTGCTCGCCCGGGTCCGTGCCCTGCTGCGCCGCGGCGCCTCCGAGCCCGTGCCGCAGCCCGCCACCCACGGCGTCAGGATCGACGTCGAGTCGCACCGCGCCTGGATGGGCGAGGAGGAACTCCAGCTCACCGCCAAGGAGTTCGACCTGCTGCGGGTCCTCGTCCGGGACGCCGGCCGGGTCGTCACCCGCGACCAGCTGATGCGCGAGGTCTGGGACACCACATGGTGGTCCTCCACCAAGACCCTCGACATGCACATCTCCTGGCTGCGCAAGAAGCTCGGCGACGACGCCGCCAATCCGCGCTACATCGCCACCGTCCGGGGCGTCGGCTTCCGGTTCGAGAAGAGCTGACGTACGAAGCTCCCATGCGCCCTGAGAACCGTCCCGACGGCCCCCTGAGGCGGCGGGCATGCGCCGCCGGCTGATCAACTCCACGCTCGCCGTGGTGCTCGTCGTCATCGCCGTCTTCGGCGTCTCGCTGGTGATCGTGGAGACCCGCACCATCAGCGCCAGCGCCCAGGAGAGCGTCGAGTCCGAGGCGCTCCGGCTGATCAGCGTGGTCGAGAGCCGGCTGCTGGGGGAGGAGACGATCAACTCCGGCGTGCTGGCCGAGCAGATCGACCCGGACCGGTTCGCGCTGATCGAGATCCCCGGCCGCGAGCCCATCTCCGTCGGTGACCGCCCCACCGGCAGTGTCCTGCGCGCCACCGAGACCGGGGAGGGGGGCGAGAAGGTCACCGTCGAGGAGTCCCGCTCGTCCGTCACCCGCGAGGTCGGGCGCACGCTCCTGATCATCGGCGCGGTGGCGCTGCTGGCGATCATCTCGGCCGTGCTCCTCGCCGTACGCCAGGCCAACCGGCTGGCCTCCCCGCTCACCGACCTCGCCGAGACCGCCGAACGCCTCGGCTCCGGGGACCCCCGCCCGCGCCACAAGCGGTACGGGGTACCCGAGCTGGACCGGGTCGCCGACGTCCTGGACTCCTCGGCCGAGCGGATCGCCCGGATGCTGACCGCCGAGCGCCGGCTGGCCGCGGACGCCTCGCACCAGCTGCGGACCCCGCTGACCGCGCTCTCCATGCGGATCGAGGAGATCTCGGTCACCGACGACCCCGAGACGGTCAAGGAGGAGGCGAACATCGCCCTCACCCAGGTCGAGCGTCTCACCGACGTCGTCGAGCGGCTCCTGACGAACTCCCGCGACCCGCGCACCGGCTCCGCCGTCGTCTTCGACCTCGACGAGGTCATCAAGCAGCAGATCGAGGAGTGGCGCCCCGCCTACCGCTCCACGGGCCGGGCCCTCGTCTGCTCCGGCAAGCACGGGCTGCGGGCCGTCGGCACCCCGGGCGCGGTCGCCCAGGTCCTGGCGGCGCTGATCGAGAACTCCCTCATGCACGGCGGCGGCACCGTCGCCCTGCGCACCCGGGTCACCGGCAACCAGGTGGTCGTCGAGGCCACCGACGAGGGACCCGGCGTCCCCGCCGAACTGGGGGCGCGGATCTTCGAGCGGGCCATCAGCGGCCGCAACTCCACCGGTATCGGCCTGGCCGTCGCCCGCGACCTCGCGGAGGCGGACGGCGGGCGGCTGGAGCTGCTCCAGCAGCACCCGGCGGTCTTCGCGCTCTTCCTCAGCCGCGTTCCGGTCGACCGCAGGGCCCCTGAGCGTCCGGTGCGCTGAACAACGACAAACGCGGCGCGTCAGTTCCGTACGGGAGACGGGACGGGTCAGTTCCGTACGGGGTCGGGCTCTACCGTCTCCGTCGGCCGTCGCTGTTCCAGAAACCGCTCCGCAGGGCGTGCGGCCTCCTCGGCGGGAGAGGGCTCGGCGGGGAGGGCCTTGAAGACCCACGTCCGGTAGGACCAGAAGCGGAAGAGGGTCGCGATCCCGATGCCCAGGATCTTGAAGACGTTGCTCTGGACCGGGCTGTTCCAGTCGAAGCCGTACGTCGCCAGGTACAGCACACCGTTCTCGATCACCGCACCCGCCGCGCTGAACAGAAGGAAGAGCGTCAGCTCGCGGGTCCGGCCGGTCTTGTCCCGGTCCCGGTAGGTCCAGTAGCGGAAGCCCACGTAGTTGCAGAGGATGGCGACGAAGGTCGCCAGCACGCTTGCCCGGACGACCTGGAGGTCGGTGGTGTGCCGCAGCAGATTGAAGACGGCGATGTTGACCAGCAGTCCCACCGCGCCGACCGCGCCGAACTTGGCGACCTCCCGGGCCAGCAGATCAAGCCGAGCCCGCAGTGCGCCCCGTTCGCTCATGGTGAGCTCAGTCCGTCCGTTCGATGGCGTCGACGGTTCCGTCAACCCGGCCATGCTAACCAGCCCACCCGTGTGACGCCCGTGAGTCCGCGGGGGCGGCGGAGGTACGGCCATCCGTACGGCCGTCCGGGAACCACCGGCGTGGCGGATACCCTGGAGGCGTGACGTTCCCGGTAGTCGGCATGGTCGGCGGCGGTCAGCTCGCCCGCATGACCCACGAGGCGGGTATCCCCCTCGGCCTGAAATTCAAGCTGCTCAGTGACACTCCCCAGGACTCGGCGGCCCAGGTGGTGAGCGAGGTCGTCATCGGCGACTATCGCGACCTGGACACCCTGCGCGCCTTCGCGCGCGGCTGCGACGTGATCACCTTCGATCACGAGCATGTGCCGACCGAGCATCTGCGCGCCCTGGAGGCGGACGGCATCCCCGTGCGCCCCGGCCCCGATGCCCTGGTCCACGCCCAGGACAAGGGGGTGATGCGCGCCAGGCTCGCGGAGATCGGCGCCCCCTGCCCCCGTAACCGCATCGTGAGCGACCCGGCCGACGCCGCCGCGTTCGCCGAGGAGGCCGGCGGCTTCCCCGTCATCCTCAAGACCGTGCGCGGCGGGTACGACGGCAAGGGCGTGTGGGTGGTCCGCTCCGAGGCGGACGCCGCCGACCCGTTCCGGGCCGGGGTCCCGGTCCTCGCGGAGGAGAAGGTCGACTTCGTACGGGAGCTGGCGGCCAACATCGTCCGTTCGCCGCACGGCCAGGCCGTCGCCTACCCGGTCGTCGAGTCCATCCAGGTCGACGGTGTCTGCGACACGGTGATCGCCCCCGCCCCGGACCTCTCCGAGGAGCTGGCCGGGGAGGCCCAGCAGCTCGCGCTGCGCATCGCCGCCGAGCTGGACGTCGTCGGCCACCTCGCCGTCGAGCTGTTCGAGACGCGTGACGGCCGCATTCTCGTCAACGAGCTGGCGATGCGCCCGCACAACTCCGGCCACTGGACCCAGGACGGCGCGATCACCTCGCAGTTCGCCAACCACGTCCGGGCGGTCCTCGACCTCCCGCTCGGCGACCCGCGCCCCCGCGCGCCCTGGACGGTCATGTGCAACGTCCTCGGCGGCGACTTCCCGGACATGTACCAGGCGTACCTGCACTGCATGGCCCGTGACCCGCAGCTCAAGATCCACATGTACGGCAAGGACGTGAAGCCCGGCCGCAAGGTCGGACACGTCAACACCTACGGCGACGATCTGGCGGACGTGCGGGAGCGCGCCCGGCACGCGGCCGACTACCTGCGAGGAACGATCACCGAATGACTTCCCCCGGCACCGGATCCCCCGTCGCCCCTCTCGTCGGCATCGTGATGGGCTCGGACTCCGACTGGCCCGTCATGGAGGCGGCGGCCAAGGCGCTCGACGAGTTCGAGATCCCGTACGAGGTCGACGTCGTCTCCGCCCACCGGATGCCGCGCGAGATGATCGCGTACGGCGAGGAGGCCGCGGGCCGCGGCCTGAAGGCGGTCATCGCGGGCGCGGGCGGAGCCGCCCACCTGCCCGGGATGCTGGCCTCGGTCACCCCCCTGCCGGTCATCGGCGTTCCCGTGCCGCTGAAGTACCTGGACGGCATGGACAGCCTGCTCTCCATCGTCCAGATGCCCGCGGGTGTGCCCGTCGCCACCGTCTCCGTCGGCGGAGCGCGCAACGCGGGCCTGCTGGCCGCCCGCATCCTGGCCGCGTCCGACCCTGCGCTCCAGGAGCGGATGGGCGAGTTCCTGCAGGAACTGAACGCCCAGGCCACGGAGAAGGGCAAGCGCCTGCGCTCCAAGGTCCAGGGCTCGGACTCCTTCGGCTTCGGAAAGTAGGGGACGGCCTCATGGACCATCTCGCCCGCGCCCGTGAGCTGCTGGCCGCCCACCCCGTCGTCGACGGCCACAATGACCTCCCCTGGGCCCTGCGCGAACAGGTCGGCTACGACCTCGACGCCCGGGACATCGCCGCCGACCAGCGCGGCCTGCTCCACACCGACCTGAACCGGCTGCGGGCCGGCGGGGTCGGCGGCCAGTTCTGGTCGGTGTACGTGCGCACCGACCTGACCGGCGACGCGGCGGTCAGCGCCACGCTGGAGCAGATCGACATCGTCGCCGAGCTGATCGCCCGCTACCCGACCCACCTGCGCCGGGCGCTCACCGCCGACGACCTGGAGAAGGCCCGCGCCGAGGGCCGGATCGCCTCCCTGATGGGCGCCGAGGGCGGCCACTCCATCAACAACTCGCTGGGCACCCTGCGCGCCCTGTACGACCTGGGCGTCCGCTACATGACGCTCACGCACAACGACAACATCGACTGGGCCGACAGCGCGACGGACCTGCCGCGCCTCGGCGGGCTCTCCGCCTTCGGCCACGAGGTCGTCCGCGAGATGAACCGCATCGGCATGCTCGTCGACCTCAGCCACGTCGCCGACGGCGTCATGCGCGACGCGCTCGCCACCAGCACCGCGCCGGTGATCTTCTCGCACTCCTCGGCCCGCGCCGTCTGCGACCACCCGCGCAACATCCCCGACGACGTCCTGGCGGCCCTCCCGGCCAACGGGGGCGTCGCGATGGCGACCTTCGTCCCGAAGTTCGTGCTGCCCGAGGCCGTCGCCTGGACCCTGGCCGCCGACCGCAACATGCATGAGCACGGCCTGCACCACCTCGACACCACCCCGGTCGCGATGCGCATCCACGAGGACTTCGAGGCGGCCCACCCGCGCCCCGAGGCCACCGTCGCCACCATCGCGGACCACCTCGACCACATGCGCGCGGTCGCGGGCATCGACCACATCGGCATCGGCGGCGACTACGACGGCACGGCGTTCACCCCGCGCGGCCTGGAGGACGTCTCCGGCTACCCGAACCTGATCGCCGAGCTGCTGCGGCGGAACTGGTCCGAGGGCGACCTCGCCAAGCTGACCTGGCGGAACGCCGTACGGGTGCTGCGCGACGCGGAAGCCGTGGCCCGCGACGAGCAGAGCGGGCGCGGCCCGTCCCACGCCACGATCGCCGAGCTGGACGGCTGACGCCTACCGCTTGCCCCATCCGCCGCCCACCGCCGCGAACGGTCCCCCCGGACCGAAGGCGAACGCCCCGAAGCGCTCGCCCATGCGACGGTGGGCGGCGGCGTCCGGGTGCAGCCGGTCCGGCAGCGGCAGCTCGGCGTGGTCGGCCTCGCCGTACAGGGTGAGGCCGTCCAGGTAGTACAGCCACGGGTCGTCGGCCGCCCGCTCCGCCACGATCCGGGCCAGCTCCTCCCGTACGACGCGCAGCGTCAGCTTGCCGCGAGCAGCGTCGGCCGGGTCTCCCAGCGGCGTGAACCCCACCCGTCCGTCGGAGACGTCCGGGGCGGCGGGCCCCGGGGTGTCCTCCTGCGCGGGGCAGAGGATGGGCGAGACGACGAGCAGCGGCACGGTGGGATGCCCGTCGCGGACGGTGTCGAGGAAGGCGCGCACGGCCGGTCCGAAGTCGCCCAGCCCCATCGCATCGCGGTTGACGAGATTGATGCCGATCTTGACGCTGATCAGGTCGGCGGGGGTGTCCCGCAGGGCGCACGCGGTGAACCGGTCGAGGAGCGCGCTGCCCGCCAGCGAGAGGTTGACCAGCTCCACGCCTCCCGCCGCGGCGGCCAGGGCGGGCCAGGCGGTGGCGGAGCTGTCGGCCGAGGAACCCTGGCTGATGGAACTGCCGTGATGCAGCCAGACCGGCCGCCCGCCCGGCTCCAGGGCCTCGACCGGAGCATCGGTGCGCAGCCCGATCAGCTCGGTGGTCTCGGTGTACGGCAGCCAGATCTCGACGGTCTTCTCCCGCGCGGGCAGCCCGGTGAAGGACACGGCCCCGGGGCTGCCGGGGAACAGCTCCCGCGAGCCGTCGGACAGGTCGACCATCAGCACGTTGCCGCCGCTCGCCGAGGCCCGGCCGGCCGGCTCGCCGTCGACGTACAGGTCGTACGCGCCGTTCGGCAGGGGCGGGAGGCCCCGGTGGCCCATCACCGTGCGCAGGACGTCCAGCTCCACGGCGGTGGCCCGGCTACGGAACACCACGCGCACACCCGAGGGCTGCGACTCCGCCTGTGCCACCTGCTCGTCGCCGCCGGCCCTGGCGCGGGCCGGGGCGGGCAGCCGGTGGGGGAGGAGACCGCCGCGCCCGGTGCGCTCCAGTTCGAGCGCGCCGCGCAGGAGGCCGCCGGTGAGCGGGGTGCTGATCCAGTCACGCGAGTCGTCCATGGGCTCAGCCTGTCCGCCGGAGGCGGGGCCGAAGCCGCACGACCGCTGTCGGACGGATATCGGGGCGAAGCCAGGGAGCCGTCTAGGCCTTCGGGCGGCCCATCGCCCGGTACGTCCACCCGGCCTCGCGCCACACCGCGCTGTCCAGGGCGTTGCGCCCGTCCAGGATGATCCGGCGGGCGGCCACCTCGCCCAGCTCGGCCGGGTCCAGCTCGCGGAACTCGCGCCACTCCGTCAGGTGCAGCACCACGTCCGCGCCGCGCACGGCCTCCAGCGCCGAGTCCGCGTAACCGAGGGTCGGGAACAGCCGCCGGGCGTTGTCCATCCCCTTCGGGTCGAACACGGTCACTTGACCGCCCTGGAGGTGGATCTGCCCGGCGACGTTGAGCGCGGGGGAGTCGCGTACGTCGTCGGAGTCGGGCTTGAACGTGGCGCCCAGCACCGCCACCCGGGTGCCGAGGAACGAGCCGCCGCCCACCGCCTCGCGGGCCAGCTCCACCATGTGGCCGCGGCGCCGCATGTTGATGGAGTCGACCTCGCGGAGGAAGGTGAGCGCCTGGTCGGCGCCCAGCTCGCCGGCGCGGGCCATGAAGGCGCGGATGTCCTTGGGCAGGCAGCCGCCGCCGAAGCCGATCCCGGCCCGGAGGAACTTCTTCCCGATCCGGTCGTCGTGCCCGATGGCCTCGGCGAGCTTCACGACGTCACCGTCGGCGGCCTCGCAGACCTCGGCCATGGCGTTGATGAAGGAGATCTTGGTGGCGAGGAAGGAGTTGGCGGAGGTCTTCACCAGCTCGGCGGTCGGGAAGTCGGTCACGACGAACGGCGAGCCCTCGGCGACCGGAACGGCGTACACCTCGCGGAGCAGCTTCTCGGCGTTCTCGCTCGTGACGCCCACGACGATCCTGTCGGGGTGGAGGGTGTCCTTGACGGCGAAGCCCTCGCGGAGGAACTCCGGGTTCCAGGCCAGCTCGGCCCCGTCCCCCACCGGAGCCAGCTCGGCGAGCCGGTCCGCGAGCCGGGCGGCGGAGCCCACGGGGACGGTCGACTTGCCGACGACCAGGGCGGGCCGGGTCAGATGCGGGGCGAGCGCGTCGAAGGCGCTGTCCACGTAGCTCATGTCGCACGCGTACTCGCCGTGCTTCTGCGGAGTGTTCACACAGACGAAGTGGACGTCGCCGAACTCCGCGACCTCCTCCCAGGAGGTGGTGAAGCGCAGCCGCCCGCTGGACCCCTCGATGCCGGCGACGTGCCGCTGAAGCATCTCCTCCAGGCCCGGCTCGTACATCGGCACACGTCCGGTGGACAGCAGCTCGATCTTCTCGGGCACGATGTCGAGCCCCAGGACCTCGAAGCCCAGCTCGGCCATGGCCGCGGCATGGGTGGCGCCGAGATAGCCGGTGCCGATCACTGTGATCCTGAGGGCCATGGAGTGCTCCTGGGAGGTACGGACGGACGTGCGGACCGAGCATAGTCGGGGACCCGGAGGCCGGAATTCACCGCTCGATATGCCCGGTACCTCCCCCATGCCCCACCCCTGTCGGCAAGCTCACGTGCTCGTCACGTATGCCGCCGGGCGGTCCGCGCACTAAAATTGAGTTACTTAACGGTAGTTAGCATCTGGGGAGTGAGCGTCTTGGCGGGTTCGACCGATTTCGACCTGTACCGTCCGGCCGAGGAGCACGACATGCTCCGCGAGACGATCCGCGCGCTCGCCGAGTCGAAGATCGCCCCCTTCGCCGCCGCGGTCGACGAGGAGAGCCGCTTCCCGCAGGAGGCGCTGGACGCCCTGGTCTCGTCGGACCTCGCCGCCGTCCACGTCCCGGAGGAGTACGGCGGGGCCGGCGCCGACGCGCTCGCCACGGTCATCGTGATCGAGGAGGTGGCCCGCGTCTGCGCCTCCTCCTCCCTGATCCCGGCCGTGAACAAGCTCGGCTCGCTCCCGGTGATCCTCTCGGGCTCCGAGGAGCTGAAGGCCAAGTACCTGGGCCCGCTGGCCAAGGGCGACGCGATGTTCTCGTACGCCCTCTCCGAGCCGGACGCCGGCTCGGACGCGGCGGGCATGAAGACGAAGGCCGTGCGCGACGGCGACTTCTGGGTGCTCAACGGTGTGAAGCGCTGGATCACCAACGCGGGCGTCTCCGAGTACTACACGGTCATGGCGGTCACCGACCCGACCAAGCGCTCCAAGGGCATCTCGGCGTTCGTCGTCGAGAAGTCCGACGAGGGCGTCTCCTTCGGCGCCCCGGAGAAGAAGCTCGGCATCAAGGGCTCCCCGACCCGCGAGGTCTACCTCGACAACGTCCGTATCCCCGCGGACCGCATGATCGGCGAGGAGGGCACGGGCTTCGCCACCGCGATGAAGACCCTGGACCACACCCGCATCACGATCGCGGCCCAGGCCCTCGGCATCGCCCAGGGCGCGCTGGATTACGCCAAGGGCTACGTCCAGGAGCGCAAGCAGTTCGGCAAGCCGATCGCGGACTTCCAGGGCATCCAGTTCATGCTCGCGGACATGGCAATGAAGATCGAGGCCGCCCGCCAGCTCACGTACGCGGCGGCCGCCAAGTCGGAGCGCGGCGACGCCGACCTGACCTTCCAGGGCGCAGCGGCCAAGTGCTTCGCCTCGGACGTCGCGATGGAGGTCACCACGGATGCCGTCCAGCTGCTCGGCGGCTACGGCTACACGCGGGACTACCCGGTGGAGCGCATGATGCGCGACGCCAAGATCACCCAGATCTATGAGGGTACGAACCAGGTCCAGCGCATCGTGATGGCGCGCAACCTGCCGTAACGGCCTTCCGCGCAGTGCTCCTTGTACGGCCCCCGGCGGCTCCGCCGGGGGCCGTCGCGTCGTCGCACTCCGCGTACTCCGGGCTGGTCCGCCGGCATGCGTGAACTCAGGTGGCGCGTGGATCCCTCTCGGCATCGCCGCCGCCGAGCGGGTCCGCGTCGTGGAAGGCGATCTCCGCGCGGACGGGCCGGTCGGTCGCGGCCGGCTTGGACCACGCGGCGCGGATCTCCATCGGCTTGAAGGAGTGCGGGCCGCTGCTCCGGAGGCGGGCCAGCGAAACGCCGTCCTCGCCGGGGAGGAGGACGGCCGACGCAATCAGTGCGACCACCGCGAGAGCGGCGGGCACGAGAGTCCGGGACTCGCCCCCCCCGAGACGCTGCTGATCATCCTCGCCGTGATCATGATGGTTACCGCGAGTGAGGCCGTCGCGATGAGCCCGAGGGCACGCCACAGCAGTCGGCGCGCCTTGGCGCGTGCCCGGCTGCGCGCCCGGAAGCCGACCATGTCACCACAGGTGGCGCACCGCAGAGACCCGGTTCGGACCCCCTCGGGCGGACGGTCGACCCAGGCGGTCCGGAGCCGGTAGTAGTGGTAGGTGTCCGATCCGCGGTGCTTGGTGTGCGTCATATGGATCAGCCGCATTCCGACCCTGGGTCCGACCTGCTGCACTCCGCCCTCCGTCGTCCGCTCGCTGTGAGCATCCCCGGTCGGACCACGGTGCGGATGAACTCGGCTGCGTGCCCAGGCAGTTCGGAGGTGGATGGTCGGCTGAACGGTCGACTCCGGCCAGGGTCTCTGGCCGTCGCGTTCCCAGGAATGATGGACTGCGTGCCGTGGCGACCATGACGACCCGAGTCCTGCGGGCAATCGACCGATTCCACAGCACTCATCCCTGGGACCACAACGCCCACCACCACCGCTGGATCATGCGGCAGGTTCCCCGGTGCTTCGACATGGCCCTGGACATCGGATCGGGCAGCGGAGACCTCGCCCGGCTCCTGGCCACGCGAGCCACGGGAGTGCAGGGTGTGGACGTCGACCGTGCCATCGTCGCGAAGGCCCGGGAGCTCACGGGCCCGGCCGTCCCCGTGACGTTCACCGCCTCGGACGCGCTGACGGAGACGCCGCCCGGGCCCTACGACGTCATCACGTGCGTCGCCGCCCTCCACCACCTGCCGTTCTCCGAGGCCCTCACCCACTTTCGCCGGCACCTGGCGCCGGGCGGGACCCTGGTCGTCGTCGGGGTCGCCCGGGCGGCGTCCCTCGGCGATCACCTCCTCGGCGCTGTCGCGATCCCGCTGAACATCGCCATGGCCTGGATCAAGAACAAGGGGCGCCGGGCACCACGGCCGGACTCCATGACCGCTCCCACTCGTCCGGCGACCATGACCTTCGCCGAGATCGTCCGCGAGGCCCGCCGCGTTCTGCCCGGAGCTCGGCTGCGCAGACGTCTGTTCTGGCGCTACACCTTGGTCTGGCATCAGCGGCCTGGCGGGGGCCGTACGCATCCCCCTGGGGTGGGCCGATGATCATCTGGCTGAACGGAACCTTCGGCGCGGGCAAGACCACCACCGCGAAGGAGGTGACCTCGCTCCTCCCGGGCTCCCGGCTCTTCGACACCGAGACGGTCGGCTGGATGCTCCGGCACATCCTGGGGGTGCCGGAGAAGGACTTCCAGGACTTCCCGCCCTGGCGGGGGCTCGTGGTGGAGACCGCGCGACAGGTGCTCGACCATGTCGGCGGCACGCTGGTGGTGACGCAGACCGTGCTGGTCGAGGCGTACTGGCAGGAGATCCACGACGGCCTGACCCGGGCCGGCATCCCCGTGCACCACTTCCTGCTCCACACCGACCGCGACACCCTCGTCGAGCGCATCGAGACCGACACCAAGCCCGACAGCGCCGGTGCCAAGCAGTGGCGGCTGGACCACCTGACCGACTACGAACGGGCCCTGCCGTGGCTCCGCCGGGAGGCTCAGGTGGTGGACACGACCGGTGTCCTGCCCGCCGAGGTGGCGGCGACCCTCCTGCGAGGGGTGCGCACCGGCTGACCGTCCGTCGCGACGGATCAGCGGACGACCTCGAAGACGTTCTTCTGGATGCCGTTCGCGTACGCCTCGTGCTCGACCAGCTTCAGCTTCTGCTGGTCCTTGTCCGTCGTGCTGAACAGGCGCTTGCCCGCGCCGAGCAGGACCGGGAAGACCAGCAGGTGGTACCGGTCGATCAGGTCGGCGTCCGCGAGGTTCCGGTTCAGCTCGGTGCTGCCGTGGACGATGATCGGGCCGCCCTCGGTCTCCTTCAGCGCGGCGACCTCGTCCAGCGACCGCAGGATGGTGGTCTCGCCCCAGTCGGACACCAGGTCGCCGTCGGTGAGCTTGGTGGAGACGACGTACTTCGGCATCGCCTTGTACCCGGTGAACTCCTCCATGCCCGGCCACACCGGGCTGAACGCCTCGTAACTGGCCCGGCCCATCATCAGGGCCGCGGCCTCGTCCTGCTCCCGGGCCTTGAGCTCGTACGCCTCCGGCAGGAACTCGATGTCCTTGAACGTCCACCCCGAGTTCCGGTAGCCGGGCTCGCCGCCGGGGGCCTCCATGACACCGTCGAGCGAAACGAAGGCGGTGCTGATCAGGGTGCGCATCAGGTCTCCTGGGTGTGTCGGGGCGGGCCTCGTTCGGCGCCGGGCGTCGCTTCTCACTCTTACGGATGTACTGACCGCGTGCCAGACGAAAACTCATCGGTCCCATGTCCTCGAACCGCCGGACAGCTTCCCGGCCACGGGCCGGTAGCCTCCCTCCCCATGACCGAAGCGACCGAACTCGACAGGCTGACCGCCCTCTTCAGCGCCCTGGGGGCGGACGCCGACGCCCGTGACTGGGCGGAGTCCGAGGCCGAGGAGGGGCTGCCGCAGCTCGCCCGCTACCGCCTCCTGCGGACGGTGTGGCAGGACGTCGACGCCTGGGGCACGGCCGCCCGGCAGTGGGTGGACGCCTACCGCGCCGACGGGGCGGCGGCCGACGCCGTCGATCGCGCTCTCGCGGCCGGCCTCACCACCGAGGACCTCGGCGCGCTGGCCCGCGAGGTCGCCAGGGAGACCGCGTTCGGGGTGCTGTACGCCCTGGCGGACCCGGCGGACGGCTCGCTCCCCGCCGAGGTGGAGGCGCAACTGCCCGGCTGGCGGCTCGCGGAGCTGAACGCGGCGGGCGCACCGACCGGCCGCCATCTCGACGCCCTCCACGAGGATTTCGCCGAACTCGAACCGAAGGGGACCACGCTGTGACCGAGGCGACCGAGGCGACCGAGGCGACCGAGGCGACCGAGGCGACCGGGGTGACCGGGGCGACCACCCCCTTCGACCACGCCGAGCGCCGCATCTGGTCCGGCAAGGCCGAGGCGTACGCCGACACCTACGCCCAGCTCTGCGCTCACCTCGTTCCGGCCCTCCTCGACGCCGCCGATGTGGGGCCCGGCACCCGCGTCCTCGACGTGGGCTGCGGCAGCGGAACCGTGAGCGTGGCGGCGGCCGCGCGGGGAGCGTCCGTGTACGCGGCCGACGCCGACCCCGGCATGGCGGCCGCGACCCGCCGAGCCGTACCGGGCGTCACCCCACACATCGCCCGACTCCCCGAACTGCCCTACGCCAACGACACGTTCGACGCCGTCGTCGGCAACTTCGTGCTCAACCACGTGGGCCGCCCCCTCGCCGCCCTGGCCGAACTCCGCCGGATCACCCGCCCCGGCGGCCGGGTCGCGGTCACCATCTGGCGGTCGCCCGGAGCCCCCGGCCAGACCCTGATCGGCCGAGCCGCCCAGGCCGCCGGCCTCATCCGCCCCACCTGGCTCCCCGCCCTCGCACCGCAGGACGACTTCCCCCGTACGCCCGAAGGGCTCGCGGCCCTGCTCGACACGGCCGGGCTCCTCGGCGCGAGGTGCTCCGAGGTGGCCTGGAAGCACCGCTGCGACCCGGACACCTGGTGGGCGGGGGCCGAGCGGGGGGTCGGCGCGATCGGGCAGGTCCTCAACAGCGGAGGCACGGAGGGGCTGGCGGCGGCGCGGAGCGCGTACGACGACCTGTGCGCCGAATTCCACGTACGGGACGGCCTGTTGGTGCTGCCGCACGTCGCGCTGCTGGCATCCGGCAGGGCCTCGGAAGCCGGATCTCCTGGCGAAGGATCGTCCGGCCGCCTTCCGGCGGCGACCAAGTGAAACGGGGACAGTGACCGATGGACAAGAAATGGCTGCCGCTGACGATCACGCTCGGCGTCGCAGGGGTGGCCGTGGTGACGGCGAGCGTCTGGCCCGACAGCGTGGAGAAGCCGCCGCTGCCGCAGAGCCTGTGCCATGGTGCGCTCAGCCGGGAGACGGCGGAGCTGATAGACGACGGCAAGGGCGGAGAGGTCAGCGCGGGCGAGTCGGAGAGCAAAGGCGGGGCCACCGACCACGCGGTGCTCAAGACCTGCCACGTGCTGCGTGCCGGCCCGCACGGAGAAGGTCCGCGGGGGGTCTACGAACTGGTCGTCGAGGACACGCGGAGCGCCCCCGGGGCCAAGAAGGGCTCCGCCCCTCTTGGCCCCGGGTTCACCGGCTGGGCGCTCCCCGACCGGGCCGAGGTCACGTTGCCCACTGGCTGCGCCGCCCGCATGGGCTCGGCCGCCCCGCATGTCAAGGCGTCGCTCGTCGTGCCCTCGCAGGACGAGGAACGCCTGTACAGGCGGGGAGAGAAGCCACCCGTCGACCCGGACACCGCGACCCGCAACAACGCGACCGTGATGCGGGAAGCGGCCACCAGGCTCGCCAAGAGGTACGGCTGCGCCGACTGACCGTGCCCTGCCTGCCGTGCCGCCTCCCAGCGCTGGGCCCGGCAGGCGCGGCACCGGATCGTGGGGCGCCACGAACCGGTGTGAGCAGGCGAGGCGCCCGCCTTCGCGGCGGAGACCGCGGAAACCCTGACACCGGCACCCCCCTTCGGCACGCGGCGAGCAGAGGGCGTCCACGAACGGCGAAGGGCGCCGGGCGGCAATCGCCCGGCGCCCTCAACGGCTGGGTGAACGGCCTCAGTTGCCCTTGACCGTGACCTTCTCGTCGTTGTTGAGCTGCTGCACCAGCTGCTTCACCTTGGCCTTGTCCCAGACCAGGTTCCCGTTGACGCTGCCCGAGATCGGCATGTTCATCGACGTACCGTCGCCGCCCGTGACGCCCTTCATCGCGAAGAACATGTTGCCCAGCGCCCAGAGCGACATGTCCTTGTCCACGATCAGCGTGTCCAGGCCCGCGCCCATCGTCGGGTACAGCTTGAACGGGTTGAGGATCGTGGACGGGGTCGCCGTCTGGCTCGCCAGCGCCGCGAGGAACTTCTGCTGGTTCTTCGTACGGTCCAGGTCGCTGCCCTTGAACGCGTAACGCGTACGGACGAAGGCGAGGGACTGCTCGCCGTTCAGCGTCTGCTTGCCCGCCTGGAAGTCGGCCCCGGACTTCTTGTCCTTGAACGCCTCCGGGATGTCCAGCTCTACCCCGCCGATCGCGTCCACGATCTTCGCGAAGCCGCCGAAGCCGATCTCGACGTAGTGGTCGATGTGCAGGCCGGTGTTGAACTCGACCGTACGGACGAGGAGTTCGGGGCCGTCCTCGGCGTAGGCGGCGTTCAGCTTCACCTGCCGGCCTGTGCCCTGGAACATCTTCCCGGACTCGGACCCCTTGAAGGACGGGATCTCGACGTTGGAGTCGCGCGGCAGCGAGATCAGCGTCGGGCCGTTCGAGCCGTCGTGCAGGATCATCATCGAGTCGGTGCGCTTGCCCTCGGCGGAACCGGTGCGCAGCCGCTTCTTCTCCTCGTCCGACATGCCCTCGCGGCTGTCGGACCCGACGATCAGGTAGTTCGTGCCGTCGCCGGACTCCGGCCGCTCGATGACCTTGGAGAGGTCCACCTCGCGCTTCAGCTTCGAGTCGGCCCAGAAGTACGTCGAGATCGAGACCGTCAGCACCACGACCACCAGGGTCAGCGCGCCGAGCTTGATCCGGCGGCGCCAGTCCGGGGCCGGGCGGCCCTGGACGTAGCCTCCGTCTCCGCCGCCGCGACGGCCACCGCCGCCCCGGCCGCCGGAGCCGCCGCTGCCCGATCCGTAGACCTGGCCCGTGTTGTAGCCGCTGTCGTACCCGGGCTCGGGGCTGTGGCCGTACCCGCCGTCCTGGTAACGGTCGTCGTACCCCTGGCTCTGCGGCGGTACCTGCGGCCGCTGCGGGGTACGGGGCTGGGCCGGGCGGCGCTGGATGTGCGGCATCGACCGGGCGCCCTCGGGCTGGGAGCTGGCGCTGCCCCGCCCGTAGCGTTCGCTGCGGTCGCCGGTCCGTCGATCGGGCCAATCGTTCATCCGAACAGTGTGCCGCCCCGGCCCACGGCTATTACAGGGTGTAAGGGAAATCGCACCAGGGCTGTTGCGAACCTGATGCATTCTGCGGGATCGCGGGCCCCGCATAAGGTGGACGGTATGACAGATCAGGCCACCGGCGTAACAGATCCGGCCAACCGCTCGGAGGGTGACATCCCGGGCAAGCCGACCGCGGCGTCCCGGACCACCCTCAGCCACATCATGACCGGCAGCGACACCAACCTCCTCGGCACGGTGCACGGTGGCGTGATCATGAAACTGGTCGACGACGCCGCGGGCGCGGTGGCCGGCCGGCACTCCGGTGGGCCCGCCGTGACCGCGTCGATGGACGAGATGGTCTTCCTGGAGCCGGTCCGCGTCGGCGACCTCGTCCATGTGAAGGCCCAGGTCAACTGGACGGGCCGGTCCTCCATGGAGGTCGGCGTCCGGGTCATGGCCGAACGCTGGAACGAGTCCACCCCCGCCCAGCAGGTCGGCAGTGCCTATCTGGTCTTCGCCGCCGTCGACGGGGACGGCAAGCCGCGCCGCGTACCGCCGGTGATCCCCGAGACCGAGCGCGACAACCGGCGCTACCAGGAGGCGCAGATCCGGCGCACCCACCGGCTCGCCCGCCGCCGCGCGATCAAGGAACTGCGCGAGAAGCGCGCCGCCGAGGGCATCGACGACTAGTCACGCGTACGGGCGGCGCCCCGCGCAGACCCCGGGTCCCTACGGGCACACCACCTCGTCGCCCGTCACCGTGCCGAACCGGCCCGTCTGACGAGTCTCCGCCTTCACCCGCTGCACCTTCGTGAAGTCCGAGCCCACCGTCACCCTCATCTGCGGGCCCTGACCCTTCACCGCCTTCAGCTCGCTCCCGGGCAGCGCCGTGGCCAGGGACTTCGCCGACCGGTCCCAGCGCGGGTCGTACTCCACGAGCGTCCGCTTCAGCTCCCGCGCCTCCCCGTTGAGCGGGGCCTCGGTGGTGGAGAACCCGGTCGCGCGCAGCGCCTCGTCCACGGTCCGGCCGAGGCCGTCCTTCGGGGTCCCGTTGTAGACCTGCACCTTCACGTCCTTCGGTGCCACGTCGACCAGCTTCGCGGGCTGCTGCTGCGGGCCCGCCGCGGGCTTCGGCTGCGGCTTCGCCGGGGCCAGCGGCTTGTCCTCGCGCAGGGCCTGGAACAGCTTCTTCGCCTTCTTCGCGTCCCACTGCACCGTCGAGCCGATGCCCTTGACCGGGAAGCTGGGGTTGCCGATGGGCACGGACGCGAACTCCGACGAGGCGGGACCGAAGTCCTTCATCGCCTTGCCGAGCGCCAGCATCTGCTCCGTGCCGAAGCCCTTGTCGGCCCGGACCGAACCGAGCACCGACCCGGAGACCTGCTGGAACTTCACCGGGTTCAGCAGCACCCCGCTGCTCGTCGCCTGCTTGATCAGCGCCGCCATGAACTTCTGCTGGCGCTCCATCCGGCCCAGGTCGGAGGCCACGTCCACATGGCGCGAGCGGACGTACTGGAGCGCCTGGCCGCCGTCCAGTTCATGCGTGCCCGCGGGGAGGTTCAGCCCGGTGTACGAGTCCTTCATCGGCCGCGCCGTGCAGATCTTCACCCCGCCCACCGCGTCGACCGTCTTCATGAAGCTGGTGAAGTCGACCTCCAGATAGTGGTCGATCTTGACCTTGGTCATGCTCTCGACGGTCCGCACGGTCAGCGTGGGCCCGCCCTCCGCGTACGCGGCGTTCAGCTTCACCGGGTGGCTCGCGTGGTGCTTGCCCGTGGTGCGGTCGGTGTGGGCCGGCATCTCGGCGTAACTGTCCCGGGGGAGGCTGACCACGCTCGCCCGCTGCCGGTCGGCCGACAGATGGACCAGCATGATCGTGTCGGTGCAGTGGCAGGGCGCGCCGCCGAGCCGGTACTTATTCTTCTCGGCCTTGGTGATCGTGTCCCGGCCGTCGGTGCCGACGAGCAGCAGATTCGTGCCGTGGCCCCCCTCGGGACGGTTCTTCATGTCCCGGAACGGATCGACCCGGCCGATCCCGCCCTCCAGGCTGCTCACCACCGCGTGACCGATCCCACCCGCCCCCAGCACCAGCACCGAGAGGCCGGTGGCCACCCGCATGCCCCAGCGCGGCCGCTCGTCCTGCTTCCGGGGCCGGACCGGCCGGGTGCCCTGTGGCGGACGGCGTCGCGGGGGAGTGGTGCGGGGGTGCGGCGGGCGCTGCGGTCGTTGCGGTCGTTGCGGTACGGGCACGAGGGGAGACACCTCCGGGGTGCAAGGGAGACACCTCTGCGGTGCAAGGAGACCATCGCACGGTAGGCCCATACGACCACCGCCCCCGCCCGCGACCCGGCGGCGCGCACCGGTGTCCCCCATTCGCGGTAACGTGGCGGCCGAATACCGCCGCCTCCCGGGGCGCCCGCCGCCCGCGGCGCGGAACCCCCCGGCGCCCCCGAGGACCCCCCGAGGACCACATGTCTGCCGCGCAGTACCCCGCCGTCTCCGTGATCATGCCGGTGCTCAACGAGGAACGCCATCTCAGGAACTCGGTCCGGCACATCCTGGAGCAGGAGTACCCCGGTGAGATGGAGGTCGTGATCGCGCTCGGCCCCTCCGCCGACCGGACGGACGAGATCGCCGCCGAGCTGGTCGCCGAGGACCCCCGCGTCCACACCGTGCCCAACCCCACCGGCCGCACCCCCGCCGCCCTCAACGCGGCGATCAAGGCCTCCCGCCACCCGGTCGTCGTCCGGGTCGACGGCCACGGCATGCTCTCGCCGAACTACATCGCGACCGCCGTCCGCCTCCTGGAGGAGACCGGCGCGCAGAACGTCGGCGGCATCATGCACGCCGAGGGCGAGAACGCCTGGGAGGACGCCGTCGCCGCCGCGATGACCTCGAAGATCGGCGTCGGCAACGCGGCCTTCCACACCGGCGGCCAGGCGGGCCCGGCCGAGACCGTCTACCTGGGCGTCTTCCGCCGCGAGGCCCTGGAGCGGGCCGACGGCTACAACGTCGAGTTCATCCGCGCCCAGGACTGGGAGCTGAACTTCCGCATCCGCGAGGCCGGCGGGCTGATCTGGTTCTCGCCCGAGCTGAAGGTCCAGTACCGCCCGCGCCCCACGGTGAAGGCGCTCGCCAAGCAGTACAAGGACTACGGCCGCTGGCGCCACGTCGTCGCCCGCTACCACGCCGGCTCGATCAACCTGCGCTACCTTGCCCCGCCGACCGCCGTCGTCGCCATCGCGGCGGGCCTGGTCCTCGGCGCGACCGTCACCCCGTGGGCGCTGGTCGTCCCCGGCGGCTACCTCGCCGCGATCGTCGCCGGGTCGCTGCCCGCGGGCAAGGGCCTCTCGCTGAAGGCCCGCGCCCAGATCCCGGTGGCGCTGGCGACGATGCACATGTGCTGGGGCTTCGGCTTCCTCACCAGCCCCCGTTCCCTGGCCAAGCGGGTCATCGCGAGCCGCCGCCCGGCGATGACCGGCAGCAGCGAGACCGTCTGAGCCGNCGTACGCCTGCCGCTACGGCGTCACCAGGTGTAGTTCGGGTTGACCTTCATGCAGGCCTTCTCGTCGTCCCCGTTGAGGGCCCCCGCCGAATCCGGGGTCTTCTCCGTGCCCTTGGACACCGGGTAGGCCCCGTCCTCGCGCCAGTCCGCGCCCACCGCGAGCGCGATGCCCGACACATCGGTGGACCGCTTCACCTGCGACAGCGGAACCCCGAGGGCCTTGGCGACCGCCTGCGCGTCGCCCTCCAGATCGGCGCTCGGATACAGGATCCCCGTGCGCGCCACCCCGGTCACGTTGTTCGAGTCGACACTGGTCCGCCCGAAGCCGGCGTTCTTCAGCTGGTCCGCCACCTCACCGGCCCGCCCCGACGCCGGTCCGAAGGCGTCGGTCGCGGTCCCGTTCCGTACGGAGACGGCGATCTCGCCGACCGGCGCGGACGGGTCCTTGGGCTCCTCCGGCTTCTTCCGCCTGGAGGCCTTGCCGTCCAGCGGTACGTCGTCCCGCACCATCCGGAACAGCTGCTCGGCGTCGCCCGCCTTCGGGTACACCCGGCCGCTGTTGGCGCCGGTGCCGTACACGTTCGGCATGGTCGACATCGTGATGCGCTTCGTCGGGACCTTCTTGAACTCCTCGGCCAGGTCGTAGAGCTTCTTGACCGTGTCCAGCCCCTTGTCGACCGTCAGGGCCTCGGTCGCCGCCTCGGCGAGGTTCATCAGTTTCGCCGGGTCGGTGAGCTTGGTGCCCTTGCGCAGCTCACGCACCATCGAGTTCATGTACTGGTGCTGGGCCTTGGCCCGCCCCAGGTCGGTGTTGTCCTCGAAGCCGTACCGGGTGCGCAGCCACTGGAGGGCCTGCTCCCCCTTGATGGACGTGGTGCCCTTCTCCAGCTTCAGTCCGGAGCCCTTGCCGTCGGCGCTGCGCGAGTGGATGTTGGCGTCGACGCAGACCGGGACACCCCCGATCGCGTCGGCCATCGACACCACACCGGCGAAGTCGATCATCATGAAGTGGTCGATCCGGATGCCGGTCAGCTCGTACCAGGTGGCCACCGTGCACCCCGGACCGCCGCGCCCCAGGCTCTCGTTGGTCTGTACGTCGCGGGTGCTGGCCGGGAAGACCTCACCGTCCGGTGCCGTGCACTTGGGCATCTTCAGCATGGTGTCCCGCGGCATGCTGATGACGGAGAGGTTGCTGCGGTCCGCGGAGAGGTGGAGCAGCATCTGCACATCGGCGAGCGGTGTCCCGCCGAAGGTCTCCTTCGCACCGCCCAGCTTCTGGTTGGCCTTGGAGTCCCGGGCGTCGGAACCGATGAGCAGGATGTTGAGCGGGGTCTGCCCGGCGGCGTTGGCCTTGTGATCGGCCATCTGCTTGTCGCCGAGGGTCAGATCCCCTTTCTTGATGTTGCCGTTGAGGTGCTCGTAGTAGAGATAACCGGCGCCGCCGGTGCCGAGTATGAGCACGGCGAGCACGGAGGCGCTCCAGCGCAGGACGCGTCGCTTGCCGCTCTTGGGCGCGCGGCGGCCGCTGCGCCCCCGGGCGCCGGCCGAGGCGCCGCCCCGGTGCCCCCCGGCCCGACGGCCGCGCTCACCGCTCGCGGGCGCGTCACCGACCTCCGCGTCCCGGCCGTCACCCCGGCGTACGTCCCCGCCCGGCCGATCCCCGCGGCGGACGCGTGATCGCGTCTCCTCCCCGGGCATGCTGCTCCGTCCCACCGGACCCCCCATGCTGTTCAGATTTCCGCTGTGGCGCGGTGACCAGGTGTCACTTGGCGCATACCGCCTTGTCGGCGCTCGCTTGCTCGACGCCTTCCGGAGCCTTCGCCGGTCCGGTGATGAGCTGGCCCGCGCCCTTGAAGTCCGCCCCCAGCGTGAGCACCATCGCCTCAAGCCCCTCGGCGTCGGCGGTGCCCTGCTTCATGGCCGTTGCGGGAAGCCCCATCATCTCGGCGAGCGCCCGGGCCTGATCGGCCTGGTTGGGCGCGTACTCCAGTGTCGTCTTCTTGATCTTCTCGGGGGCGTTGGCCTTGTTGGTGGACTTCAGCACCCCCTGCTCGTTCTGCAGCCAGGTGACGGTCGAACCGGCCGCACCGGGGATCTCGCCGCCGTTGAGGACGTCGACCCGTACGTCGGCGGGATCGGCCTTCGGACCCTTGAGCAGGGCCGCCTGCTTGCCCTTGGCGTCCTTCTCCTTCTGCTTCACCTCGGTCAGCGAGGTGTCGGAGCGCATCATCGCGAAGAGCTGCTCGCCCTTGACCGGGTCCACGACCACGGTGACGGGCTTCGGCTCGGCCGGGTTGTCTATCACCGGCATCGTGAGGAAGGTGATGTTCTTCGTGTCGACCTTGGAGATCTCCTGGGCCAGCGTCATCAGCTTCTTCGCGTCGGCGATGGCCGAGTCGACGGTCAGAGCGTTGGTCGCGGCGTCGGCCAGCTTGTAGAGCTTCTTCGGGTTGGTCAGGGTGTCGCTCGACTTCATCTCGCGGATCATCGAGCCGAGGAACTGCTGCTGCACCTTGATCCGGTCGAGGTCGCTCCGGTTGCCGAAGCTGTCGCGCGTACGCAGCAGGGCCAGCGCCTTCTCGCCCTGCACCTTGGACTTGCCCTGCGGCAGCACCAGATGCGACTTCGGGTCGTCGACCGGCTTCGACATGCAGACCTCGACGCCGCCGACCGCGGTGGTCAGCTCCTTGACCGCGTTGAAGTCGACCATCATGAAGTGGTCCGGCTTGAGGCCGGTGATGTTCTCGACCGTCTTCATGGTGCAGCCGGGGTCACGGCCGTTCTGGCCGAGGCTGGTGTTGAAGCGCTCGTTCGGGGTGCCCGGGATGACGGTGGAGGTGCCGTCCGACTTCTTCGACTCGCACTCGGGGATATCGGTCACCAGGTCGCGCGGGATGCTCATCGCCGTCGCGTTGGTCCGGTCCTCGGAGACGTGGAACAGGATGTTGGTGTCGGCGTGGCCCGTGCTGCCCTTGTCGCCGTACCCCTCGTTGCCCTTGCCGGTGCGCTTGTCGGTTCCGATGACCAGGATGTTCATCGGGCCGTCGGTGACGACGTTCTTGCTGCCGGCGTCACCCACGTCGATGGAGTCGATGTTCCCGTTGAACTTCTGGTAGAGGGCGTACGCGCCGATCGAGGTGCCCACCACGACGAACGCCATCACGCCGCCCGACCACAGCAGCGCCTTCTTCTTGCGCGACTTCTGGGGCTTGCGCTTCCGGCGGCCGGTCGTGGGGGGCTCGGCGGCGCCACGGCCCCCCTGGGAGCCGCGGCGGCTGCGCTGGCCCGGCACCTCGCGGCGCGCCCCGTCCGTGGCGGTCCCGCGGGAACCGGCCGCACGGCGACCCGAACCCTCGCGGGACGAACCGGTCCGGGACCCCCCGCGGCGGCCGATTTCCTCGGCCGTCGCCGTACGCGCGGAGCTACTCGACTCCCCAGCGGAGTGATCCAGTCGCAATTCGTAATTACCGGTGTGCGGGTTGAGTACCCACTGGTCGGCGGGGTCGATATCGTCCGCCCGTCCACGACTGTGCGCGTCCACGGTTGCCTGCGTCCTCCGTCGGTGCCACGCGAGGCGCCCTCCCCCGGCAAGGCGCTCGTTCCTTCGCTCCAGCAGTGCACGACCTGACGGCCGGAAGCACCGGATCGCGTCACACTATCCGGCCGATTCCAGGTCGAGCGACGTGCGTGACACATTCCACCCCCCTTACAACCGGGCATACTTCCCATTACACGCCGATTGTGTTCTGCGTCTTGGCAATTGCTTTACTGCTTGCACAGGTCGTCCGCCGCGCTCGAACCCGAATAGGTGGGTGTCGGCGTCGGGCTTTCGGACCCGGCGTCGTCCGGCTTTCCGTCCTGTCCGCTTTCCTGCTCCCGTTCCGCCTCTTCGAGTTCATCGGCCGGGACCACGGCGACGGGCTTGTCCTCGCGGAGTTGCTTGAACAGGTCCCCCGCGTCCGGTTCGACGAGTTCGTCCCGGTTGGGGTTGTTACGGTACGGCTGCCGGGGCACGGTCAGGAACTGCACCTGCTCGGTCGGTACGTTGCGCATCCCGCGCACCAGGTCGTACAGGTCGCGCAGCGAGTCGAGACCCGGGTCGGTGGTCAGCGACTTGGTGGCCGCGTCCAGCACCGGGTAGAGCCGCGTCGGGTTCAGCAGGACGCCGTTGCTCTGCATCTTGTTGACGAGGGCGCCGAGGAACTGCTGCTGGCGCTCCATGCGTTCGGTGTCGCTGCCGTTGCCGAGGGACTTGCGCGCCCGTACGTAGCCGAGGGCCTGCTCGCCGTTCAGCTTCTGCCGGCCGGCCGGGAGCTCCAGGTGCGCGTCCTTGTCGTCGATCGGCTCCTTGAGGCAGATCTCGACCCCGTCCACCGCGTCGACCATGTCCTTGAAGCCGTTGAAGTCGACGACCATGTGGTGATCGATGCGGATGCCGGTCATCCGCTCCACGGTCCGGATCGTGCAGGCGGTGCCGCCGAGCTCGAACGCCGTGTTGAACTGGGTGAACTGCTCCCGGGACTTCTTGTCGTCCCCGGTGCGGCAGCTGGGGATCTCCACCATCAGGTCGCGGGGGATCGACACGGCCGTCGCGCTCTTCCGGTCCGCCGCGAGGTGCAGCAGGATCGTGGTGTCGGAGCGCTGGCTGCCGCCGTCGTCCCGCCCGTACTTCCGGTTGTCCCCGGCCCGGCTGTCGGACCCGATGAGCAGGATGTTCTGGGCGTCCATGACGATCGGGGTCGGCCGCTCCTTCTCGTACGCCTTGAGTTCGGCGGCGGCGCTCGTGTCGGTGGTGATGTTCCCGTCGAGCTTCTTGTACATCCACCAGCCGACCCCCGCGGCGACCAGCACGAGGAACGAGGCGGCGAGCGCGGTCCAGCGCAGCCAGTGGCTCTTGCGGGCGGCGACGATGCCGTCCTTGGGCTGATCGGCCCAGGTCTGCACGCCGACGGGGTCCGCCGCGGCCTTGGGCTCGGTCTCGGGCGCGGCCTCGGACTCGGCAGGGCCGCCCTCGGCGTCATCGGCCTTGTCGGCCTCCGCGGCTGCCGGGCCCTCCTGCTGCGGAGCGTCGTCCTGGGGTGAACCGTCCTGCCGGGCCCCGTCCTCGGGGGCGGGGCCCTCGGAAGCCGCGCCCTCGGGCTGCCCGGACTCTTTCCGCGACCTGTCCTGCGGCTTGTCCTCGGCCGGGCGGTCCGGGTCGGACGGCGGGCCAGCACTGTCGGTCACGTCTGCGTCCATCCTTCACGTTCGGCGGCGCGAGGGGCCGCCGGTCGCAGGAGTAGACGGCTGAAACTCGCGCTTGGTTGTGCACGGCCAGGAGAGTGGTCTGTACCGCTCGATCATCTACCCGCTCCGGTGCCGTTCCCCGAGGACTCGGCCCGCTGTGGGCCGGACGAGTGGACCTCAGCGCGCTTGTCATACCGCGGTGTTGGTGACCCGCTCGCTCTCGACCCGCTTGGCAAGCCCGTCCGCGTCGAGCTGCCCGATGTGGCGGCACAGCACCACGGACCCGCCCGCCGCCAGGGGCGCGAACAGTCCGGTACTCAGCCCTTCCCAGGTGTCGTACGTACGCCCGGTGAGCAGCCGGGACCCCGGTACGAGGCCGAGGGCGTCGGCGTCCTCGCGGGCCCGGGCGACGAGCTGCGCGCCCGTCAGCTCGGCCCCGCCCACGGCCAGCGCGGGGGCCTCGGCGTCCACCGGGGCGAAGGGTGCGAAGCGGTCGCCCTGGCTCGGCACCTCCACCGCGTAGTCCGAGAACCCCTCGGGTGCCTGCGGGAACCGGCCACCCAGCGGGCGCAGGGCGAGAGCGACACGCTCGCCCCGGCAGGCCCGCGCCCGCTCCAGGGCGTCCGGGCCGGTCACGACGAGGTCGGCGGCTGCCGGGTCGCCCTGGACGTCGGCGACGACCCCGACGGAGGAACAGGCCAGCAGCCAGACCGCGGACTGCCAGTGCGCGGGCAGCAGCAGGGCGAGCCGGTCGCCGGGCTCCGCGGCCAGGTCGCCCTGGAGCAGATTGGCGGTCTTGGCCACCCAATTGGCGAAGGTGGCCACCGACAGTTCGACGCGTTCTCCGGTGGCGTCGTCGTAGAAGGTGACCAGGGGGCGGGCCGGGTCCGCGGAGAGCGCGGATCGCAGCAGGTCGGCGGGGGTGCGGTCGCTGGAGTTCATCCGCGCAAGCGTACGCGGGGGCGCGGTGCCGGGCGGGCTGAACGGGTGTCACGTACACCGGTTCGGCAGACGGGGCGTCATGAAGGGGCCGATGTCCGGGTAGCCGGAGTCATCACTCTATGTTCAGGATCGTTCGTATGCGTGCACTATTGGTCACCTCAGTCGGCGTCACCTGCGCGGCGGCCCTCACTCTGCCGCTCGCCGCCCCCGCCCTGTCCGCCCC
>NZ_QWFA01000040.1 GCF_003501885.1 Streptomyces globisporus
CCCGGCACCGGCGAGATCCTCGCCGGTGCCGGGAAAGGAGGCGGGATCGTGCAGGCCGACAGCGGCGGGTTCGCGTCCGGGGCGCCAGGTGAAGCTGCCGAAGAGGTGGTCCCAGCACGACAGGTCGGAGCCGTAGTGGCCGGCTTCGGACAGATCGGTGCTGTGGTGCAGGCGGTGCTGCTCCGGGCTGGCCAGCAGATGGTTGAGCGGGCCGATGCGGACGTCGATGTTGGCGTGGATGAAGTAGCCCTGCGCGGCGACGAAGAGTCCGGCCACCAGGACGGCGGGGCGGGAGAAGCCGACCAGGGCCAGGGCCAGTTGGACGAGGCTCTGGGCCAGGACGATGTCCAGCACGTGGTTGACCCCGTTGTTGGCGACGTTGACCTTCTCCGGCACGTGGTGCACCCCGTGCAGTCGCCAGAGCAGGGCGTTCCGATGGCCCAGCCGGTGCACCGCGTAGCTCACCAGCGATCCGGTGAGGAGGGCTCCCGGGATCTCGGCCCCGAGGTGGCGGGCCGGCTCCTCGGGCGAGATCAGGCCGATGGCCAGGGCGACGAGCAGCTGCGCCAGTCCGCTTCCGGCCATGGTGAGCAGGAAGTAGATGCCGTACCAGCGCCATTCGGCCTTTCCCGGGTGCCAGTTCCGGTCGTAAGGAATCAGCCGCTCCAGGAGCGCCAGATAGGAGATCACCCCGATCAGGAAAAGCGGGCTGACCCACGCCGGATCCCATCGCAGGCGCAATGCGAACGCCGCAACGCCCACGACCGCGAGGAGGAGAACGGGGTAGGCGACGGCACGGAGAATACCGGAAGGCGAATTCCCTACCACCCCCTTCCCGGGAACCGAATAGTCGGCCGAATGAATTTCGCCATCGGCGGCGCGTGCGCGCTCGTCCATACGTGACCCCCACAAGGGAACGCAACCGGGAGAGATCGACTTTTCCGTATCAGCGCAGGCCGGACCGGCCCTGAGAGTCTCGGTGAACTCCGGGGCGACCATGGCCCCGCACTGACGCCTTTCAGACACCCGGCTCCGATGGAATTCGGCCGTGGCGTGAACTGATGCCCCCGACCTCACCAGCCCAGATCATCTATTTCCCGTTCCCACGGCTTTAATCACGCCCGACGCGGAGAAATCGACCGGCGATTTCGTCCACGGAATCTGGACGGAATGGCATACGAAAAGCCGTCGGAAAGGATCGCACAACCGAGCGAGTTCACGTTTCGGGGACTTTACTTCGTAGGATCATCGCTATGCCGGGGGACGGCGCATTCCGGTGCGCCGGGAGGCGAATTCCCACGCTCGGGCGTGCGTCGGAGCGGGGAGCCGCGCGCCCGCGCGCGAACGGTGTCGACACGTGCTCCTCACCGGCGCCTGCGCGGTGGGAAGACCCCAGGCTCCTTCCGCCGGAGGACACCGCCCTGCGATGATCGCGGCGAGATCCGGCAGCCATCAGCGAACCGAGGAGCCTCCTTGTCGTACGACGTCAGCGCGGTGCGCGCACAGTTCCCCGCCCTGCGCTCCGGCACGGCGCACTTCGACGGCCCCGGCGGCACCCAGACCCCCGCCTCCGTCGTCGCCGCGATCGGCGAGGCGATGAGCCGTCCGCTGTCCAACCGGGGCTCCACGCTGCCCGGAGAGGTCAACGCGGAGGAGATCGTCCGGGAATTCCGGCAGGCGATGGCGGATCTGCTGGGCGCGGATCCGGGCGGCATCGTGTTCGGCCGGAGCGCCACCCAGCTCACCTACGACTTCTCGCGCACCCTGGCCCGGACGTGGAAGCCGGGGGACGAGGTGGTGGTCAGCCGGCTGGACCACGATGCCAACATCCGCCCGTGGGTGCAGGCGGCCGAGCGGGTGGGGGCGGTGGTGCGGTGGGCCGACTTCGACCCGGCGACCGGCGAACTGCCCCCGGAGACCGTCGGCGCGCAGATCACCGGGCGGACCCGGCTGATCGCGGTGACCGGCGCTTCCAACCTGATCGGCACCCGGCCCGACATCCCGGCCGTCGCCCGACTCGCCCACGCGGCAGGCGCGTTGCTGTACGTGGACGGGGTCCACCTCACGGCGCACCGCGCCGTGGACCTGGAGCGGCTCGGGGCGGACTTCCTCGTCTGCTCCCCGTACAAGTTCTTCGGCCCCCACCACGGGGTGCTGGCCGCCCGGCCGGAACTGCTCGACACCCTCCGCCCGGACAAGCTGGCGCCGTCCACCGACGCCGTGCCGGAGCGCTTCGAACTCGGCACGCTCCCGTACGAGTTGATGGCGGGGACCCGCGCGGCGGTGGACTTCATCGCGGAGCTGGGCACCGTGGCGGCCGGTGGGCTCGCGGGGCGTCGAGAGCGGCTGCCGGCGGCGTACGCGGCGATCGAGTCCCACGAGACCGCGCTGCGGGAGAGCGTCGAGAAAGGGGTACGCGATCTGGGCGGGGTGACGGTGCACTCGCGGGCCGCCGAGCGCACCCCCACCCTGCTGCTCACCTTCGACGGCCGGGACGCGACGGACGCCTACCGTGCCCTCGCCCGCTCCGGGGTGCACGCGCCCGCCGGGTCGTTCTACGCCCTGGAGGCCTCCCGGCACCTGGGGCTCGGCGAGAGCGGCGGGCTGCGCGTCGGACTGTCCGCGTACAACGACGCGGACGATGTGGAGCGGCTCCTGACGGGGCTGTCGGACTTCCTGCGCTGACGGCGGGGCCAGGGAGCGTCGGGCACATCAGGGCCGGGGCCGCAGGACGTCCCTAAGGGCTGTCCCGTATTCCCTGGCGGGCGCGCGACGACAGCTACGGCACCTCGCCGCGTTGTCGGAACGCCCGAATACATCCAGCATGCGGGCGCCTCTCCGCCTTGCGATGCACCGCATCTGACGCCGCGCGCTGATCCACCAGGGACTACGGGACAGCCCTTAGAGCGTGGCCAGGGTGTCCACCGCGTCGGCAAGGCCGGACAGGTACCGAGCCCCCGGCGGCTGCCGCCCCGCCCAGCCGGGCCCGGCCACGCAGACGACGGGTCGCCTGCGCGCGCCCCGTACGCCCCACTCGACCGCGGCCAGCCGGGCCACGAGCGCGGGGCTCGCCGTCTTCCGGGACTGCGCCCAGAGCACCACCGCGGCGGGGCCGGTGCGCCGGACCGCGTCCTCCAGCGCCCCGGCGGGCACGGCGGCGCCGAACATCCTTGCCGGCAGTCCCTGGTGGGCGAGGGTCGCGGCGAGCGCCTCCAGGGCGAGCGTATGAGTCTCTCCGGGTACACAGGCCAGCAGGGCGAGGCCCGCGCCGGGGGCGGGGGGCCGCCCGGCCGTGACTCCGCGCAGTGCGCCGGAGACGTGCCAGGACAACAGGTGCTCGACCTCGATGTACCGCTCCCCCGCCGTCTCCCACTCACGGCCCACCGCGTGCAGCACCGGCATCATCACCTCGTCCCAGGCGGCCGGGAGTCCGTAGCGGTCGAGCACCGCCGTGAGCAGCTCCTCCAGGGCCGGCGCGTCGAGCCGGACCGCGGCCCGTGCCAGGCCGCGGCACTCCTGGCGGGCCCGGCCGACCGGAAGCGGCCCGGGAGCCCGGGAAGCGCGCGCCGACCGGGACGGGGCCGGGGCGCCGGCTGATCCGTCGCCTGCTGTCTCCACGCCGGACGAGGCTGCGGCCGGGGTTCCTGCGCCCGACGAGCCCCCGCCGGACGTTCGGGCCAGAACCGTGCGAGCGGCCTCGGCCGGGGGCAGGCCCACGCTCGTCAGTGCGCACATGTGCCGCAGAGCCGCGATGTCCGCCCCGGTCCAGCGGCGATGCCGGCCGTCCTGCCGTGCGGCCGGGCCGATGCCGTAGCGACGGTCCCACGAGCGCAGCGTCGTCGGGGCGACGCCCAGGAGGCGGGCCACCGCGCCGGTGGTCAGACCCCCGTCGGCCGGAGCTTCCGGAAGCAGATCACTTGTCGGATCCATAGAGCCACCATACGACGCAAAAGCGACGCATGTTGTCGGGTGCATCCCCGAGCGGTTCGCTGAGACACCGGGACAGGGGTGGAAAGAGAGCGACGAGAGACAGGAGACGGTCATGAAACTGAGCGACGAATTGCCCACCGACCACCGGCTGGCGACGGTGTACCGGATCGGCGCGGGGCTCTGCGGCGCGATCCTGATGGTGTTCGGCTCTCTCGGCTTCGCGAATCAGCTGAGCTTCTTCGACACCGATGGCAGCCAGATCGCCGGACTCACGTCCAACGGGCTCCTCAGTCTGATCTCGCTGCTCGTCGGTGCTGTGCTGATCGCCGGGGCGGCGGTGGGCGGCAATGTCGCCTCCACGGTGAACATGACCGTCGGAACGCTCTTCCTGCTCAGTGGCTTCGCCCACCTGTTCATCCTGGACCGGTCCGCGAACATCCTGGACTTCAGCATGGCGAACGTGATCTTCAGCTTCGTGATGGGGCTGCTGATCCTCACGTTCGGGATGTACGGGCGGGTGACCGGCGGCCTGCCGCACGACAACCCCTACTGGCGTCGCCGCCACCCCGAGCAGGCCGCGCGCGAAGCCGCCGCCCACAGGAGGGCGACGGCGGGCGGCCCGCTGCGGGAGGGATCCGCTCAGACCTTGCGGTAGCGGGCGTTGAACCAGGAGAACACGCCGAAGGCGACCAGTCCGACGGCGATGAGAACCAGCAGCCACGGGCCGACCGGGGTGTCGGCGAAGGAGCGCAGGGTGTCGTCCATCCCCTTGGACTTGTCGGGCTCGTGCTCGATGGCGGCGGCGATGGCGAACGCTCCCGCCGCGGCGAAGACGCTGCCGCGCGCCGCTCCGCCGAAGACCCCCGTGATGTCCACGGCCCGGCGGACCCGGCGGGACATCTCCGACAGCTTCAGGTGCTTGTGGTACTTGCGCATGAGGGCCCGGACCGCGATCCAGAGGCCCGCGCCGGCCACCACGGCGCCGGCGATCCCGACGATCCACTGACCGCCCGGCCAGCCGAGCGCCTTGGCGGTGATGTCCTGCGACTGCTGGTCCGACGAACCGCCGCCGCTGCCGGAGTCCCCGGCCGCGAAGGACAGCACGGTGTAGGCGACGAAGGCGTAGAAGACCGCCCGCCCCGCCGCCATGGCCCGCTTGCCCGGCTTGTGCTCGTCGGGTCCGGCCCCACCGAACAGCGCTTCGGACAGTCGCCACAGCGCCATGCCCGCCACGGCTGCGCCCAGCACCCAGAGCAGAACCGTCCCGAAGGGCTTCTCGGCTATCTCCGCGACCGCGCCGCCCCGGTCGGCCTGCTTCTTGTCACCCCCGGGGAACGCGATCCGCAGGGCGAGGAAGCCCACGAGCACGTAGATCACCCCGCGGGCGACGAACCCGGCGCGGCCCGCCGCCTCCATGGCGTTGCTGTTCGCGGCACGCCGTGCCTGGCCACGTCCCTGCGCTGTTACTGAACGGCTATTCATGTCATCCCGATTGCCCCCGTGCGGCGGATCAATGCGGCGGATCAAATCGCGGCGGCCCCGACGGGGGCGGTATCGACGCAGAATCGACGCGGCAGGCGGAGCGGCCGGATGCACGTCAGCGTGGGAGTGACCGAGAAGACCCGTGGGGGCGACGGTGAAGCCCCCTCGATCGCCGGAGGAGACATCATGACGATCACCCGTCTGCAGCGCACCGCGGCGGCCGCCGCGGCCCTCGCCTTTCCGGCCTCTCTGGCGTTCTTCGCTCCGCAGGCACAGGCCGCTGCCCCCGCCGACCCGTACGGCCCCGCCTGCGCCTCCGTACCGAAGGAGGGCGCGGGCAGCCTGGAAGGCATGGCGAAGGACCCGGTCGCCACCGCCGCGTCCAACAACCCCGAACTCTCCACCCTCGTCGACGCGGTGAAGAAGGCCGGCCTGGTCGACACCCTCAACAACGCGGAGAACATCACGGTGTTCGCGCCGACCAACGCCGCGTTCGAGAAGGTCCCGCAGGCCGATCTTGAGGCCCTCCTCAACGACAAGGACCAGCTCACCAAGGTGCTGACGTACCACGTGGTGGGCGAGAAGGTCACGACGCAGCAGATGGAGGACGGCACCTTCAAGACGCTGGAGGGCAGCGACCTCACGACAAAGGGCTCGGGCACCGAGTTCACGGTGAACGACTCCTCGAAGATCGTCTGTGGCGACGTGCCGACGGCCAACGCCACGGTGAACCTCGTCGACACGGTGCTCATGCCGCCGTCCTAGGGACACCGCGTGGCCGCTGAGCGGGGGTTCTATACGCTGAAGGCGTGAGACACGCCGACGACCGACCGACCCGGAGCGGCGCCTCGGATTCCGAGGCGCCGCTCGCAGACCTCCAGGCCTTCGCGGTCGAGCTGCGCCGGATGAACGGCGAGATCAACCGGATGACCCACGGTTTCGCGGTGAACCAGCAACTGCACCCCACGGACGTGAGCGCGCTCGGGGCCATCCTCGACGCCCCGTCGCCCCTGACGCCGGGCGATCTGCGGGAGCATCTGGGGCTCACCTCCGGTGCGGTGACCGCCTGCCTGGACCGGCTGGAGCGGGCCGGGCACATCCGCCGGGCGCGGGAGAGCGCCGACCGCCGGGTGGTGCACGTGTACTACGAGCCGAGCGCCCGGACCGTCGCCCGCGACTACTTCATGCCGCTTGCCGAGGCCACGGCGCGGGCCAGGGCACGGTTCAGCGAGAGCGAACTGGCGACCGTGCTGGGCTTCCTCGCGGCGATGAACGAGGAACTGGCCGAGGTCCCCCCGGCGCGTCGCTGAACTTCCCCGCTCCCCTGCGCCACCCTCCTTACGTCACCCTCCACCCCCCGCACGAACTCCGCGCGGAGCCATCGAGTAATGTATTTCAACAATTGAGATTGTTAACCGATGAGACATCTCCACCCCTCAGGAGAGACATGCCCACCCCTGCACGGTCGGTCCGCTGGCTGGTCCCCGTCGTCCTGCTGATCGCCTGGCTCGGCATCGGCGGCGGGCTCGGACCGTACGCCGGAAAGCTCGGCGAGGTCGCCACCAACGACCAGGCCGCCTTCCTGCCCCAGAACGCCGAGTCCACGCAAGTCATCGAAGCCCAGAAGGCGTTCCAGCAGAACGAGACCCTGCCGGTCATCCTCGTCTGGACCTCGGAGAAGAAGGACGCCCCGGTCGAGGACGAGCAGCGCGAGGCGGCCACCGGCTCCCTCGCCTCGCTCGCCGGGAGCGACGGCGTCGTCGGAACCCCCTCCCCCGCGCTGCCCTCGAAGGACGGACTCGCACTCCAGGGCATCGTGCAGCTGAGCCCCGACCTCGGGGACGAGCTGCCGACGGTGCTGGAGGAGGTCGAGAAGGCGGGCGCGTCCGTGTCCGGTACGACGGTCCAGCTCGCGGGGCCGGCCGCCAGCCAGGCGGATCTGTCCGACGCCTTCGCGGGCATCGACGGGCTGCTGCTCGGGGTTGCCCTGATCACGGTGCTGGTCATCCTGCTGCTGGTCTACCGCAGTGTGCTGCTGCCCTTCGTCATCATCCTCGGCGCGGTCTTCGCCCTCGGTCTGTCCTGTGCGATCGTCTACGTCCTCGCCGACCACGACATCGTGCGCGTGGACGGTCAGGTGCAGGGCATCCTGTCCATCCTGGTGATCGGCGCGGCGACGGACTACGCACTGTTGCTCACTGCCCGCTTCCGGGAGGAACTCGCCGTCCACGGCGACCGGTTCGCCGCGATGCGTGTCGCGCTGCGTGAGTCCTTCGGCCCGATCACGGCGAGCGCCGCGACCGTCGCGGCCGGTCTGCTCGCGCTGCTGCTGAGCGACCTCACCAACAACCGGGCCCTCGGCCCCGTGGGCGCGATCGGCATCGTCTGCTCGGTCCTGAGCGCTCTCACCTTCCTGCCCGCCGCACTGGTCCTGCTGGGCCGGACCGCCTACTGGCCGGCGAAGCCCAAGCCCGCCGAGGACCAGGTGTCCGATGGTCACGGCATCTGGCACAAGGTCGCGGCCCTCGTCGACCGGGCGCCCCGCAAGGTCTGGGCGATCACCCTGGCGGCTCTGATCGCCTGTGCCGCGTTCGCCCCGACGCTCACCTCCAAGGGCGTGCCGCTCGACGAGATCTTCGTGAACGACGCGCCGTCCGTGGCCGCCCAGGAGACGCTGAGCGAGCACTTCCCCGGCGGCTCGGGCAATCCGGCGGTGATCATCGCCGCGGCGGACCGTCTTCCCGAGGTGACCGAGGCCGCCGAGGGTACCGACGGGGTGGACTCGGCCGTATCGGTGAGCGCGAGCGGGCGGCCGGGCGGCGAACCGCTCGTCGTCGACGGCAAGGTCCGCATCGACGCGACCCTCGACGACGCGGCGGACAGCGACGGGGCCAAGGAGACGGTCGCCGCGCTGCGCACGGCGGTCCACGCGGTACCGGGATCGGACGCCCTGGTCGGCGGCTACACCGCGCAGCAGTACGACACCCAGCGCACGGCCGAGGACGACCGTATGCTGATCGTGCCGGTGGTGCTGGCGATCATTCTGGTGATCCTGGTCTTCCTGCTGCGGTCGCTGCTGATGCCGGTACTGCTCGTGGCGACCGTGGCACTGAACTTCCTGGCGACGCTGGGCATTTCCTCGCTGGTCTTCACCCATGTGTTCGGCTTCAGCGGCACGGATTCGTCGGTTCCGCTGTACGGGTTCGTGTTCCTGGTCGCCCTGGGCGTCGACTACAACATCTTCCTGATGTCCCGGGTCCGGGAGGAGTCGCTGCGCCACGGCACGCGGGAGGGCATCCTGCGTGGGCTGACCACGACCGGCGGGGTCATCACCTCGGCGGGCGTCGTGCTGGCGGCCACCTTCGCGGCGCTGGGCGTGATCCCGCTGGCGTTCCTGGTCCAGATCGCGTTCATCGTGGCCTTCGGCGTCCTGCTGGACACGCTGGTCGTCCGGTCGCTCCTCGTCCCGGCGCTGGTCCGGGACATCGGGCCCAAGGCGTGGTGGCCGGGGGCGCTGAGCCGCGAGAGGCCCTGAGAGGAGGGCGTCATGGCCGCCGGAGTGCGTCCCCGGGCGCCCAGCCCGGGTCCCGGTAGGCGGCGAGCGCCCAGATCACGAAGATGTCCAGGGCGATGACGATCACCGACCAGAGGGGCGCGTACGGCAGGAAGAGGAAGTGCGCGAAGAGGTTCAGGGAGGCGAAGACGATACCGGTCACCCGGGCCCATCGCGCCCCCTTGAGCAGCCCCGCCCCGGTGACGGCGACGCAGACGCCGAGCACCAGGTGGATCCAGCCCCAGCCGGTGAGGCTGATGCGGTAGACGTACTCGCCGACGTCGCCGTAGACGTCCCCGTCGGCCAGGGCCGCGATGCCCTCCAGGGCCGCGACGACCCCCTGGCAGAGCATCAGCACCCCGGCGAAGAGCACGCCGCCGGTCACCCAGAGGCTGTCCGGGTCGGGCGCGGGAGCGCGCCCGGCCGGACCGTCGCCGCGCTGCCACGGCGTATCGCCCTGACCGGGCCCCGCCCCCAAGCCGGGCGTATCAGAGACCCCGTAGGGGTCAGCGGCCCGGGACGGATCGGCGGTGTGGGACGGATCGGCGGCCCGGGAAGGGTCCTCGCTCATCAGGCCGTCTCCTGCTTCTGGGCCGCCTGCCCCTTCGCGCGCCTGCCGACCACCGTCGCGGCCGCGACCGCGCTGCCCGCGAAGGCCAGCGCGACCATCCAGGGCCGGTCGAAGACATGGCAGGTGACGTGGTCCACGGAGTAGCGCCCGGGGCCGGCCAGACCGATGGCCGCGGCGGTGAACCCGAGGAACGCCGGGTACTCGTAGCCGCCGCCCTGGGCGAAGAAGCCCGCCGGTGCGTGCACGGCCACCGCACCGGCCATCGCTCCGGCGGCCGCCGCGCCCGCCGCCGGAGTGGCGAGCCCCAGCGCCAGCAGCACACCGCCACCCGCCTCGCCGAGCCCGGCGGCCACGGCGCTGTGCTTGGGCGGGTGGAACCCCATCGCCTCCATCGCCGCCGTGGTGCCCTGGATGCCTCCGCCGCCGAACCAGCCGGCCAGCTTCTGGCTGCCGTGGGCGGCGAGCACCGCCCCGGTGCCGACGCGCAGGGCGAGCAGACCGAGATCACGCCGGTTGATGCAGACCATGAGGACTCCCGGGGCGAGGGGTATCGGATACGGCTCCCACTCTCGTCGGCGGGCGGTCGGCGGGCGCGGTCGACTACGCCGTACGGGGCACGGACCCGACGACGCACGGCTCGTCGTGCGACGCAGATCATTGTGCAACTTGTTGCATAAGCGGTTCGAGGTGGTCTACAACTGACGCGACGACCCCTGCGGAGGAGATCCCGGATGAGCCCCTACCCCACCCTGCTGAGCCCGCTGGACCTCGGGTTCACCACCCTGCCCAACCGGGTGCTCATGGGATCGATGCACATCGGTCTGGAGGAGGCCGAGCGCGGCTTCGAGCGGATGGCGGCGTTCTACGCCGAGCGCGCCCGGGGCGGCGTCGGCCTGATGGTCACCGGCGGCATCGCCCCCAGCGAGCGGGCCTGCTCCTTCCCCGGCGGGGCCAAGATGACCACCGAGGCGGAGGCGGAGCAGCACCGCGAGATCACCACGGCGGTGCACGCGGCGGGCGGCCGGATCGCGATGCAGATCCTGCACTTCGGCCGGTACGCGCACCACCCGGATCTGGTGGCCCCGAGCGCGCTCCAGGCCCCGATCAGCGGGTTCGTCCCGAACGCGCTCACCGACGAGCAGGTCGAGGAGACCATCGAGGAGTTCGTCCGGGCGGCGGAGCTGGCGCGGTTGGCCGGGTACGACGGCGTCGAGATCATGGGCTCCGAGGGCTATCTGATCAACGAGTTCATCGTCTCCGCGACCAACCACCGCACCGACCGCTGGGGCGGCAGTTACGAGAACCGCATCCGGCTCCCCATCGAGATCGTGCGCCGGGTCCGTGAGCGGGTCGGCGACGACTTCATCCTGATCTACCGGCTCTCCATGCTGGACCTGGTGCCGGGCGGCTCGACGCTGGACGAGGTCGTGACGCTGGCGCGGGAGATCGAGGCGGCGGGCGCGACGATCATCAACACCGGCATCGGGTGGCACGAGGCGCGGATCCCGACGATCGCCACCTCCGTGCCGCGCGGGGCGTTCAGCTGGGTGACCGAGAAAGTGCGTGGCGCGGTCTCCGTGCCGCTGGTGACGAGCAACCGCATCAACACCCCCGAGGTCGCCGAGGAGATCCTCGCCTCCGGCCGGGCGGACATGGTCTCGATGGCCCGCCCGTTCCTGGCCGACCCGGAGTTCGTCGCGAAGGCGGCGGCGGGCCGGGCGGACGCGATCAACACGTGCATCGGCTGCAACCAGGCCTGCCTGGACCACATCTTCAGCCTCAAGATCACCTCCTGTCTGGTCAATCCGCGTGCCTGCCACGAGACCGAGCTGGTGCTCAGCCCGACCCGGACCCGTAAACGCGTCGCCGTGGTCGGGGCGGGTCCGGCGGGCCTCGCGTGCTCGGTGACGGCGGCCGAGCGGGGTCACGCGGTGACCCTGTTCGACACGGCGGACGAGATCGGCGGTCAGCTGAACGTGGCCCGCCGGGTGCCGGGCAAGGAGGAGTTCGACGAGACGCTGCGCTACTTCCGTACGCGACTGGCGGAGCTGGACGTCGACGTGCGGCTCTCCACCCGGGCCGACACCGGGACCCTGGACGGTTTCGACGAGATCGTGCTGGCCACCGGAGTCGAGCCGCGAACCCCGGCGATCCCCGGCACGGACCACCCGAACGTCGTGAGCTACCTGGACGTGCTGCGCGACGGGGCGCCGGTGGGCGACCGGGTCGCGATCGTCGGCGCGGGCGGCATCGGCTTCGACGTCGCGGAGTTCCTGACCGACGGCGGTGACGCGGCGAGCCTGGACGCGGACACGTTCTTCCGGCAGTGGGGCGTGGACACGGCGTACGAGGACCGGGGCGGGCTGCGCGCCCCCGAGCGTCCCAAGTCGCCCCGCACGGTCCATCTGGTCCAGCGCAGGACGACCAAGGTCGGCGCCGGGCTCGGCAAGACGACCGGCTGGATCCACCGCACCGAACTGCGCCACCGGGGCGTCGAGATGATCGCGGGCGCCTCGTACGACCTCATCGACGACGAGGGGCTCCACCTCACCGTCGACGGTGAGCGGCGGGTGCTGCCGGTCGACACGGTCGTGCTGTGCGCGGGCCAGGAGCCGCGCCGCGAGCTCTACGAGGAGCTGAGCGCGGGGACCGTCCCGGTCCATCTGATCGGCGGTGCGGACGTGGCGGCCGAACTGGACGCGAAGCGGGCCATACGCCAGGGCACGGAGCTGGCCGCCACGCTCTGAACCCGCCCCGCCCGGGGGCCCGTACCACCGCGCGCCCCCGTCCTTAGGATGCACGTCATGTCACTGCCGCACGCGATTCTCACCGCCCTGCTGGAGAAGCCGTCCTCGGGTCTGGAACTGACCCGCAGGTTCGACCGGTCGATCGGCTACTTCTGGTCATCGACCCACCAGCAGATCTATCGCGAGCTGGGCAAACTGGAGCAGGCCGGACGGATCAGGGCGCTGCCCACGGCTGTGCCGGCCCGGGGGCAGAAGAAGGAGTACGAGGTGCTGCCCGCGGGCCGCGAGGAGCTGGCGGCCTGGGTGGCGCTCCCCGAGGACCCCCGGCCTGTCCGCGATCCGCTGCTGCTGCGGATGCGGGCGGCCGCGGTCGTCGGAACGCACGGCATGGGCGCGGAGCTGCGCCGCCACCTCGGGCTGCACGAGCGGCAGCTGGCGGAGTACGAGGAGATCGAGGAGCGGGACTTCACCCCGCCCCCGACGACCGACGAGGGGCGGCTGCGGCATCTGGTGCTGCGGGGCGGCATCGACCTGGAGACGTTCTGGATCGGCTGGCTGACCCGGGCGATCGCGGACCTGGACGCCGCCTGACCGCACGGACCGTTCACGGGTGCGGCGCGGGCGTTACGGATGCGGCGCGCCGCCCGCCCGTACGGCCACGGGTTCCGGGACGGCCGCCGGACGCGGGCTGCCGATGACGACCCGCGAAGGCACCGGATCCACGGGCGCGGAACCCTCGGGCACCACCTCGCCCGGGTCCGCGTTCCGTGCCTGGGCCCGGCTGAGGAGGATCACCCCGCGCACGGCCGCCGCCGTACCGAGCAGAGCGAGGACCAGGCTGACCGGCCCGCCCTGGAGGCGCTCACCGAGCAGGGCCAGGCCGATCGCGGCGGCGGCGACCGGGTTGGCGAGGGTGACCACGGCGAGCGGTGCGCCGAGGCCGCCCCGGTACGCGGTCTGGGACAGCAGCAAGCCGCCCATCGCGAAGGCGGAGACGAGCAGCGCCACCGTCAGCAGCCGCCAGCTGAACAGCGGGCCGCCGGAGTGGTCGGTGACGGCGACCGTGAGGGTCTGGGTGAGCGCGGAGGCTACACCGGAGGTGATCCCGGACGCCGCCGCGTGCCGCAGCCCGGGGCGGACCCCGGGCCGGCCGAGCCCGGCGACGACCGCCATGGTGGCCGCGCCCACGCCGAGCGCCTCGGGAAGGGTGAGGGTCTCGTGCGGGGCGGAGCCGCCCGCGGTCATCAACAGCGCGCCGAGGCCGAGCAGGGTCAGGGCGGTGCCCCGCCACTCGGTACGGCCGACCCGGCGTCCGGCGGCGCGCGCCCCGAGCGGGACGGCGACGACGAGGGTGAGCGCCCCCAGGGGCTGGACCAGGGTGAGCGGGCCGTAGTTGAGCGCGGCGACGTGCAGCAGCGCACCAGCGGCGTTGAGACCGACCGCCGACCACCAGGCGCCCCGGCCCAGCATCCGCAGGACTCCGGTGCCGGGTTCGATACGCCCGGCGAGCCGGGACTGGGCGACGGCGGCGGCCGCGTAGGCGACGGCGGAGACGAGGGAGAGCGCGACGGCGAGCAGCATGGCGTTCATCGCATGCCACCCGCGTAGGTCCCGGAGCCCACAGGCGCCTCGGCGGCCGCAGGCCGCACGCCGCCCTCGTACGTACCGGAGGCCGCAAGGCGCGCGCCCCCCGCGTAGGCCGGGACCGGAGCCCCCTCAGCGCTCCCCCACGCGCCCGCCCCCGGCAGCCGCGCCGGGACGGTCCGGGCGGACAGCGGCAGCCGGAACGCGGCGAGGGCGACGGCGAGCAGAGCCACGACGACGATCGCGTCGAGCCAGTAGTGGTTCGCCGTGCCCACGACGACGACCAGCGTGAGCGCCGGGTGCAGCAGCCACAGCCGGCGCCACCGCGAGCGGGTCGCGGCGATCAGCCCGAGGGCGACCATCACGGCCCAGCCGACGTGCAGCGAGGGCATCGCGGCGAACTGGTTCGCCATCGTGTCGGTCGCGGGCGTCTGCCCGTACACCGTCGGCCCGTAGACCTGACCGGTGTCGACGAGCCCGGCGGCCGGAAGCATCCGGGGCGGGGCCAGCGGGAACAGCAGGTGCAGCACCAGGGCGGCGGCGGTGAGCGCGGCGAGGACGCGGCGCGAGCGGACGTAGTGGGCGGGGCGGCGCCAGTAGAGCCAGACCAGGAAGAGGGCCGTGGCCGGGAAGTGCACGGCGGCGTAATAGGTGTTCGCCGCGTGGATCAGGGGCTGGCTGTGCAGCAGCAGCCCCTGGACGGCGCCCTCGCCGGGGAGGTGCAGGGCACGTTCGAGGTCCCAGACGCTCCCCGCGTTGCGGAACGCCTCCTCGACATGGCCGTTGGCGGCCTGACGGCCGAACTTGTAGGCCAGGAAGAGTCCGGCCACGAGAAGGAACTCGCGGACGAGGGGCGGTCGGGCACGTATGTCCGGCTCCTGGTCCGTGGGCTCGGTGCGGGCGAGTCTCACCCGTGCCCCCTTGGATGCGAAGCGGTAGCGGACGGCCCGGTTCTATCGATCCACGCCGTATCGATACGCCAGTGTACCGATACGTTGGCGTATCGGTACACGCACGTATCGGTACACTGGCGTATCGAGAACCTCGCCGCACCGCCGCTGGAGGTACAGCCCATGCCGTCGCCCGATTCCGTACCGGAGTCAGCCCTCTCGTCCCCCCGGTCGAAGATCACACCGGAGCGGGCGCAGGAGCTCTACACGGCGGTGCTGGAACTGTTGCGGGAGAGCGGTTACGAGTCGCTGACGATGGAAGGCGTCGCCTCGCGCACCCGGTGCGGGAAGTCGACGCTCTACCGGCAGTGGGGCTCCAAGCCGGAGCTGGTGGTGGCCGCGCTGCACGGGACCCGGCGGATGCGGCTCCCGAAGATCGACACCGGGACGCTGGCCGGGGACCTGCTGGAGGCCGCGCGGGCGATCGGCGAGGCCGCGGGGAGCGACACCCCGCTGATGCACGCCCTCAGCCATGCCGCGCTGCAGAGCACGGAGCTGCTGTCCGCGCTGCGCGAGGCGCTGATCCTGCCGGAGGTCGCGGCGATCGACGCGATGGTCCGGCGGGGCCAGGAGCGCGGCGAGATCGCGGCGGACCTCCCGGCGGCCGAGTTCGTGGCGGCCCAGCTGCTCGGTGTGCTGCGCGCCCGGCCACTGCTGGAGGGGCGTTACGCGGACGCCGCGTATCTGACCCGGTTCGTGGAGCTGGCGATCCTCCCGGGCCTCGGACTCACGGTGGAAGCACCGGAGTCCTGACAGACGTGGACCACCCGCCCCTGCGGATGGGGACGGTCCACTCGCGCCGCACCGTGGGGACGGGGGCGGCGCACCGCCCGGCCGGCCGGTGACCTCTGCGGAGGTCACCGGCCGCCCGTGTATCCGTACCCTCGCCCCCTACCGAACCTAACAAGCGTTTGGTAGATTCTGATGCAGGAGGGCCGACCATGGACGACCAGCCCCACGCGATGGACTTCACCGGGCGGGCCGTGCTCGTCACCGGCGGCACCAGGGGCCTGGGTGCCGCGATCGCGAGAGCCTTTCTGGCGAGCGGCGCGGACGTCCTGGTCTGCGGGCGCTCGACACCGGCCACCCTGCCGTCGACGGGCGGGCGCGAGGCCGCGTTCCGGGCGGCGGACCTGCGGGATCCGGTGGCGGCGGCGGGCATCGTCGCAGCCACCGCGGAGCGGTTCGGACGGCTAGACGTGCTGGTGAACAACGCCGGCGGCTCCCCGAACGCCGACTCGGCCACGGTCTCGCCGCGCTTCGTGGAGAAGGTGGTCGCGCTCAACCTCCTCGCCCCCTTCTACACGGCCCAGCCGGCGAACCTGGTGATGCGGGAGCAGCCGGGCGGCGGGAGCGTGATCAATATCGGCAGCGTCTCCGCCCACGACCCGCAGCCGGGCACCGCCGCCTACTCCGCCGCCAAGGCGGGCCTGCTCGGGCTGACCCGGGCACTGGCTCTGGAATGGGCACCCCGGGTCAGGGTCAACCACATCACGGCGGGCCTCATCCGGACCGAGAACGCCGCTGCACTGTACGGGGAGGACGGCGGGGACGCCGTGGCGGGCGTCGTTCCGATGGGGCGACTGGCGGAGCCGGACGATGTGGCGCGGGCCTGCCTCTGGCTGGCCTGCGACCTCTCCTCGTACGTCAACGGCGCCGACCTGGCCGTCCACGGAGGCGGCGAGATCCCGGCCAGGTACACGGCCCCCCGCCGCCCCGCACTCCCTTAATGGTCACCTTGACTCTAATGACATCGACCCCTTATCGTCGTCATGACGAAATCAAGGGGGTTCTCATCATGGCCGACATCACCCGGCGCTTCGGCTGGCGCCATCTGCGCTCCGCGCCCACCGCCCACATCCGCCACCACAAGCGCGGCGAGCTCGCCCACGACGGGCAGGGGCTCAGCTTCTGGTACCGGTCGCTGTCGGCGGCGCTCTCCGAGGTGCCGGTCGATGACCGGGAACTGGCCATGGCGTTCCACGCCCGTACGGCCGACTTCCAGGACGTCACCGTGCAGGCCACCGTCACCTACCGGATCAGCGACCCGGCCGAGGCGGCGAACCGGCTCGACTTCTCCGTCGACCCGGACACCGGCAGCTGGCGCGGCGCACCGCTGGAGCAGATCGCCACCCTCCTCACCGAGACCGCGCAGCAGCACACCCTGGACGTCCTGGCCCGCACCCCGCTGGCCGCCGCCCTGGTCGACGGCGTCGCCTCCGTACGCGAACGGGTCGCCACCGGTCTCGCCGCCGAGCCCCGCATCCCGGCCACCGGCATCGACGTGGTGGCCGTGCGCGTCGTCGCGATCCGCCCCGAGGCCGAGGTCGAGCGCGCCCTGCGCACCCCGGCCCGCGAGCAGATCCAGCAGGAGGCGGACCGGGCCACCTACGAACGGCGGGCCGTGGCCGTCGAGCGCGAGCGCGCCATCGCCGAGAACGAGCTGGCCAGCCAGATCGAACTGGCCCGGCGTGAGGAGCAGTTGGTCGACCAGCGCGGCACGAACGCCCGCCGTGAGGCCGAGGAGAAGGCCGCCGCCGACGGCGTACGGACCGAGGCGGAGGCGGCCCGCAAGGTGCGCCTGGCGAGGGCGGAGGCCGAGGCGGCCCGCGAGACGGGCGGGGCCCGGGCCGAGGCGCAGGCCGCCTGGCTGCGGGTGCACGGCGAGGTCGATCCGGCCACGCTGCACGCCCTGGCGGCGACCCGGCTCGCGGAGAACCTGCCGCGCATCGAGAGCCTCACCCTCTCCCCCGACGTCCTCACCGGGCTGCTCGCCAAGCTCGGCCGCCCGGACGGCGGGGCGGGAGCGTGAGCCTGGCGCCCCGGGCGGTGCTCGTCCACCGGCGGACGGAGTACGAGGAGCTGCTCGCCCGGCACGGGACGCACGGGCAGGCCGCGTTCTTCCTGTCCAGCCGGGGCCGCTCGATCGACGAGGTGGCCCGGCGCCACGAGGACACCCGGCAGGCGCTGCGCGAGGTGGCGGCGGTGGTGCCGCTCACCTGGCGCTCGACCCGGGTGGAGCGGGCGGACCTGGACCGCTTCCTGTTCGCCCCGGAGGACGTGGTGGTCGTGGTCGGGCAGGACGGCCTCGTCGCCAACACCGCGAAGTACCTGTCCGGGCAGCCGGTGGTGGGCATCGACACCGCCCCGGGGCGCAACCCCGGCGTCCTGGTACGCCACCGTCACGCCGACGCGGCCGCCCTGCTGCGTGCCGCGACGGCGGCCGGCGGGAAGGCCGAGGAGCTGACCATGGTCGAGGCCGTCGCCGACGACACGCAGCGCCTCATCGCCCTCAACGAGATCTACCTCGGGCCACCCGGCCACCAGACGGCCCGCTACCGCCTGGGCGACGACGGCGAGAGCGCCCCCGCCGAGGCCCAGGCGTCCTCCGGGGTGCTGGTCGGCACCGGCACGGGCGCCACCGGCTGGCTCCGCTCGCTGTGGCTGGAGCGCGGCAGCACGCTGCCGCTGCCCGCGCCGTGCGACGCGCGCCTCCTGTGGTTCGTACGCGAGGCCTGGCCGTCGCCGGCGACCGGGACGTCGCGGGTGGCGGGCGAACTGGCGCCCGGGCAGGGGCTGCGGCTGACCGTGGAGTCGGACCGGATCGTGGTCTTCGGCGACGGGATGGAGTCCGACGCGCTGGAGCTGACCTGGGGTCAGAGCGTACGGCTCGGCATCGCGGAGAGATCGCTGCGCCTGGTGATCTGAGGATGCCCGGCCCGGCGATTTCGCTACGGTGGTCCGCACGCGTCCCCCGTACGCGTACCGCACACGCACGCACGCATCGGAGAGCGGAGAACCAGCACCATGTCGGCCGACCCCGTCCCCGCGCCCGCCCGCAACACCCGTCCGCCCGTGGCCCAAGCGGCCCTAGGAGTCGGGGTGATCGTCGAGGACGGCCGGGGGCGCGTCCTGCTGGGCCGCCATCGCAGCGGTACGTGGGAGCTGCCGGGCGGGAAGGTCGACGCGACGCACGAGTCGATCGCCGCGGCGGCCGTGCGGGAACTGCGCGAGGAGACGGGCCTGGTGGTCGACGAGGCGTCCGTGGACGTCGTCGCGATGGTCCACGACGTGATCGGCGGGATCAACCGCATCAGCATGGCGGCCGTCGTACGGCTCGCCTCCGGGGACCCCGAGGTGACCGAGCCGCACCTGATCAGCACCTGGCGGTGGACCGTGCCCGAGGAGCTGCCCGCCCCGCTGTTCGATCCGTCGGCACAGATCCTGGCGGCGTGGCGGCCGGAGCTGGGCGTCAGTCACCCGCCCGCGCACGTTCTGCGGATCGCCGGATGCGGACCAATCGGACCAGCTGTATGAATAAGGGACCATCCGTGCGATCGGAGTAGGCCCATGGACGATTACCCGCTGCTGAACCTCTTCCTGACCATGCTGTACCTGTTCCTGTGGGTCATGTGGTTCTTCCTGCTGTTCAAGGTGATCACGGACCTCTTCCGCGACCACTCGCTGAACGGCTGGGCCAAGGCGGGCTGGCTGGTCCTCGTCATCCTGCTGCCCTATGTGGGCGTACTGATCTACCTCATCGTCCGCGGGCGCAGCATGCACGAGCGCGACGAGAAGCTCGCCAAGGACTCGGAGGCCGCGTTCCGCGACTACGTACGCCGGGCCGCCGGGACGGAGGGCGGCTCGGGCGGCAGCGGCCACGTGAACGACCTGGCGAAACTCGCCGAGCTCAAGGACAAGGGCGCGATCAACGCCGAGGAGTACGAACAGGCGAAGGCGAAGCTGCTCGCCTGAGACCCGGCTCCGGCCCTCCCGTCCCCCCTCTCCCCTTCCCCCCGAGACACAAGGCCGGGGTGTCAGCGCGCGTCGCCGACACCCCGGCCGTGTGCGTTGCGCGCCGATGAGACGGCCGCCCCTTCGCCCCCTCCTTCAGCCTCCTCTTCGGGGCGTGTATGCCCGAGTAACGGTGCCCTCCTAGCGTCCGGACTCCCCCGTACGTCTCTGGAGGAGCATCCCGATGCACCTGTCTCGATCGCCCCGGCGCAGAGCCGCCGCATGGGCGGCGGCCGCAGCGATCACCGCCGCGGGCCTGTTGATCGGTCCACCGCCCGCCGCCGCCGGCACGGGACCCTCGGTCCGCGTCGACGCCGCTCTGCTGGACGCCGTGGACGGGGGCGGCGAGGTCTCCTTCTTCGTCGTCCTCAAGGACAGGGCCGATCTGTCCGCCGCCCGGGGCGAGCGCGCACACGCGGCCAGGACGACGTCGGCGTTCACGGAGCTGCGGGCCGAGGCGGACAGCAGCCAGCGCTCCCTGAACTCCTTCCTCGACAGGAAGAAGGTGGGCCATCAGAACTTCTGGATCGCCAACGCCGTGAAGGTGACCGGCGACGAGGACCTCGTCCAGGAGCTCGCCGGGCGCGAAGACGTCGCCCGGGTCGTCAAGGAGCAGCACGACCGGCTGGACGACGTGGAGGCCCGGCCCGCCGAAGAAGCCGCTGCCGCTGCCGAGGGGGCGGACGCCGACGCCACTGGACGAGGCGATGGGGCCGGTCGGCGGCTGACGCGCGGTCAGCCGAGCCGCTTCCGCGGGCCGGGCGGGAGAGGCGGTCGGACGCACAACGGCCAGAGGCCGTTCCGGATTTCTCCGGAACGGCCTCTGATCTGCGACTGTCTCCAGTCGGGACGACAGGATTTGAACCTGCGACCCCTTGACCCCCAGTCAAGTGCGCTACCAAGCTGCGCCACGTCCCGCTGCGTTTCCTCCCGGTTGCTCCGGGTGGCCGCGCAGGACAAACATTACCTCACTCCGAGGACCGTATCGACGCGCGTGCCTGTTGGGCGCGGGCGGCCAGCCCTTCGGCGCCGCAGGCCATGGCCTGCTTCTGGGCGCGGGCCAGCTCCCGGTGCGATCCGATCGCGATGCCGTAGTCGACCCGGGCAAGGGCGTGCTCGTAGGCGGAGGAGGACTTCTCCAGGTGCCCCACGGCCTCGGCCAGCAGTTGTGCGGAGCGCTCCGGGGGTGCGAAGAGGGCAACGCAGCGCAGGGCCTCGCCGAGGGCGGTGGGTGTGCCGAAGCGTTCGGCGTGGACGCGGTTCCGGGCGGCGAGGTGTGCCGCGCGGGCCGGGTCGTCCTCGGCCAGGGCGCGTGCCAGGTCACCGGCCCAGGGAGCCCAGATGCCGTTGAAGCGTTCGCGCGGCTCCAGAGCGGCGCCCGCCGCTTCGAGCTCGGCGATCGCCTCTTCCTTGCGGCCCTCGGCGAGCAGCAGGCGGCCCCGCACGCACGGTCCGTCGGGCAGCACCATGGCGCTGGGGTAGGGCGGGCCGAAGTCGTACCGGTCGGCGATCCTGCGGGCCTCGTCGGTGCGGCCGCGGGCCAGCAGGGTGTCGATGAGCAGGCAGGCCGCGTCCCAGTGCACGGGGAGTCCGGAGCCGACACGGTCGGCGAGGCGGAGACCTTCGCGCAGGAAGCCCTCGGCCTCGGCGAGACGGCCGCGACGCCGGTGGACCATGCCGAGCAGCGTGTGGGCGAACGCCAGGTGGGCGCCGCTCCAGCCGGAGATCTCGAAGGCCCGGACCGCTTCGCCGAAGAGACTCTCGGCGCGGTCCAGCTGGTCGACGAAGGTGTAGGTGATACCGACCATGGTGGGCAGCTCGAAGCCCCACTCGGAGTCGGTCCAGCCGAGGCCCCGGGCGGGGCTGCCGTCGACCAGGGCGCGTTCGCAGAGGTCCACGATGAGCTGGGCGTTCTCACCGCGCAGCATGGCGTCGAAGGCCCGCAGGGTGAGCAGCGCCCGTTCCCCGTTGTCGCGGCCCTTGAGGTGGTCGGCGTTGCGGGTGAGCCGCCGGGAGCGGGCCGGCCCATCGTCCTCGGCGGCCTGCATGCCCTCCCACATGAAGTGCGCGGCCTGCAGGCGCATCAGCCCGGGGCCGGGTGCGGTGCGCGCGGCCTCGGCGGCCAGCGACAGCGCCGCGTCCTTGAGCTGGTTGTTGTGGGCGAGCGCGGCGGCGAGCCGGAAGGTGGCGTCGACCCGCAGCCCGTCGTCGAGCCCCGGCATGTCGAGGGCGGCGCGCAGGTGCTGGACTGTGGTCGGCGGGGAGCTGAGCAGCGTCGCGCAGCCCAGTTCGTAGAGGAGGACAGCACGGTCCTTGGGGCGCGGCGGCTCCTCCAGGGCCCGTTCCAGGCAGCGCCGGGCGGCTTCGGGCGCGCCGACGGCGAGATGCTGGCCGGCGGCTTCCCGTAGCTGCGCGACCAGTTCCTGGTCGTCGTCCGGGTGGACCTCCAGCAGGTGCCGGGAGGCCGCGGCGGCGCCGAGACCGGCGCGGGTGATCGCCCAGGCGGCGCGCCCGTGCATGGCGGTGCGGGTGGCCGGCGGGATCGAGCGGTATACGGCGGTCGCGATCAGCGGGTGGACGAACTCCAGCGGGTCGAAGCCGCTGACGATACGGGCGTCGCGCAGCCGGGCCGTGCAGTCGGCGGCCTCCGCCGAGCTCATTCCGGCGAGGGTGGCGGCCAGTTCCTGGGAGATGTCGGTGCCGAGGACGGCTGCGGCCCAGGCGAACCGGTTGGCGTTCGTGCCGAGCCGCTCCAGCCGGGCGACGAGCCCGCTGCCCCGGGCGGACGCGCCGAGTTCGCGCAGTTCGCCCGCCGATTCCTCCACCGGCGGCAGTTCGCGGTCCTGGACCTTGGCGACCAGCTCGACCGCCTCGTACGGATTTCCTCCGGTGACGGCCCACACCTCGCGGCAGAACGGGTCGTCCGCGTGCTCGCCGAGGCCCGCGCGGACCAGGACGGCGGTGGCGTCCGGGGTCAGGGCCCGCAGGGCGACCCGGGTCACCGTGCCCTGGCTGCCGCCTCGTTCGGCCTCCCGGTCGGCGATGTAGTTGGCGTCGCGTTCGGCCAGCTCCTGCGGGCGGTGGGCCTGCACCACCAGGACGGGCAGTTCGCCGAGGCGGGCGGTGAACGAGGCCAGCCAGGCGAGGGATTCACCGTCCGCCCAGTGGGCGTCATCCACGATGAGGAGCAACGGCCGGTGGCTGAGCCGGGATGCGAGCCGGCCGACGACGAAGTCCAGGCCGTCGCGCACACCCTGCGGATCGGGCTGCGGGCCGCTCGGCTCGGCAAGTCCAAGGGCCGGGGCGGTGATCTCGTACCAGTCGCCGAACAGGGCCCGGGTCTCGTCGGGCGGGAACCGGTCGAGGGCGGGCTGCAGCAACTGCCGTACGACATGGAACGGTACGGAGGTGACGGTCTCGCCTCCCCGGGCGGACCACACGGTGCAGCGGTCGGCGGCCATCGCCTGGATCTCGGCGAGCAGCGCCGTCTTGCCGAGCCCCGCCTCTCCGCTGAAGACCAAAAGCCCGCCGACGGCCTGCGCCCCGCACAGGGCGTCCACCGCCTCGGCAGCGGCGGCGAGTTCCGGTTCACGCTCGTACAACGGCCGGGACGGCTTCATGCCCACCCTTCCCACAGAGGCAGTCTTCTCGACGGTCGAGCCTAGTCGTGCGCGGGTGCTCGCCGACAGGGTTCGCACGATTCCTTGCAGGTGCGGGGCACAATCGAGTAGTGAACGAGACCCGCAGAGACCGTGATGCCGAGGGCCGGGCGCGCAACGCGCGCCCCCGTGACGGACTGGGGCGCCCCCTGCCGTACGGGACACCGGGCGTCGAACGACAGCCGGAGGGGGTCGTCCGCACGCCTGCGGAGACGCTCGCGGAGGCGCAGCGACTGCTGGACGCGGGGATGCCGTTCCATGCGCACGAGGTCTTCGAGGACGCCTGGAAGTCGGGGCCGGAGGACGAACGCGAACTCTGGCGGGGGCTGGCCCAGCTCGCGGTGGGGCTGACCCATTCCGCTCGGGGCAACACCGCGGGCGGTGCGCGGTTGCTGCGCCGGGGTGCGGGGGCGCTCGCCCCGTTCGCCGGGTCCGGGCCGTACGGGATCGAGATCGCCGCGCTGTCCGACTGGGCACGGGAGTTGGCGGCCAGGGTGGAGTCGGGCCCGACGGTGGACGCGACGGCCGAGGCGCCCCGCCTGCGGGGGTAGCCCGAAGGGGGGCGCCGGGGCGGGGCAAGGGAACAGCCAGGCGACCGGAAGATCCGGGTCCGCGAACCCGGGGTCCGTACAGCTACTACGATCCGGCTCCATGAGCACTTCTGACCAGGACCAGGACCAGCGCCGGGAAGCCGACGTTCCGATAGCCGACGCCGCCGACGCCGACACCGCCGCGGCGGCGGCCGGTGCGGAGGGCGACGCGCTCGACGCACCGGAAGGTCGGAGCGGGAAGAGACTCACCCCGCGCCAGGCCCGGCGCCTGCGGATCGTGCTCTCCGCGCTGGGCATGGCCGCGATGGCCGTCGTGCTCGCGCTGCGCATCGCGAGCCGTTCGTCGGTGCTCGTCGTCGGGGTCTACGGGCTCGCGCTCATCCTGTGCGGCGTGATGATCGAGCTGAGCAGGAACGGCCGCACCCGGCTGGCCAGCTGGCTGCTGGGAGCGGGGCTGCTGGCCGCCGTGGGAACGGACTGGCTGCTCCTTCCCTGATCCCGATCCCGACCCCGGTCCTGATCGTTTGATCGTTTGAGGCCATCCCTGATCGATCCATTGACCCTCCTTGATCACTCGATCAGGATTCACGCATGAACGCCTCAGCTGGTGACCTTTTCGGACTCCCTCCGGAAGACCGCACGTCGAGCCCGTACACCGGATACACCCGCGCCCACTGGGAGGCGGCCGCCGACGGCATGCTGGAGGCCGCCTGGAAGTGGGCCACGCCGGGCGGCGCCCGGCTCGACCTGCCCGGGCCCCCATCGCACTCGGGGGCCCGCTCCGACGGCCTGGAGGGATACGCGCGTACGTTCCTGGCGGCCGGCTTTCGGGTCGCGGGGGCGGGCGGCAAGGACCCGAACGGTCTGCTGGAGCGGTACGCGGACGGCCTCGACGCCGGTACGCGGACGCCGGGCCGGGACGACGCGGAGTCCTGGCCGCTGATCCTCGACCACCATGTGCAGGGACAGCCCATGGTGGAGTCGGCGTCGGTGGCCCTCGGCCTGCGGCTCACCCGGCCCTGGCTCTGGGACCGGCTGGCATCCGACGTACAGGACCGGGCGGAGCAGTGGCTGCGGGGCGCGCTGCGGCATGTTCCGGCGGGCAACAACTGGTACCTCTTCCCATACACCGTCGCCGGGTTCCTGGAGTCGGTGGGCCGGGGCGACGCGGTGACGGTCCGGGCCCGGGAGCGGGCGTCGGCGCTGCTGGAGCACTGGTACCGGGGCGACGGCTGGTACGCCGACGGGGACGGGCGCGCCTTCGACCACTACAACGGCTGGGCGCTGCACCTGTATCCGCTGCTCGATGCCCATCTGGCGGGCGACGAGAAGGCGTCGGCGCACCACGGGGCGCGGCTGCGCGAGCATCTGGAGAGCTTCTCGCTGATGTTCGGCGGCGACGGGGCCCCGCTGCACTTCGGGCGCTCGCTGACCTACCGTTTCGCGGCGAGCGCGGGGGTTGCTCTGGGCGCGGTGACAGGACACACGCCGCTCACCCCGGGAGCTTCCCGGCGCGTGGTCAGCGGGTCGCTGCGGTACTTCCTGGAGCGCGGAGCGGTCGGGAACGACGGGCTGCTGAGCCTCGGCTGGCACGGGCCGCACGCGGCGACGCTGCAGACCTATTCCGGCCCCGCGTCGCCCTATTGGGCGTCGAAGGCTTTCGTGGGTCTCCTGTCCCCGGACGGGCATCCTTTGTGGGCGTCGCCGGAGGAGGCGGCTCCGAGCGAGGGTCCCGACCGGGTGCTGTCCGTCCCGGCGGCGGGCTTTCTGGTGCAGTCGACGGGGGCGGACGGCGTGGTGCGGCTGCACAACCACGGCAGCGACCATGTCCGCCCGGACGAGGGCGAGTCGGCTGCCGACGAGGACCCGCACTACGCGCGCCTCGCGTACTCCACCGTGACCGGGCCGACCTCGGCGGAGAACACGGCGGACAACCATCTCTCGGTGACGGTCGGCGGGGCGCGCAGCGCCCGGCGGCGTATCCGTCCGCTGGGGTCCGGGCACGGCGACGACTGGGGCTGGGCGGCCTCCTGGCATCTGCCGGTGTTCCCGGCGGGCCCGTCCACCGTCCCGGGGCTGCGGGTGGAGAGCGTGACCGTGGCGCGGGGCCGCAACGAACTGCGGGTGCACCGGGTGCTGGGCGCGCCGGACGGGGCGCGGGCCGAGCTGACGGGCTGGGCGACGGACCCGGAGGGTCCGGTGCGTTCGCTGCTGCGCGGACTGTACGGGTGGGAGGTGCCCGAGGACGTACGGGCCCCGCAGGGAACGGCGTTCGCACGCCGTGCGACCGTGCCCCGGCTCGGCGCCGAGGTGACCGGCACGGCGGTTCTGGTCGCCCTCGCCTCCCTCACCGCCGATCCGGAAGCCGCCCTGCCGGACGAGGCCGAGGACGGGGCGTTGGATGAGGTGGTGGACCGGGTGGAGGTGGCCGGTGACACGGCCACCGTGCGTTGGGCGGAGGACGGCGCGCGGACGCGTATCGCCTTCGGCCGGGGCACGGTGACGGTCGATCACGGGTAGGGGCGCCCCCGGGGCCGCCCTACGCGTCGGTGCGGATCACCACCACCAGGGTGCGGGGGCCGTGTACGCCCTCCACCCGCTCCAGCTCGATGTCGGAGGTGGCGGACGGCCCGCTGATCAGCGTCGTCGGCCGTTCGGGCACCAGGCGTGCCACCGCCTCGGGTACGCCCGCCTCGACGGTGGAGAGGTCGACGACGCACACGTGCAGATCGGGGACGAGGGACAGCGCCCGGCGGCCCTGGCCGGGCGAACCGTCCAGGAAGATCGTGCCCGTCTCGGCGCAGCCGACGGCCGATGCCGTCACCACCGCGTCCAGGGTGTCGAGTTGTGCGGGCGGGACGTCGGGGTGGTCCTCCCGCACCTCGCCGTCGTACGCGGTGAGCCAGCGCGCGTCCAGACCGGTCGGCACGCCGATGAGCCGCGCACCGTGCCCCTCGAGGGCTTCGCCGATGACCTCGGCGGTGCGGTCCGCCGTACAGCGGTGCACGCGCGCCTTGTAGTCGAGGAGCCGGTCGGTGAACAAGTCGAGGCGTGCGTCGTCGGGCAGGGCACGGCCGGTGCGGTAGGCGCGCGGGACGACGACGGTGGGTGTCGGGGCGAGCACGAGGGCGTCATGGATCCGGCCCAGGACGGTGTCACGGGCGCTGGTCATGTCGCGTCCTCCCCGTTGTGGGCGCTGTTCCGTTCGGCCTGCTCGCCGTTCTCCCCGATGCGGTCGCTGTTCTGTTCGCTCGCCGCGGACCGCAGGGCGGCCCGGCCCTCGTCGGAGGCGAACCAGGAGCGGAAGGTCTCCCGGGGCGGGGCAGCGGTGTCGCGGCTGTCGCTCCAGCCGCTCAGCGGTGGGGGCAGCCGTGAGATGGTCCCGTCGCGCCCCGCGACGACCCGGCCGAGCGCGGACGCCTTCTGTGCGGCGGTGTACAGGCCCGGGCGACGCATCACGGCGGCGGCTGCCTTCATCGCCAGCTTCTCCGGGGTGACGCCGGTCTGTTCGGTGTGCTGGCGGCGCAGTTCCACCAGCAGCGAGGGGATGTCGATCTTGACCGGGCAGGCGTCGAAACAGGCTCCGCAGAGGCTGGAGGCGTACGGCAGGGAGCTGTTGGGGTCGTCCTTCGCCGCGTGCATGCCGGCCAGTTGCGGGGTGAGGACGGCACCGATGGGCCCGGGGTAGGTCGATCCGTAGGCGTGACCGCCGGTCCGCTCGTACACCGGGCAGACGTTGAGGCAGGCGGAGCAGCGGATGCAGTTGAGGGCCGTCCGTCCGATGGCGTCGGCGAGGGCGGCGGTACGCCCGTTGTCGAGGAGGACCAGGTGGAAGTCCTGTGGACCGTCGCCGGGCGTCACTCCGGTCCACAGCGAGGTGTAGGGGTTCATCCGCTCCCCCGTCGAGGAGCGGGGCAGGAGCTGGAGGAAGACTTCCAGGTCCTGGTAGCGCGGGAGGACCTTCTCGATGCCCATGACGGTGATGAGGGTGTCGGGCAGGGTCAGGCACATGCGGCCGTTGCCCTCGGACTCGACGACGGCCAGGGTGCCGGTCTCGGCGATACCGAAGTTGGCGCCGGAGACGGCGACCTTCGCGGTCAGGAACTTCTCGCGGAGGTAGCCGCGCGCGGCGGCGGCGAGGTGGGCGGGGACGTTGTCCAGGTCCGGGTCCACGCCGGGGATGTGGTCGAGGAAGATCCGCCGGATCTCGTCCCGGTTGCGGTGGATGGCGGGGACCAGGATGTGCGAGGGCTTGTCGTCGGCGAGCTGGACGATGAGTTCGGCAAGGTCGGTCTCGTACGGGGTGATGCCGACGGACTCCAGATGCTCGTTGAGTCCGATCTCCTGGGTGGCCATCGACTTCACCTTGATGACCTCGTCGCTGCCCGTGGCCCTCACGAGGCGGGCGACGATCGCGTTGGCCTCGGCGGCGTCGCGCGCCCAGTGGACGGTGCCGCCGCGCTCGGCGACCTTGTGCTCCAGTTGTTCGAGCAGCTCGGGGAGCCGGTTCATGGTGTCCGTCTTGATGGCGGAGCCGGCGTCGCGCAGGGCTTCCCAGTCGGGGATTTCGCCGGTGACGCTCAGGCGTTTGGCGCGGATGGTGCCGGTGGCGCGGCCGAGGTTGCGGCGGAGCTGGTCGTTGCCCAGTTCGTCGTGGGCGGCGCGGGGGAAGGAGTGGTCACCGCGGAGGTTTCCGGTGCCGTACGGGGAGCGGGGCGGCGGGGCGGGCATGCCGAGGAACGTGCTCATACGGAGGCCTCCGTCAGAACGTCGGGCGTGGTGCGGGTCGCGGCGAGGATCCGGGCGAGGTGCAGGGTGCGGGTGCCGGACCGGATCCGGGAGAGTCCGCCGGCGATGTGCATCAGGCAGGAGGAGTCCCCGGCGGTGCACACCTCCGCCCCGGTGGCCGTGATGTTGTCCGTCTTGTCGTGGAGCATCGCGGTGGACGTCTCGGCGTTCTTGAGCGCGAAGGTGCCGCCGAAGCCGCAGCAGGAGTCGGCTCCGGGCAGCTCGACGAGGTCGATGCCCTCGACCGCGCGCAGGAGCTGGAGCGGTTTGTCACCGACGCGGAGCATCCGCAGGGAGTGGCAGGTGGGGTGGTACGTCACCCGGTGCGGGAAGTACGCGCCGACCCGGGTGACGCCGAGGACGTCCACGAGGAGTTCGGAGAGCTCGTACGTCTTCTCGGCGACGGCGTCCACTCCGGCGCGGAGCGCGGCGTCCCCGTAGCGGTCGGCGACGATCCGGTGCTGGCGCCGGACGGAACCGGCGCACGAGCCCGACGGCATCACGACCGCCTCGATCGAGGCGTCACCGAACCCGTCCGCGAAGTTACGTACCAGGGGCACGGGTTCACGCTGGTAGCCGGTGTTGATGTGCATCTGCCCGCAGCAGGTCTGTTCAGGCGGGAACACCACGTCGTGGCCCAGGCGCGTGAGCAGGATCGCGGTTGCCTTCACCGCGTCGGGGAAGAGCGTGTCTCCCAGACAGGTGGCGAAGAGTCCGATGCGCATGGGGCCTCCCCGGTCGGGTGCGCCGCGGCGGTCGGGGTGGGTGAGCTGGTCCGTGTCCGCCGGGTTTCACTATGAGGTCTCTGTGGTCGGACCGTACTAGGCACAGGCCGTTGAAGGGAACGCCCGGCGGTGCGTGGCGTGGTCGGGAGCGCGTGGCGCGGTCGGAAGTCGGCCGGGGCCGGGCCGGGCAGCCTCTGGCCCTCTAAGGAGCGGCGGGGCCGGTGGGGCCTTCCACCAACGTCCCGTGCAGCCCGCGGATATGCCACTCCACCAGGTCCGCGGCCTCCGGGCCGCTCCCCTCCCGTACGAGGGTGAGAAGCGTCCGATGCTCGGCGTTGAGGGCGCGGGCGGTGGCCGGCCAGTCATCGGCGGCTTCCAGGGCGCGCAGGACCAGCGGCCGCACGGACTCGCGTACGGCGGAGGTCAGGGTGGACGTCAGGGCGTTGCCGGAACTGCGGGCGATGAGCACGTGGAAGCGGGTGTCCAGATCGTTGAAGGCGCTCACGCCGATCCCCGGTTCCGCCATGCCCGCCACCAGCTCCTCCGCCTCGTCGAGGTCCTCGTCCGGCGCGTGGCAGGCGGCACCCTCGAAGCTGGACCGCTCCAGGACCACCCGGGCCTCCAGGACGTCGTGGAGGCTGTAGCTGCCGAGGGCGAAGTGCAGGCGGAGCAGTCGGCCCAGGGCGTCGTCCGGGTTGCGCACGATCCGGGCCCCGGCGTCGGGCCCCCGGCCCGGCTGGGCCACCAGGACGCCGATGGTCTCCAGCACCCGCAGCGCCTCGCGCAGGGCGGAGCGGCTGACGCCGAGCACCGGGGCCAGTTCACGTTCGGGCGGCAGCCGGTCACCGGCCCGGAGCTCTCCGGCGAAGACCCGCTCCTCGATGCTGCGGAGCACGAGCTCATGGGTACGGGACTGCTGCACGGGCTGCCATTCGACGGGCATCCGTCACTCCCTGCCTCGGCCGGATCCGGACATGCAGCCTATGTCACACGGAGCATGTGGTCGGACCACAGAGCCGGCGGGAGCCGAGGACCGCCTCGGCGGGTGCTGAGGGCGAAGGGCGGACTATCGCGTACTGGGGATGTCCCGCCCGTGCAGACGTCCGCGCTGCGGATCGAAGAGCTGGGCCGCCGCTCCGGACAGGACCAGGCCCGCGGCGATGAGGAGACCGTGGCCCACGGCGATGCCCATGCCCAGAGCGGCGAGTCCGACGGCGAGCCACAGCCAGGCGTTGCGGCGGCGGTACTCGCGCGGGGAGCGCGGGGTCCCGTCGGACATTGCCTCGGCGAACCCGGGATCGTCGTGACGCAGCTGCTCCTCCAGATCGCGCAACCGCTCGTCGTACGTGGGCATGGTGTCTCCCTCCCGGTACGGAAACCTTTCGGCTCCTCAAAGCCCCGGTCCCCGCGGTGCGGCACGGGGCAGGGCCCGCCGGGGCCCTGGACCTCATGGTCGTCGGGGAGGGCCTCCGGGGGCCATCAGGGACAGCACCCATATCCGGGGGTGCGCACCATGCAGACGAGGGCGGACGCCCCGACGAGGCGGGCGGACGGTATGCGCCCCGTCGCAGCGACGATAGTGGAGCCTGTCAGCGCGACCGTACGAACCGACCCTCCGAAGGAGCCGTTCGACCTTGTCCCTGTTCTGGCGGATCTTCCTGCTCAACGCCGCCGTGCTGGTCGCGGCAGGCGCCCTGCTGCTGCTCGGGCCGATCACCGTCTCGACCCCGGTCCTGCTGACCGAGGCCATGATCCTGACCGGCGGCATCGCGTTCATGCTGGCGGCCAACGCGGCCCTCCTCCGGCTCGGCCTCTTCCCGCTCCAACGGGTCACCCGTGCGATGACGACAACCGATCTGCTGCGCCCGAGCCCGCGCCCCGAGGTCGCGGGGCACGGGGAGATCGCCGCGCTGATCGAGACGTTCAACACGATGCTGGACCGGCTGGAGGCCGAGCGCGCAACCAGCAGTGCCCGTGCTCTCTCCGCCCAGGAGGCCGAGCGCCGCCGTGTGGCGCAGGAGTTGCACGACGAGGTCGGGCAGACCCTGACGGCGGTACTGCTGGAGCTGAAGCGGGTCGCGGACCAGGCCCCGGAGCCGCTGCGTGGGGAGTTGCGGCAGGTTCAGGAGATCACCCGGGGGTCACTCGACGAGATCCGCCGGATCGCGCGCCGACTGCGGCCGGGAGTGCTGGAGGAACTGGGCCTGGTGAGCGCGTTGACGGCGCTGATCACCGAGACCCCGACGCCGGACGGGCTGACGATCCGCCGCCGGATGGAGAAGGACCTGCCGGAGTTGGGCGCGGAGGCCGAGCTGGTCGCCTACCGGATCGCGCAGGAGGCCCTCACTAACACCGTCCGGCACGCCCGCGCGACCCACCTCGAACTCTCGCTGCGGCGGAGCCCGGGCGGGGTGGAGCTGCTCATCCGCGACGACGGCCGTGGTCTCGGTGACGCCCCCGAGGGGGCCGGCCTGCGCGGTATGCGCGAACGCGCCCTGCTGATCGGCGCCGAGGTCTCCCTCGGCCCCGGGCCGCAGGGCGGCACCGAAGTACGTCTCGATGTGCCCGTCCCGAACGCAAGCAACGGAAGCAAGTGACCATGCCCGCCTCACCGTCCATCGCCACGCCCGCCAGGGGCGCAGCCGCCCCCACCCGCATCCTGCTGGCGGACGACCACGCCCTCGTACGCCGTGGAGTCCGGCTCATCCTCGACGGCGAGCCGGACCTGACCGTCGTCGCCGAGGCCGGTGACGGTGCCGAGGCCATCGAGATGGCCCGCAGCGAACAGCCCGACCTGGTCATCCTGGACATCGCGATGCCCCGCCTGACCGGCCTCCAGGCGGCGCGCGAACTCTCCCGGGTCATGCCGGGCCTGCGCATCCTGATGCTCACGATGTACGACAACGAGCAGTATTTCTTCGAGGCGTTGAAGGCGGGGGCCGCCGGGTACGTCCTCAAGTCGGTCGCGGACCGGGACCTGGTGGAGGCCTGTCGGGCGGCGATGCGCGACGAGCCGTTCCTCTACCCGGGCGCGGTGACGGCGCTCATCCGCAACTTCCTCGCCCGGGCCAAGGACGGCGAGGACCTGCCGGCGCGGGCCATCACGGAGCGCGAGGAGGAGATCCTCAAGCTGGTCGCCGAGGGCAACTCCTCGAAGGAGATCGCCGAGCTGCTCGTCATCAGCGTCAAGACGGTGGAGCGGCACCGCGCCAACCTGCTCCAGAAGCTCGGCCTCAGGGACCGTCTGGAGCTGACCCGCTACGCCATCAGGGCGGGACTGATCGAACCCTGATCGATCGCCCCTGCCCGGGACCGGCGGAGCACGTGCGGTCGGTTCATGTGATTCTCACCCGATCCGCATAAGGTGCCCCCGTGACCCAGATGACCCCGCCCGGCTGGCATCCAGACCCCGGGCACTCAGGCAAAGGCCCCGCTCAGGAACGCTGGTGGGACGGAGCGCAGTGGACCGGCCATGTCCGCGCGTCGCCCGCTGCGGCACGCCGTCGCGGGATCCGCATCGGCGTCGGTGTGACGGTCGGCGTGGTGGTGCTCGCCGCCATCGGTGGCGGCGTCCACATGCTGGGCGAGGACCGTGGCGGCGGCCGGCCGGACACCGCGGCCTCCACCCCGTCCGGAGCCCCCGAACTGCCGGGCGCACCGGAAGGCGGCGACAAGGACGGCGGCCGGGGCGGCGAGGGGAACGGCGAAGGCAAGGGGCCGGAGCAACAGCTCCCGCCGACCGAGCCGGGCTTCGCGACGGACCTGGCCGGCGGAATCAGCCTTCCGGTGCCCAAGGGGTGGAAGGGAACATCCGGGGCGGTCGGCGCCGGGCTGACGACGGGTGAGCACGCGTGCCCCGGCGACACCGCCGAGACCTGTGTACGCGGCGGTGTGTTCTCGGCCCCGGCGGCTGCCATGAAGCTCACCGCGGGGACCCCGGAGGAGGCGGCGAAGAAGGACATCACCGTCAACGCCACGGAGTCCTACGGCGGCAAGAGCTACGGGAAGATCACCTCGCACGAGGAACTGAAGTCCGAGGCCGTGACGGTGGCGGGCGGCAAGGGGTACGTCGTGCGCTGGAAGGTGGTGACGGAGAAGGGCGACGACGGTTACGTGGAATCGCTGGTGTTCCCCTCCCCCGTCTCCAAGAACATGCTCGTCGTGGTCCGGTCCGGGTTCGACATCAACAAGGACGCGCCGAAGCTGTCCGTCCTGGACGAGATCACGGGCGGGATCAAGGCCGCGTCCGTAGGCGAAGGGGGCACGGGCGGCGAGGTCTGACCCTCTCCGCCGGTACGGACAAGGGCGGGGACCCGGACCGGGCCCCGCCCTCTGCGCTTTCCCCGCCGCTCCCGCCCTCAGCCGGTGAGTGTGGCGGGGTCGCTGACCCCGGCGGCCCCGGTCTCGACATGACCGGCGAAGCGGCGCAGGAAGACGGGGTCGCCCTCGGCCGTGACGGACACGTCGTACCAGCGCTTGCCGGCCCGCAGGTCGATCGTGCGCGACACCGTGGCGCCGGGCCGGACGGTGACCGTCTGCTCCGCTCCCCCGTAGGCGGCGGCGTTGGCGAGCGTGAGCCGGACCTCGGTGTCGCCGGGGTTGGTGAGGGTCAGGTCGAGGTTGCCGCTCCCGTCGTTGTGCCGGGCGGTGGCCTCGGGGCCGGCGGTCGAACCCGGGCTCCTGAACGTACGGAGAAAGCCGTTCGGGCCGTGGACGGTGAGGTCGTGGGTGCCACCGGAGTACGCGGAGTTCCAGGCGTCCGCGATCGTCCTGCCCGCCTCGGCGGTGTACGTCCACGGGGCGTCGGTGCGGTTGCCGGAGGTGACGTAGAACTGCGCGCCGGCCTCCGTCCCCGGGCTGAAGGTGAGCGCGATCTTCCCGGTGCGCGTGTCGACGGCGCCGTCGACGTACGGGGCGTACGGAAGCGGCCGGGTGGGCCGGCTGCCCGGCTCCTGCTTCGGCATCGAGCCGACGGCGGGCGGGGTGGGCCGGTAGTCCGGGTGCCGTTCGCGGTCCGGCGGCTCGTAGGCGGCAGTGTCCGGCAGGTCGCCGGGGGCGGGCTCGGTACGGGCGAAGTCGAATGCGGAGGTCAGATCGCCGCAGACGGCACGCCGCCACGGAGAGATGTTCGGCTCGCGCACCCCGAAGCGCTGCTCCATGAAGCGGAGCACCGAGGTGTGGTCGAACGTCTCGGAGCAGACGTAACCGCCGGTGCTCCAGGGCGAGACGACCAGCATCGGGACGCGCGGCCCGAGCCCGTAGACGCCGGGGCCGTACGAGGAGCCGCCCGCGTACACCTCGGTGGAGGTGTCGGCCGTGGACAGGCCCTGGTTCGCGGAGGTCGGCGGGTAGGGCGGTACGACGTGGTCGAAGAAGCCGTCGTTCTCGTCGTAGGTGATGAACAGGGCGGTGCGGCTCCACACCTCGGGGTCGGACGTCAGAGCGTCCAGGAGGCGGGCGATGTACCAGGCGCCGTAGTTCGACGGGAAGTTGGAGTGCTCGGTGAAGGCCTCCGGGGCGGCGACCCAGGAGATCTGCGGCAGCTTCCCGTTCTTGACGTCGGCGGCGATCCCGTCGAAGTAGTCGTCGCCGGCGGCCACATCCGTACCGGTACGCGCCTTGTCGTACAGCGGGTTGCCGGGCTGGGCGTTGCGGTACTTGTCGAAGTACAGCAGCGAGTTGTCGCCGTAGTTGCCCCGGTAGGCGTCGTCGATCCAGCCCCAGCCGCCGGGGCCGTCCAGGCCGTCGCCGATGTCCTGGTAGATCTTCCAGGAGATCCCGGCCTCCTCCAGCCGCTCGGGGTACGTGGTCCAGCCGTACCCCCGCTCCTCGTTGCCGAGGACGGGACCGCCGCCGGTGCCGTCGTTGCCGGTGTGGCCGGACCAGAGGTAGTAGCGGTTGGGGTCGGTGGCCCCGATGAACGAGCAGTGGTAGGCGTCGCAGACGGTGAAGCGGTCGGCGAGCGCGTAGTGGAAGGGGATGTCGTCCCGGGTCAGGTAGGCCATCGTCGTCGGCGTCTTGGCCGGGATCCACCGGTCGTAACGCCCGTCGTTGTACGCCTGGTGGCCGCCCGCCCAGTCGTGGTTGAGGCCCTGGAGGAACTGCATCCCCAGGTCGTCGGCGGTGGGGTGGAACGGCAGGGTCTCCTTGCCCACCGCGTCGGCCTGGTGCCAGACGGACTTCCCGCTCGGCAGCGTCACGGGCCGCGGGTCGCCGAACCCCCGGACGCCTTTCAGCGCGCCGAAATAGTGGTCGAAGGAACGGTTCTCCTGCATCAGGACGACGATGTGCTCGACATCCTTGATCGTCCCGGAGGCGCGGTGGGCGGGGATGGCGGCGGCGCGGTCGATGCTGCCCGACAAGGCGGCGAATCCCGCCGTCGCACCGGCGATCCGGAAGAAGCGGCGCCGATTCATATCTGCCATGAGTGAGGGGCCTCTTGGAGTGTGGGGAACGGGTGGAAGTCTGGGGAACAGAAGCGAACAGGATGTTCCAAGAGAACCGAACAGAACGGAAGAGGCCGTGACGCATCGGTTAACGCCGGCGGTACGCCCGGCACGTGCGACGTCGCCTCACGGCAACGTGCGTGTGAGCCAGGCCACTTCGCCGTTCTCCTCCGTGGAGACGTGATCCCGCTGGAATCCGAGCTTCTCCAGCACCCGGAGCGACGGGGTGTTCCACGTGCCGACGGTCGACCAGAGCCGTGTGCGCCCGGTCGCCGCAGCGGCTTCGAGTACGGCGCGGGCTGCCTCGGTGGCGTAACCGCGCCCGTGCGCATGCCGGAACAGCTCGTACGCGATCTCGGGCTCCTCCAGGGTGGTGCGGCCGATGATCAGTCCGCAGTACCCGATGAAGTCACCCTCCTCGCGGCGCTGGATGGGCAGCAGGGCGATCCCGGTGGTCTCCGTCGTGGCGAGAAACTCCGCGATGGACGTCCGGATGCGCTCCACCGGGGGCTTCCCGTCGCCGCGTTCGGCGAGGAGGTCACAGAATGCGGCGGCGTCGGATTTGACCCACGGCCGGAGTATCAGGCGCTCGGTCTCCAGGTGGAACGGCATGGTCGCGTAGGTGGTGGACATGGACCCCACTCTGGCCCATGGGCTCACCGCGAACTACAACCGGTGCCCCGGTACGAGCAGTTCCCGCAACGGCTGGATCTCGATCGCGTACCCGGCAGGGCGGGCCACCCCGGTGTCGTCGGGTACACCTGCGCCGTGGGGCCCGCCCCCGCCGGTATTCGGGGGTCGGCGCTACTGATCTTCCCTGCGGTCCCCGGCAGGATTTCCCGTGCCGGAACGCATATCAGGGAGTGTTGATGACACCGAAGACGACTGTGTCGAAGCTGCGCAAAAGCCTGTTGGTCATAGCGGCGGCATACCTGGTGGGGTCTGTCACCACCGTTGGCGCCGTGGCGCATCCTTCCGAGGACACGCCAGGGCGGGGCGGCAAGGACAGGGCCCTCCAGAAGAGCCTCGACGCCTTGGTGAGCGAGGACAGGTTCCCCGCCGCCTTCGCGTGGGTCCGCAAGGACGGCCGTACCTCCTCGCTCGTCTCCGGGTCAGCGCGGCTCGACGAACAGGTTCCCGTCCCGCACGACGGCTACGTACGGGCGGGCAGCAACACCAAGACGTTCACCGCGGTCGTGGTCCTGCAACTGGTGGCCGAGGGCAAGGTCGCACTGGAGGAGCCCATCGAGACGTACCTGCCCCAAGTGGTGCGGGGCGAAGGGATCGACGGCCGGAAGATCACCGTGCGGCAACTGCTGCAGCACACCAGCGGCCTTCCCAACTACACCGAACACATCGGACTGGAGGACTTCGCGAGGATCCAGCACAAGTTCTTCCAGCCGCATGACCTGCTCGCCGCCGCTCTGGCCCACCCGGCGGAATTCGCACCGGGCGCGCAGTGGAAGTACAGCAACACCAACTACCTGCTCGCGGGCATGCTGATCGAGAAGGTCACCGAGCGGCCGGTGCAGGAGCAGATCACCGAGCGCGTGATCCGGAAGGCGGGGCTGCGCCACACGTCCTGGCCGCAGCCCGGGGACATGACCGTCCCCAAGCCCCATGCTCGCGGCTACGCGCTCAGCAGCCTGGAGAACGGCAAGGTCGTCGATGCCACCCGGATGGACCCCTCCTGGGGCGGAGCCGCCGGCCAGATGATCTCCACGCCGAGCGACCTCGCGAAGTTCGCCCGCCTGCTCCTCGACGGGAAGCTCCTCGCACCCGAACAGCTGGCCGAGATGCGCAAGACGGTCGACGCGCCGCTCATGCCCGGGTGGCGCTACGGCCTCGGCGTCTTCAGCATCCCGCTGAGCTGCGGTGGCGCCTACTGGGGGCACGGCGGCGACATCGACGGCTACGAAACCCGGGGCGGCGCCACCGACGACGGCCGCTCCGTAGGCCTGGCGGTGACCGCACTCCCCGGAACCTTCAGCGATGCGGAGAAGAGCGCGAAGGCGGTCATGTCCGTGACGGACGCAGCGTTCTGCAACTGAGGCGTCCGCCCTTCGGACGCCCTCAGGGGGCGAAGGCCTCCGGAGCGGAATCCTGTGCCCTCGGGATACGGATGGCGAGCAGGGCGACGTCGTCATCGTTGTCGGCGGGCCGTGACCGTGCGAGCAACTGGTCCACGAAATCGTCCAGTTGCCGGGGGTTCAGCTCGGCGGCGTCTTCGCTCAGCCGCTTCAGGCCGATATCCAGGGGCTGGCGGCGGGATTCGATGAGGCCGTCGGTGTAGAAGAGGAGCGTCGAGCCCGGAGGCAGGTCGACGAGCGCCTCGGACCGTGGGTGGTCGGCGGAGGCTCCGAGGAGAATCGCTCGGCCTTCGTCGAGGAACCGCCCACCGCCGGCGGAATCGAGGAGCAGTGGGGGCGGGTGGCCCGCGTTGGTCCAGCGGAGGCCCCGCCGTCCGGCGGGGTCGGTGGTCAGCCTGGCCAGGACCAGGGTGGCCATGGAGACATCGGTGATGTGGCCCATGGCCCGGTCCAGGCGTTCGACGGTGCGGTGCGGCGCATCGTCCTGCGCCCAGGCGTAGGCGCGCAGCATGTTGCGCAGCTGGGCCATCCCCGCGGCGGCCTCCAGGTCGTGACCGACGACGTCGCCGATGACCAGGGCGGTGTCGCCGTTGGGAAGGGCGAAGGCGTCGTACCAGTCGCCACCGACGTGGGAGGCGTCCGGAGCCGGAAGGTAGCGCACCGTCATCTCCACCCCGGTGAGCCGGGGAAGCTGGGGCAGCAGGTAGCGCTGCATCGTCGCGGCGATCTGGCGCTGGCGTTGGTAATGCCGGGCGTTCTCCAGGGCGATGCCGACGCGTCGGCCGATGTCCTCCAGCAGGCCCAGGTCGGCGGGGGTGAACGGCTCCTCGCCCGTGGTGCGCCCCAGCGTGATCGCGCCGAGGACCTCGCTCGGCCCCTTGACGGGGGCGATGACCGCCGTCTCGATGCCGGTCGCGGCGAACAGCTTCCGCTGCTCCACCGCCACCGCGGTGTCGGGCGGTACGTCGTAGGTCCTCGGTCCGGCGAGGGTGGAGGCCACCCCGCGCAGGGCTTTGGACAGAGGCATGGGTGAGGAAGCGGGCACGGGGGGCATGGGCCCCTGGAGATCCTCACGCACCTCCAGTCCGCCTGTGTGGGCATAGACCACGAGCGACCGGTTCACCGCGCCCGTCTCGGTGATCAGGTCGACGACGGCCCAATCGGCGAGTCGGGGCAGCATCAGCCTCACGACTCGGCGCAGGGACTCGTCCACGTCGATGTTGTTGATCAGCTGGGCGGTGGTGTCCGCAAGCAGGGCAAGCCGGTCCCTCTCCGACAGGGCCCGCGTGGACACGGCCCGTCCGGCGGAGCGGCTTCTCGTCGCTTCCTCGTCGGTGTCGAAGGCGCGCAGCCGCACACCGCATTCGGCCTCGGGCCGGAGCGGCAGGGGAAACCACCGCACGGCCAGCGGCGACCCGTCGCCCCGCGCCAGCCACGTCCGGTCCCCGGGCGGGGCGAGCGCAGTCCCGACGCCCTTGCCGTACGTCCGGGGCAACGGCACCTGCGGACTGTCCGGGTGATGCACCGCGCGAAGGTCCCGGCCGACGACTTCCGGGGCGGAACATGACAGGAAGGCCAAGGACGCCGCGTTGGCCCAGACGATCCGCTCCTGGCCGTCGAGCGCGAACACGCCAACGTCCAAACGGTCCAGCACAGTGGCCAGCTCGTGCTCAACGACAACCTGGACCGATGCGCGTACACCGTCGCCCACGTCTGCTCCCTTGCCTCGGAATTTGGCCCCGCAGGCACCGGCGGGACGGAGGCACACCCCCTCACGGCCCGTCGGCGAGCTCATGAAGGAAGTGAGCACAACGATGGGCGTCGTCGAGAAGAGCTGCTTCCGTCCGAACAGCCGCCGACCAACCGGCCACGAGGACCGAACGACAACTTCTCACACATGTCCGCGGGCGCGAAGTCCTCACCCGGGCTCGCCCCTCAGGCCCCGACACCGCGCCGGTGACGTCGCGGACCCGCGACCGGATCGTTCCGGCCCGCTTCTCCGCGGCATCACGAAGGCTCTGGCCGCCCACCGGTTGTCAGGTTTCGGGTGACTCCAGCCGCAGCTGCGTCATCTCGCCGTGTAGGGGTACCAGGCGCAGCCACCCACGACGAAGGAGGACCATGACAGCGATATCGGAGGAAGAGGGAGCACAGCGGTTCTGCAAGGCCTGCGGCACCCCCGCAGGGACGGGGACGCTGTGCGAGCACTGCGGTGCTGCATTTCCCCCGGCCGAGGGTGGACTCATCGACGACGAGGGCGCTGTCGCACGCCGCATGTTCGAAGGCCGGGAAGAGGCTCCCCAGGACTGATCCCCACCCGTCGGAGGCCTGCCCCTCGCGGCGGGCGTCCGACGTGGGGCCGGGACCTCACATGGTCCCCAACTGGTCCCCGAAAATGATCGAGGGACGGTTTCGGATTGCTCCGAAACCGGCCCTCGGTCGACGACTGTCTCCAGTCGGGACGACAGGATTTGAACCTGCGACCCCTTGACCCCCAGTCAAGTGCGCTACCAAGCTGCGCCACGTCCCGTTGCCCGCCTGACCTGGGGTTTCCCCTGGCCGAACGCGCATGAGAACAATACCGCACTCCAGCAGGTGGTCACCAACACCATTCCCGCTTGACCTCAACCATGGTTGATGTTGAACGCTCGGGCCATGACGAACACGACAGCCGCGCCGGCCCCCGACCGCCAGGCCGCACCCACGCCCGTACCCCCGCCCGACTTCCGGGATCTGCCCCGGCTGATCGCCCTGATGACCGGGGCGGAGAAGCATGCCCCCGCCGCCCACTCCACGCTCGACGCCCTGTGGGTCCTCTACAACCGGGTGCTCCGCATCACACCCAACACGGTCGACGATCCCGGGCGGGACCGCTTCCTGCTGTCCAAGGGGCACGGGCCGATGGCCTACTACGCGGTCCTCGCCGCGCACGGCTTCTTCGACGCGGGGCTGCTGCCCGGCTTCGGGTCGTACGACTCGCCGCTCGGCCACCACCCGGACCGGCTGCTGGTGCCGGGGGCGGAGATCGGCAGCGGGTCCCTGGGGCACGGGCTGCCGCTCGCCGTCGGGACGGCGCTGGGGCTGCGCGCCCAGGACCTCACCGACCCCCGGGTCTGGGTCCTGATCGGCGACGCCGAGCTGGACGAGGGCAGCAACCACGAGGCCATCGCCCATGCGGGCCCCGCCGGGCTCGAACAGCTGCACACCCTCGTGATCGACAACGCGTCCGCCACCCACGGCTGGCCCGGCGGGATCGCCTCTCGCTTCGCGTCCGCCGGATGGGACGCGGTGACCGTGGACGGCCGCGACCACGAGGCCCTGTACGAGGCGTTCATCACGCCCCACCCGGGCAGGCCGCTGGCCGTCGTCGCCCGCGTCGAACCCAAGAACTGACCGCATCGGACCGAGAACCCGGAAGGGACCCTTCATGCACACCATGCGTGACCGATTCATCAGCACCGCCTCGCAGCTCCTGGACGAGGAGCCACGGCTGGCCGTCGTGCTCGCCGACATCAGCGCCGACGGCTTCGCCCCGGCCCGGCGCACCCACCCGGACCGGGTGATCAACGTCGGCATCCGGGAGCAGCTGCTGGTCGGAGCCGGTGCCGGCCTGGCGCTGACGGGGATGCGGCCGATCGTGCACACCTTCGCCAGCTTCCTGGTCGAGCGACCGTTCGAGCAGGTCAAGCTGGACTTCGGACACCAGGGCGTCGGCGGCATCCTGGTGAGCGCCGCCGGCTCGTACGACTGGCCTGCCGGAGGCTTCACCCATATGGCACCCGGCGATGTCGCCCTGCTCGACACGCTGGACGGCTGGAGGGTGCACGTCCCGGGCCATCCGGACGAGGCCGAGGCCCTGCTGCGGGAGGCGGTGACCGGCGACGACCGGGTGTACGTACGCCTCTCGCTCCAGGAGAACCGGGAGGCGCGGCCGGTGGACGGCGGGTCCGGATTCTCCGTGGTGCGCGAGGGGCGGCGCGGGACCGTGATCGCCGTCGGCCCCATGCTCGACAACGTGCTCGCCGCCTGCGAGGGGCTGGACGTCACCGTGCTGTACGCGACGACGGTGCGGCCCTTCGACGCGGCGGGGGTACGCCGAGCCGCCGGCGCGGCCGCGACCGCGGACGTGGTGGTCGTGGAGCCGTATCTCGCGGGCACCTCCTCCGCCGCGGCGGGCGAAGCACTCATGGATCTGCCCCACCGGGTGCTCGGGCTGGGGGTGGGCCGCGCCGAGTTGCGGCGGTACGGGCAGATGGAGGAGCACCTCGCGGCCCAC
>NZ_QWFA01000400.1 GCF_003501885.1 Streptomyces globisporus
CGGCGCGCCCGTGGACCCCTCCGCCCCCGGCGCGGCCCCCTGGGCCGATGCGGCCGACCTGCTCGCCCGCCTCCACCGGACGAAGCCTCCGTTCCCGCTGCCCCCGATGCGCGGCCCGGCCAAGGCGGCCCGGGCCATCGCCCGTATGCGCGCGGCCCTCCAGGGCGACGCGACCGCCCTTCCCGGTGACGCCGCACGCCTGCCCGCCCACACGACCCCCGTTTCCGGCGGGATGGCAACCCTGACCGGCGATGCGACCGCCCCGCCCCGTGACCCGGACGCCCTTTCCGTGCTGGCCGGCTGGCGGGCCCTGCCCGCCTGGGCGCGGGGCGAGGTCCCGGCCCCCGCGCGGAGGGCCGGGGCCCTGTGCCACGGGGACCTGCACCTCGGCCAGCTCGTCCGCCACCCCGCCCCGGACGGGCCCTGGCTGCTCATCGACATGGACGACGCGGGGGTGGGCGATCCCACCTGGGACCTCGGCCGGCCCGCCGCCTGGTACGCGGCCGGACTCCTGGCCCCCGAGGACTGGTCCACCTTCCTGGACGCCTACCGGTCCGCCGGGGGACCGGCCGTTCCCGCCGATGGCGACCCCTGGCCCGCACTGGACGTCCCCGCCCGCGCCCTGACGGTGCAGACGGCGGCCGTCGCCCTCGCCAAGTGCGCCGCGGAGCAACGGGACCCGGACGAGCACGAACAGCTGATGATCGAATCCTGTGCCCGAATCGCTACGTTGCCGCCCGAGTTGGCCACCGGTGCCGCGTCGTAGGGTGAACGGACCGTGGCCGGGCAGACATTCCGGCGACGGCACAACGAGGGCGAGGAGCCGAGTCGATGATGCAGTGTCCGAAGTGTCACGCGCAGATGAACACGTACAACCGCAACGGTGTGCAGATCGAGCAGTGCAACGGTTGCCGGGGGATATTCCTCGACTACGGCGAGCTGGAGTCCCTGACCCGCCTGGAGTCCCAGTGGGCTCAGCAGGCTCCGCCCGCGCCCCCCGCCCCCCAGGCCGGGGCGTGGGCGGCGGGAGGCGCGGCCGGGTAGGC
>NZ_QWFA01000401.1 GCF_003501885.1 Streptomyces globisporus
GCGCGGTCGTCGGGCCCTGCGCGGGCGGGGGTCGACAGGGCGGCGGGGGTCGAAGCGGCGACGGATGGGGCCGGGGCCGAGCAGATCGGCCCGGAACAGTCCGTAGGTGATCCGACGTCGGGCCGCGGCTTCCAGTTCGTCCCGCAGGGGGCCGTCGCGGAGCACCGCCTCGGGGCCGAGCAGCCCCTCGACGACGGCCAGCGCACCGGCGATGTCCCCGTGGTCGAGGCGTTCGCGCACACCGGTGAGGCAGTCGGGCCGTCGGTGTGCCTCGTCGATGGCCCGGAGGCAGGGCAGCGGCGTACCGGTGAGGGCGACCAGAAGTTCCTCGCGGCGGATCTCGGCCGGGTCGTGGTCCAGCGGCGCGAGGGCCCCGTCGACCAGGCCGATCCGGTGCTGGGCTCCCCGGCATTCCACCAGGCGCGTCACTCCGGCCCCGTCGCCGGTACGTGAACGGGTCGGGGCCGAAGTCGGCGGGAGGCCCGGCACGAGCGCCCGTGCGACCAGTGGGTGCAGTTGCCCGGCCTCGATCGCCCCGGTACGGAGCAGGTCGAGGTCGGGCAGCACCCAGGTCCCCGCGTCCGGCAGCACCGGTGCGGTGGACGAACCCGAATCCTGCAGCACCGCCGCGATCCGCGCGGCAGGTGTGCCCGGGCCGTCCTCGTCGGCCTCCAGGCGGAGAAGCAGCCGGCGTCGGCCGCCCAGCCGCACGCTCACCGTGCCGCCCGGCCCCCGTCCCTCAGCTCGGAGGAGGGTCGCCGCCTCCGCCGCCCACCGGTCGACGGCACAGTGGCGGTCCGGTGGCACGGCGCTCCACAGGTCCGGGTCGACGGCCCGATCGGCGTGCCCGGTTGACCGGCCGTCGGCACCCGAGCGGAGCCGCAGCTCATCGGCCCTGCGCGCATCCCACAGGTGGCGGTGCAGATCCAGGCGGAAGCGGCGGTTCGGATGCGGGTGGGGGTGGCGGCGGGCGGTGGGCTCGGTGTGCGAGCCGTCCCACAGTGCGAGGCTGATCCGCTGCCCGGCATCAGCCCACGCG
>NZ_QWFA01000402.1 GCF_003501885.1 Streptomyces globisporus
GCGGGCCGCCAGGGCGAGGATCAGCAGGTCACCTACGAGTTGGGTCGTCACAGACGTTGGCCCCTCTCCTGGGAAGGTCCGGGCAGCGGCTGGAGTGCCCGGGAGTGCGCCGGAGTGCGCTTTCACCACAACGACGACCCGCAGCGCGCTGGTGTGCAGTGGCAACCCGAAGAATGTCACCCAGAGCAAAACCCTGGTGACATACAGATGTTCCCGACTGCTTATCCAGCAACGACAACCACCCCACGCCACCCGAACGCCAATCTCACCACCAGCGAGCCTTCCACCGAAGCGATCCAGAGCGTGAATTCGCGCAAATACAGCAAATATCCGGAGTGACCCACATCACCACGAGTTCGCCAGAGGCGGGCCCCCACCCACCCCTCGCGCCGTCGTTGACGCCGTCGCCGATGACCAATATGGCCGTGTTTTGACTGTGGTGCACGATGAGGTCAACCGCGTACCGATCGGATGAAGCCTCGTGGTTGACGCCGTGCTGAAGCACGCCCTGCGTCATCTCCACTTCGTGAAGTCGCAACAGCCGCCCGATGTCGACTCCGTCGAGTTCGCTGACTGGCGGGAGAGGATCGCTGAGGCCCTGAACGCGTTGGCCGGTGTACTGGTCTTCAAGGAGGACCGGGTCAGGGCCAGGGCCGAGGCAACCGCGGCGCGGGAGGAGGCCGCAAAGGTCGTTTCGGGTGGTGTCGCGGCGGACGATCCGCTTGCGGATACACGGCCCCGTGGGGGCCCTGGCGCCTCAACCCCCGGTCGTCACTTGTTGCCTCGCGATAGAACCCACAGGTGGGCACAGAAGGTAGCGCGATAACAGCACACTTGCCGTGACAGCGGGCGTTCCGGTTGCGGATGGCGGCGGAGGTGATGACCGGTCGGCCGTCGGTGAGGCGGGAGAAGGGCATGGTTGGGGCCGCAGACCACGGTGTTGCGGAGGAGCCGAGGGAACCGCTTCGG
>NZ_QWFA01000403.1 GCF_003501885.1 Streptomyces globisporus
GCACCGACCGCCCCCACGACGCACCCGTCCCCGGCCGCGCCCCCACCCCCGACCTCGGCGATCACGGCCCGCGACCTCACCGTCGTCCGAGGCACCCGCACCGTCCTGCGCGCCCTCGACTTCACCGTCCCCTCGGGCAGCATCACCGGCCTCCTCGGCCCCTCGGGCTGCGGCAAGACCACCCTCATGCGGTCGGTGGTCGGCACCCAGGCCAAGGTCACGGGCCACCTCGACGTCCTGGGCCACCCCGCCGGAGACCCGGCCCTGCGCCCCCGCATCGGCTACGTCACCCAGGCGCCCTCCGTCTACGCCGACCTCACCGTCCGGCAGAACCTCGACTACTTCGCCGCCGTCCTGCACCCCGGACGCGCCCACCGGGACGCCCGCCGCGATGCCGTCACCCGCGCCATCGACGACGTCGACCTCACGAGCCGCGCCGACGCCCTCGCCGGTGCGCTCTCCGGTGGCCAGCGCAGCCGCGTCTCGCTGGCCGTCGCCCTGCTCGGCACCCCGGACCTGCTGGTCCTGGACGAACCGACCGTCGGGCTCGACCCCGTACTCCGCCGGGACCTCTGGGACCTCTTCCACCGCCTGGCCGACCGCGGCACCACGATCCTCATCTCGTCCCACGTGATGGACGAGGCCGAACGCTGTCACCGCCTGCTCCTGATGCGCGACGGCCGGATCCTCGCCGAGGACACCCCCGACGCGCTGCGCCACCGCACCGGCACGGCCACGGTCGAGGAGGCGTTTCTCCACCTCGTCGACACCGACCGGGCCGACGCGGACCGATCCGGGGACCACGCGGCCGACGAGCACCCGCCCCACAAGACCGCCGCACCCCTCACCACCGAGGAGGCCCCCCGATGACCGCCACCGCGGGGCGCGTCCTGCGCCAGCTGACCCACGACCCCCGCACCATCGCGCTCCTGGTGATCGTCCCGATCCTGCTGATCACCCTGCTCCGTTACGTCTTCGACGGAGCACCCGGCACCTTCGACGCGACCGGAGCCTCCCTCCTCGGCATCTTCCCGCTGATCACGATGTTCCTGGTGACCTCGATCGCCACCCTGCGCGAACGCACCACGGGCACCCTGGAACGCCTCCTCGCCCTTCCGCTGGGCAAGGGCGGCCTGATCGGGGGGTACGCCCTCGCCTTCGGCGCGGTCGCGGTCGTCCAGTCGGCACTCGCGACGGCCGTCTCCGTCTGGCTGCTGGGCCTGGACGTCGTCGGCTCCCCCTGGCTGCTGCTCCTGGTCGCCCTGCTCGACGCGCTGCTCGGCACCGCGCTCGGCCTGTTCGTCTCCGCGTTCGCCGCGTCCGAGTTCCAGGCGGTCCAGTTCATGCCGGCGGTGATCTTCCCTCAGCTCCTGCTGTGCGGTCTGTTCACACCGCGCGAGGCGATGCACCCGGTCCTGGAGGCGATCTCGAACGTCCTGCCCATGTCGTACGCCGTCGACGGCATGAACCAGGTTCTCCAGCACCCCGACATCACCGGCGACTTCGTCCGCGACATCGCCGTGGTCGCGGGCAGCGCCCTGCTGGTCCTCTGCCTCGGCGCGATCACCCTCCGCCGCCGTACGCCGTGAGAACCCCGATGCGAGGATGACGGGAGGCAGCAACAGCCCGGCCCACAGCACCGCACAGCCCAGCACCGCCCGGAGGGTGAACGCATGACCCAGACAGTCGCAGTCCTCGGCACCGGCAAGATCGGCGAGGCCCTGCTCAGCGGGATGATCCGGGCGGGGTGGCGACCGGCCGACATCCTGGTGACCACCCGCCGCAGCGACCGGGCCCAGGAACTGAACACGCGGTACGGGGTCGGGTCCGTCACCAACGCGGAGGCGGCCAAGAACGCCGACATCCTCATCCTCGCGGTCAAGCCGCAGGACATGGGCAAGCTCCTGGACGAACTCGCCCCGCACGTCACCGCCGACCGTCTGGTCATCAGCGCGGCCGCCGGCATCACCACCACGTTCATCGAGGAGCGGCTGGTCCTCGTCGACGAGGGGATGTCCGTCATCTCGGCGGGCAGCCACGCCACCGGCGCGCACCTCGCCACCGCCGAGGAGATCTTCGGCGGCGTAGGCAAGACTCTCCGCGTCCCGGAGTCCCAGCAGGACGCCGCCACCGCCCTTTCCGGCTCCGGCCCCGCCTACTTCTACTTCCTGGTCGAGGCCATGACCGACGCGGGCATCCTGCTCGGCCTGCCTCGTGCCCAGGCCCACGACCTCATCGTCCAGGCCGCCATCGGCGCCGCCGTCATGCTCCGGGACAGCGGCGAACACCCGGGGGTTGACACGCCCCCGGCAGGTCCGTAGTGTGCTCCGAGTTGTTCGACGTGAGCGCCGACCCCGGTCGGTCCCCGGACAGCCTTTCCGCAGTAACCACGAGAAGACACGCGACATCACGTCGTATGCCTTTTCGCGTGCCTGCGCGAAATGAGGAATCCGCGTTCGAAGGGACATCCCCGATTAGCGTCGGGGCCCAGGACTCCGCTAAAGTCTCACTCGTCGGAACGGCCCAACAGTCGGGAAGACAAGCCCCACTGACTGGGAATCAGGCCCGAAAGGAT
>NZ_QWFA01000404.1 GCF_003501885.1 Streptomyces globisporus
CCACCCACCCCTGGGCCCGCCGCCGCACCCCGCTGCTGCCCGGCGAACTCGCCGCCACCCCGCTGATCCTGCGCGAACACGGCTCCGGCACCCGTCAGGTCCTGGACGCCGCGCTCGCCGTGCACGGCGGGCTCGCCCAGCCGCTGCTGGAGCTCTCCTCCACCACGGCGGTCAAGGGCGCGGCCGAGAGCGGCGCGGGCCCCTGCGTCCTGAGCGAACTGGCCCTGGGCGAGGAGCTGTCGTCCCGCCGCCTCGTCAAGGTCCCGGTCGCGGGCGTACGGCTGCGCCGCCAACTGCGCGCCGTCTGGCCCGGCGGCCACCGCCCCACCGGCCCCGCCCGCGATCTGCTGTCCCTGACCGGCCGCGACACCTGAACCCGGGACTCCCGTGACCGTGTCGGAGCCGGGTTCTAGAGTGTCCGCATGAGTAACGCGACGCCGCCCGGCTGGTATCCGGACACGGGTGCACCCGGCCTGGAGCGCTGGTGGGACGGCACGGCCTGGACCGCGTACACCCGCCCGCCCGCCGCCGACGGGTCCGCACCGCACCAGCCGCCCGCACCGGCGCAGCCCGGCCCGGCGGGGTTCGGCGCGGCGGGGTTCGGACCGGCGCAGTCCGGCGCGGGGGAGTTCGGCCCGGCCGCGTCCGGCCCGGCCGGGTTCGGTCCGCCGTCGCTTCCCGCTCCCGCACCAGCGCGGCCCGCACGACGGAGCCGGGGGCGGCAACCGGACGAAGATCCTGGCGGTCACGCTCTGCGGGGTGCTGGTCCTGGGCGCGGCCGTCACCGGCGCGATCCTGCTCGGCCGCGACGAGGGCGGCACGTCGGCGGCCCCGACCACGACCACCTCGGCCCCCGCCCCCGTC
>NZ_QWFA01000405.1 GCF_003501885.1 Streptomyces globisporus
CATTACGCTGTGCGGCATCCTGCCGCTCTTGCCTACAATCGCCATCGCTTTGCTGTTTTGATGGTCTGCCGAGCTTGGGGCCGCTGAGTCGAATCCTAAGCTCCTTGCAATAGTTCAAGTTGTCTCGATTGCGGTAGATTTTGTCGGCCAGAATGACGGCAGGGTAATGCCCAAATCGCTGCTTGTATGTTTCCACCGATGCTTGCAGCGTTGTTGCCTCGTTGAAGCTGTCCCATTGCGCCGTTTCGATCCAGGCATAACCGTCCACCATACTGGCAGCGATTTTGGCGCCGAACTCTACGTTCGCCCCAGCTTTGCCTCGAACCATCGGACGTACATGCGGCTGTTCGATACTCACGATGCGGTCGGAGATGACATGCGTCTTCTTCTCCATCATTTGGCGTTGTTGGCGGTAAAGCTCCGAGATGATCAGCAACTGGCGATAGTGTCTTTTGCTCAGCTCCGTGAAAGGCGTATGCGTCACAAGTGCTTCAATGATCCGCAGATCCCGTCCCACGTAGCCAAGTTGCTTTTTGATCGCTTTACGGATCACCTTGCCCGATGCCTTGCGTTGTTTGGATATGCCCAGGTACGATTTTCTGGCTTTCTCACGGTACGTGCGCGGCTTCTCCATCGCTCCGATATGGGGACGGTGCAGCACGTCAATGATGTCTTCGAGGATTTCACGGGCATGATTCAAAAGCCCCAAGTCCGTCGGATACTTGATGTCCGCAGGCGCACATGTCGCATCCAGCATGAGGGTGCCCCTGTTCGTGACATTCGCTGTCGGCGCAGCTGTGGATGGCAGGACGTGTGGCTTTCTCGCCATGTTACGGGT
>NZ_QWFA01000406.1 GCF_003501885.1 Streptomyces globisporus
CCGAAGCCCGACCCCGCCCCGAAGTCCGCCCGCGGCCCGCCCGGCCGCCGCCCGTAGAGCCGCCGCCGCACACCGGACCCGCTCCGCAGCCGCCCGCCCTCTGGGCCCACGCGCGCCGGAAGGACACATCCGTATGACCGTCGATGCACGCGCCGCAGCGAGACGACCGATCCACTGGGCCGTGGGCGGGGCGCTCGTCGTCGCCACCGCACTCGTTCCCAGCGCCGAATCGGCCGCCGCGGAACAGAAGTCGGAGGTCGCCCTCCGCTACACCTGCCCCTTCCCCTCCGGGCCCGAGGAGGTGGACGTCGTCGTCTCGGCCGTGCTCCCCACCTCGGCCCGTACGGGCGAGGAGATCCGCCCCGCTCAGGTGGCGGTCGAGGTGACCCTGCCACCGACGGCGCTCGCCCGGTTCGCCGGCCTGGACGCCGCCACCCTGTCGGCCGTCGCACGGCTCACCGTCCGCAACAGCGTCGGCGACACGTCCGCCGATGCCTCATGGCAGGACCTGACCGCCCCGCCGACGGAGCTGCCCACGCCGGGCGAAGGCGAGAGTGAGGGGGACCGTGACGGCGCGTTGACCCTCACCGCGACCGGGGACGTGCCGACGGTCACCTTCGGCAGCCCAGGACGCGCGACGCTCGCCCCCGACGCGCTCGGCCTCGCGCTGACCTCACTCACGGAGGCCGGTGAGCCGACCGCGCCGCCCGGACTCGACGTCGCCTGCGCCCCGGCCCCCGGCCAGGAGCCGGAACTGGCCGCCATCGCGATCCGCGGCGACCAGGACCCCACGGCCCCCGCCCCCCGTCCGGGGGAGAGCGACCCCGTAC
>NZ_QWFA01000407.1 GCF_003501885.1 Streptomyces globisporus
GTACGGAGGCGAGCCCTCGCGGGTCGGAGGGGGAGCCGGGCGGGGCGAAGGCCGGGGGTGCCGTCGCTCCCTGGCGTACCGCACTGCGGGCCGGCGGGAGCGGCACGCCCGTCTGTGCCGGCGCCGGGGCCGGGGGCGCGCTGTACTGCTCGGTGGCCGGGACCGGCACGGTCAGGATCGACCCGGCGGACGGGCGCGTGGAGTGGACGGCCCGGTCCTCCTCGGACGGGAGCGCCCGCGCCCCGATCGTCTCGGGCGCGGTCGTTCTGTCCGGCGGCCCGGACGGGAAGCTGCGCGCGCTCGACCCGGTGAAGGGGACCGCCGTCCGGGACACCTCGCTGTCCGCGGGGCCCGGGGCGGCGTTCCCGGCGGGTGACACCCTGCTGACCGTCGCGGACGACGGGGCGGTGACGGCGCTGGACGCGGCGAGCGGGGCGCCGCGCTGGAAGAAGCGGCTGGCGGGGCATGTGCGGCCGGACTTCGCGCTGCACGACGGTGGGTCCGGGCTCGCCTACGCCTTCGAACACGCGGCCTCGGGTGCGTCGACGCTCGTCACGGCGGTGGACGCGGGAAGCGGCCGGGCGTCCTGGCAGCGGCGGCTGGACGGGGTGCTGACGCCGGTCTCCGCGGCGGGGGCCGGGGAGCTGGTGCTGACGGCGATGGACGAGAACTCGGACACCGCCGAACTGGTCCGGTACGCCCCCGCGTCCGGGGTCGCCGCCCGGATCGCGCTGCCCTTCACCTTGGACGGGCCGGAGGTGGTCATGGCCGGGGATGTCGCGTACCTGCTGGGGCGGGGCGGGTCGCTGCTGGCGGTCGACACGGGGG
>NZ_QWFA01000408.1 GCF_003501885.1 Streptomyces globisporus
CTCCCGCCCCGGCTCCGGGCACGGCTGCGCCCACCCCTCCCGACCCCCTGAAGGCCTTCACCGACACCGTCCTGGACACCCTCCACCGCGCGTACCCGTCGCTCTTCGTCCCGCCGCTGATGCTGCGCCACCCCCACCTGGCCAAGCTCTGGTACGGGGACGGGCGCATGCGGACCGCGCTGCACAACGAGCGGCAGGTCCGCGAGGCGCTGAACCGGCCGACCCTCGCGCAGAGCCTCGACGACCTCACGACCACCGGGGTGCCGGTCACCCTCACCGAGGACGGCAAGGTCCGCCGGGGCCACCACACGCTCATCCTCCGCGCCCGGCTCACCGACCGGCGGTTCGAGACCACCCTGAGCGAACGCTCGCTGCGCAACGCCGTCATCGGCACCGAGATCTCCGGCCAGGGGCAGCAGGAGTCCACGACCCTCTCCGCCGGGGTCGAGCTGGGCATCTCGCCGCGCGACCACGACAAGGACCCCGGCACCGGGCTGCCCCGCCAGGCGGGCAACGTCTCCCTGGGCGCCCGCTACGCGCAGACGCGCACCCGTGCCACCAAGAACACCGTCGCGGTCGCCCACGACCAGCTGACCTTCCAGAACGGTGCCGATCTCTACAGCTACCAGGTGGAGTTGGGCGCCACCTTCGAGGGCCACCGCCGCCCGCGCGGCTGGACCCGGCTCGTGTCCGTGGGGCTCCTGGGCGCGGGCGTCTTCGTCAGCAAGGTCGCCGAGCGCCCGCTGTTCGCCCGGGGGACCGAGACCGTCGGCCGGGTGGAGCTGGCCGTCCCCGCCGCCCACGGCTCCGACCGCCACGCCC
>NZ_QWFA01000409.1 GCF_003501885.1 Streptomyces globisporus
TGGTTGGGGCGGCTCTGGGGGCGGGGCGTCGGGGCGGCTCTGGGCAGGGGCGAGAAGCCGGCGGCACCCCGGCGTCGCGGTGCCCGGGGCGCCGTCGACCGGGGATCCGCCCACCGGCCACTGGATTGTTAGCGCTCACACACGTTGGGGGCAAGAGGCGTTAAGCTGTTTCTCGAATTCGAGGTGGGCCCGTCGCCCTCGCGGGGCGTCCCGCGGCCGGGCCGGGCCGCGGCTGTCGTCCGGAGGAAGCAAGGCATGACCCGCCCCACCGAGGCCCTCCGACCACCGACGATGGCGGACGTCGCCCGGGAGGCGGGGGTCTCCCACCAGACCGTGTCCCGGGTGCTCAGCGGCCACCCCAACGTCCGGGCCACCACCCGGGACCAGGTGACGGCCGCGATCGAACGGCTCGGCTACCGCCGCAACTCCGCGGCCCGGGCGCTGGTCACCCGGCGTTCGCGGACCATCGGCGTCATCGCGGTCGACCCGACGCTCTACGGCCCCGCGAGCACCCTGGCCGGCCTGCAGGAAGCAGCGCGCGACGAGGGGTATCTGGTCTCGACGGTCACCCTGCGCAGCGGCGGCGGCCACGCGCTGGAGGACGCGCTCGACCATTTGGCGGCCTGGGGCGTCGAGGGCGCCGTCGCCATCACCCCCCAGCGCTCCAGCGTGCAGGCCCTGGCCCGGCTGACCCCGCCGTTTCCCGTCGTCACGGTGGAGGGCAGCCACGGGCTCGACATCCCCGGCGTCTCCCTCGACCAGGAGCTGGGCGCCCGCCTCGTCACCGAACACCTCCTGGCCACCGGCCACG